>JAGQPW010000333.1 GCA_020426515.1 Planctomycetaceae bacterium | reverse complement strand
CCACGTGCATTGCTCAATGTGCGAACCATCGGCACGAAAACGAAACGTGTTGCCCGAGTTCAATGTCATCTGCTGACTATCAGCCCCCTGCACCGTGCTGGTATTGCGGAAGCCATGGCAGGCATAGATCCAGCCATCGATCCAGCGTGTGAACGAGTTCGTCATTCCATGCGTATCGAGATTCCCAAATGGCCCATACAGAGGCTGCTGTTGATCGCTCAGTCCATCGCCATCGGTATCGGTGAAGCGAGTGATGTTGGGGATCGTGAATGCGATCGCCGTTGTTGAACGTTGAGCGCTGAGCGTTGACGAGGGGGCGAGACTCAACGGCGTCACGCCGATGGGGATATTGAGCCCGGTGGCGAAATGCGTGATGGAAGTCGGTTTCCCATCCGCACCGATGCCGCTGAGGACCGTCACGCGGTCGCGGGCCGGAGGAGAGCCGAGCCCGGCAAACCGTTCCTCGCGAGGCTGCACACCGGGGCCATCCACGGGATAGGGATACTCGACGGAGTGGGTGACCCACAGTCGACCCGCCGCATCGAAGGCGAGATTCATCGGCTGACCGATGTCGGGATTGCTGGCGACCAGCTGGATCTCAAAGCCGGGCGGAAGATGAAACATCTCCCGCTGCTGCTCCGGCGTATTCGGTTCTGTCTCCACAACCAGCGGAGCCGCACACACTGTGGCGGAACAGCAAAGCAACCATCCAAACGCTGTGAATCGCATGCGAGTCGAGGGGGCTGAACTCTGAAGAGTATCCCTCGAACGATACTCGAATTCTCACGTCAACGCGCTCTCGCAACAATCTTCAGAAAAAAATTGGCGTCACGAGAAACAAACCGTGTTACCACCAACACATTTGCTTTCGTATGAATTTCCTCACCGCAAACAAACCGGCCCTAAGTGGGTTCATGGAAATCTCCTCGTAAATCTCCGTTAGCCCTTGAATGTACAGTTCAATCGGATGCAACTTATCCAAAATGTTGTTTCTCTCGTCAGAGGTGATGCGATCCATGGCAACAAGTCGTTCCAGATTCTGATGAAAGGTATCCAGATTGCTGCGACTCAACTTGAGGGAGCGAACTCGTGTACCGGCGAAGATATGATTGTGTGCGGCGATCAATTCTGCTAATGCTCGCGCGGAGATGGCGACCAACTCGTCAGCCTGTTCCTTCCATTCTCTCGTACGCGATCCTGTCGTCCCAATAGTCTGATACAACGCAACAGCAAAACTGTTAACCCAAGTTTGAGGAAATTCTGGATCTTGCTGTGGTCGCATAGCTCAGAGGACGTCTGCAAACTTGGTTCTTAAGCCGCCTACGAATGCGAGTGTTCCGGACCGGGGAACTCACCCTGCTGCACATCTTGCACGTATGCCCTGGCAGCGTCCGTCATTGTCTCGCGCAGATTGGCGTACTGCTTGAGAAACTTGGGATGGAAGCCCGACAGGCCGAGCATGTCGGGCGAGACGAGGACCTGCCCATCGCAGTGCGGACCGGCCCCGATGCCGATCGTGGGGATCGAGA
>JAGQPW010000332.1 GCA_020426515.1 Planctomycetaceae bacterium | reverse complement strand
CAAACGCAATACATTCAAATGCCGTTCGAGAATTCGCTGGGTGGCTTCGAGTTCTTCAACACCGGCATTCCTGATCTGGCTCCGGAACTCAAGGGGTTCTACGGCGAACCAGGTATCAATCCTAATGCCGAGACCGGAACGCATCTGTTCCTGGTGGGGGATCATTTCAGCGTGCATGGCACCGAGGTGATCGTGGGGGGCCAGAAAATTACTGAGAAGACGCTACTGAGCCGTCAGATCATGGAAATTCACATTCCGAAAGATGTGAATGGCTTCCTTGGTCCAGACGCCAAGCAGGAGTTTGTGGACATTCACATCGCGACCCCATATGGCGTGTCAAACCACATCGATGTCCCGCTGCTCCCCAAGAAAGAGGACGCCGATGCCAAGGCCGCTGCGAAAGCCGTGGAGGAACAGATCACCGCTGCGGTGGCGAAGCACGTGGCGGTGAAGCATGTGGATCAATTCACTTGGGACAAGACGAAAATGCAGGCGAGCATTCGAAGAATCGGCAATCCCCAACAAGGTGCCGCCAATTGCGAGGTTCGACTCACAGGCGCCTTGGCACTGCAACAGAAGGACCGCAACCCATACACAGAGATTCGCCAAGTTGACTTTCGCGGCTGGGTGTATCCCAAAGGCAAGGCCAAGGATGCCAAGGAAAGCGACCACTTGAAGCAATTCGTCGAATTCTCAATGCAGAACGGTGGAGACCGAACCAAGGGCCTGTCCATGGATGTAACGAAAGACTTCGAAGAAAGCCTGGCAGCCGTTATGGGAAGTGGAGGAGACGTCCCTGCCGACGCTGGAACCTTGCGAATTGAAGGATTCCTGAAACTTCACTACGAAAATGCTGGCGTTGAACTTGTGCGTGTGCAGGACGACCTGACTCTCGAAGTCAGTATGTGTCCCACCTGTGGTAGTGCGGCTGCAGAAGCGGCACAAGCCGAGCAAGCTGCGTTCTTCAACCCCAACATTCCGGCACCAACACCAGCCAGCCTGAGTACCTTTCCCAGCCAGGACATTCCGAGCATGCCTGATCGGATCAGTGACTCGCGCAACGTACCGCCTGCACCAGTGGGAGATCGTTTCTCAGGATGCCCCACGCTGGGGGTGCCCGTCCGTGCTCCGCAGGCGGGTGTCGCAGTTCCGTTGCTGCCCGATGGCAGCTTCCGACCGATGCGGGAGGTGGAATCCCTCCCGGCTCCGAACCCGGTGTTTCAACAGCGCAGTCGATAGTGTGGCACCGGCGTTTTCACACGCCGGTGGACTGAGTCGCCCCAAGTCAATGGAATGAAACGACTCTCCGTCATCGCCAATTGCGTTGACGGGGAGTTTTCGGCTTCCGCTGTGATGTGTCGATCCATCGACCGAATCAAAACCGACGCGAGTCTTCAGGGCCACTCGTGTCGTCGCCGAGGGTGACGCGGACTCGAGCGGGTTGGGCGTCGCGGAGGATGGTGAGTTCGACAATGTCGCCGGGCTTCTTGTTTTCGATGATCCCCAGGAACTCGGCGGCAGACTTCACGCGTTCGCCATCGACGGCG
>JAGQPW010000331.1 GCA_020426515.1 Planctomycetaceae bacterium | reverse complement strand
GACAATTGAAGCTGAAGACATTGCTAATTTAGCATCCTCAAATGTCAGTGGAGAAACAGGAATTGCTCAGATCAATTTACCGTTTAGATATGCAATCCCACAAACCACAAATATTACACCTGATACACATGGTCTCTGGGAAGATTATGATGAAGACATGCGCATCTGGAGATACCGAATTAGAGCTGAAGGAGCTCCACATATTAACTTAGGTTTTACAGAATTTTATTTACCTAGAAATAGTCGTCTTTATGTTTATTCAGCAGATGGAAAACACATTCTCCGTGCTTTTACTGATCAAGATAATAACAAGAACAATCAACTTTGGACTCCACCTGTGATGGCAGAAGAAATTATAATTGAATTAACAGTGCCTAAGATCACTAATAATACATTACAATTAACTTTAGGTTCAGTCAATGTTGGTTATCGTGGATATGATAGTCTATCAGAATCTCTTCGTCAAGCCAGAAATACTTTTTGCAACCATATTGATGTGGTTTGTCCAGAAGGAGATCCATACTGTCCACAGATTCGAAGTGTAGCTGCAATGTCATTTGGTGGTGGTGTTTTCTGTAGTGGTTTCATGGTAAATAATACAGCTCAAGATGAAACTCCATATTTTATGACTGCTTACCATTGTGGTGTCCGTCAAAATAATGCAGCTTCCTTAGTTTGTATTTGGAACTTTGAAACTTCAATCTGTAATGGAGTACCAGATGGTCAAACCACACAATTTACGAGTGGTGCAACTTGGATTTCAGAATATCGTGAGTCTGATTTTACCTTAGTTCGACTTAACCAAACTCCACCACCTCAATTCAATGTTGTTTATGCCGGATGGGACCGTCGAGATGGATTAATCACAACTAGTCATGTGGCTGTATCTCATCCACGTGGTTGCGAAAAACGTATTACATTTGATAATCAACCTGCATTAGGATTTGGTTCGTGGTATGGGGTTGTTCCAGATACTCATCTCTTAGTTGGGCCATGGGATGATGGTAATACTGAACCAGGTTCATCTGGTTCTCCTGTTTTTGATCAGAATGGTCGTGTAGTTGGACAATTACATGGTGGATCATTGACATGTGATCCAGACCTTGATCCAAATTGCTGGTGTGATCAAAACTTGATCAGGTCTTGGTATGGTCGATTCTTTATTTCTTGGACTGGAAATAATACTCCAACTAGTAGATTATCTGATTATCTTGATCCAAATTCCACTGGTCAAGAGACCTTAGATTTTATTGATCCGCAGAATGCTTGTTCACAAGCTCCACCAGGTCCAACTGGCATTTATGTGGCCAAGTATCGTGTCTATGATTCATCTTGCAATGAATTAACTGAGACCTACACATTAGAAGGAACTGTTGCAGATGCTCCTATCGCATTAGATGTAGACTGTAATAATTCGGCATATCTTGCAGTTGGTAATGGAGCTGATATCTTAATTCAAAAGTTAACTCCGAATTACAGTACAAGGCAAGTTGATGATTCGGTATTACCGGCAGTAGTAGGAGGATTGAATCTAGAAAGTGAACCGAAACTTAGAACTCTA
>JAGQPW010000330.1 GCA_020426515.1 Planctomycetaceae bacterium | reverse complement strand
GGGACTGAATGCTGTGTTGAGAACTCGGCGAAAGCCTATTTGGGGAACAGCAGTGTCACATTGAAGCGAAACTGCCAATCGGGTCCGCCGGTTGGCTTTTCGAGGTAAGGGGCAAATCGACACATGACGTTCATGGGTTGCCCGAAGACTGGGAAGACCCGGCCAACACCGGCTCCCAGCGGGAAGGACCAGCGGTTCCGGGAAGCCTGTTCCCAGTCGGCATTCGCTTCACCGGAGACATTGATGAACCAGCCCTCAGGCAGGTTGTAATTGAAGAACGGCTGAAACAGGAATGGCTTTGTGTTCCCCTCGACTCCCCAGATCTGGTAGATCAGGGCTCCTGCAACGATGGGGCCATCGGAGAGCAGGGCAACGGCATTGAGACCCGCCCCCCACTGTCCGAATCCCAGGACAGGATCACTGGCTGTGGGGAACATGACCGCCGGGCCAACACCCCAGATCAGCTTTCCAGAATTCCTGGGGCTGAAATAGAACTGCCCAACCATATCTCCGATGCCGTGGGCCTGCGCTTCCGGAGTGATTGGCACGTTCACGAATGGAACGATAACGCGGTTGATCAGGTTCCAGTCTTCGTTGAGCTTGACGGGAACGACTGGCTGCAGGTTGCCGATGTAGCGTGATCCGTTGCCGGGAGAAACGCCAAAATCCCAGTTGTTTTGCAGAGGAAGTGAAACCAGATCGCTGATGGGGTTCTGCGACTTGGAGGCCAGATCACCGCCTCCACCTCCCGATGCTTCTCCCTGCTGGACCAGCGTGAGCAGCGACGTTTCGTCGCTATCCAGATGCCTCCAGTCGAGATGCGAAGTGATCAACGGACGACGGGGTGCTGGATCAAACGCCCCCAGAGACGAGACCGGCGACGCGATGTCCGCGCGGTCCGATGGTTGTAGCGAAATGAGTTGATCAGCCGCCAACCAGCCGTCATCACCACGTGCCGCGAGGAAGGGGCAGAGCGTCAGTAGCAGCAAGAGTAGAACTCGCCCCAACATCGGTGGCCCCCCCCGGGCTGATGGTGCAATCCAGCACGCCAAGTACAGCATCTCAGACAGCTTGACCTGCCTGGTCCTGATCGGTGTATCGGATTTCCAAATGCACGGCTTGAGCCGAATGTAGCGGTTCTAACGATCGAGCGGTCAACTACCGGCACCATGAGGTCCAACCTTGCCTGGTTTGACCAATCCAGCCCCACAGTGGCCGTAGGGTGGGACCAGCGGCCGTAGGGCCGGTTCCACCGGCCGGTCGCGATCAAGTTACCGTAGGGCCGGTTCCACCGGACGGCAATGGCGAATGGCAGCATTATGAGCGAGCGAAAGGCCGGTGAAACCGGCCCTACGGGTACTTCAATCCGGTCAAGCACGGTTACGTAACACACCCGGCTGCGTGGCCTTGGTCGAGTTTCCATCGCTGGGTGCAGGCAGGTGTGTACCCGAAAACGTGGGGACAAATCCCATGCGTGCCCCAATTGCACAACATGACTCAAACCACCGGCGAGTAGGCCGGTGGAACCGGCCCTACAGGGACTGAATGCTGTGTTGAGAACTCGGCGAAAGCCTATTTGGGGAACAGCAGTGTCACATTGAAGCGAAACTGCCA
>JAGQPW010000032.1 GCA_020426515.1 Planctomycetaceae bacterium | reverse complement strand
CAACGGCCCCACGGTTCACAACAAGCTGCGTGACGACAAAGGGCGGATCAATCAGTTGATTGCTGCCGAAAAGGGCGATGAGGAGATCGTGCGGACGCTGTACCTGGCCGCTCTCAGTCGGCAACCCAACGACGCAGAACTGAAGGCCTCGCTGGCTCATATTTCCAGCAGCAGCGACCGTCGACTGGCGCTGGAAGATGTGGGCTGGGCCGTGCTCAACTCGAAAGAGTTCCTGTTCCAGCACTGATTGCTGTTGATCCCGACAGGCTCATTTTGGCGGAGCGACAGCGCGGCGCTGAGTTCACCATTGCAACGACAACATCCCATCTCTATTTGCGCCCCTCCGCGACCTCTGCGGTGAATGCGTTGCTTGGTGCGTGCGAGGACATGATGCCGATTGCCGCACAGTTCATCACCCCCGCCTGAGATCTCGTCCGCATGACGAGTTTTGAGATGCCACATCGCCATCATTAGGCGAATGCACCCGTTTCCGCATTGCCGGCAGAGTGAACAGCGGTCCGGTTGGACTCAGTGCCTTTATGCCTCCGAGTGAGTTGTGGACGCCTGGGGTGGTGCTCAGGCGGTTTGTTCCGGCTGCGAATTGCGAGGTGCCTGCAGGCGGGACTTGAGCGACCAGGTCATGGCCCAGGCCAGCGTCATGATGCCAGCAGCCACCCAGTAGGGGGCGGAGATGTGCAGGTCTTTCAATGACAGGCCGATAACGGGACCGGCGATGCGGGCGAGTGCGGAAACACTTTGACCAATTCCCAGGGTGCCGCCCTGTTCATCGGCTGCCGAGTTGAGTGAGAGCAGCGCCTGGAACGAGGGATTGGCGAACGAAAATCCGATCACCGTCAGTGGGACGACTGCCATCAGCAGGGCCAGTGACTGAGCCAGACCCGTCAGGCCGACCAGCAGCAGCCCCACGGTCAGCGTCGTGACGCCGATCATCGCCATTCGAAATTCGCCCAGCTTGGGAGCCAGTCGGCGGACCACGCCAGCCTGCACGACGGTGAGGATCAGGCCGATGTAAGCGAAGATCAGAAAATTCCAGGTCAGGTCGAGTCCGAGATGTTCGGTCAGCAGCGAGAGTGTCGATTCGAACTGAGCGAAGGCCAGAATGGTCAGGAAACTGGACATCAGTGTGACGCCAATGATCGGTTTGCTGAGAGCGCTGCCGAGCCGTCGCAGCTGATTCAGGCCGTGCCCATGAGTGGTGAGTTGTTCGGTCTGCGTGCTGAGCGATTCGGGCAGGCTGGTGATCGCCCATAACATGGCCATTCCGCTCAGAAAGGCCGCGACATAACCAGGCATGGGAGGAGGCTGCGTTGGATCGGCTCCCCACACGAACCCTGCACCAATCAGCGGGCCGAACGTGAAGCCAATTCCGAATGCTGCACCAATCAGGGCCATGCCTTTGGTCCGTTCCTTGGGGCCGGTGACATCGGCGATGTACGCTTGAGCTGTGGAGATCGTGGCCCCGGCAATCCCCGCTCCAATGCGCGTGATGAACAGCCACGTGATGACGCCCAGGCCGAGCATGGTCCCGTCTTTGCCCAGAGACGTAGCAATGCCGAACAGGGCATAGAAAAAGGTCGACCCGGCGAGGCCGACAATCAGCACTGGACGCCGTCCAATGCGGTCCGACAGTCGGCCCCACAGGGGAGCGAACAGGAACTGCATTGCCGAAAACGAGGACATCAGCAGTCCGAGCGTCATGCCGGAGGCGTCGAAGGCTTCGCCGTATCGTGGGAGCAGCGGCAGGACGATGCCGAAGCCGAGCAGGTCGATGAAGACCGTGACGAAGATGATCGCCAGCGCTTTACGCGGGGCAGGAGGTGTCGGAGGTGACGTTGATTCAACAGTTTCGGGAGCAGTCACGGCGGTCAATCAGTCTGGCAGAAGGAATGCGGTCTCGAAGCATGGGCGGGTCGCGACCCTCGAGATGCGGTCGCTCCGCTGGTGGCCATTGCCGGGCGTCAGATGATGCGGCGCACGTTGAGTTCAGCCAGAGCGACAGGGTTATCCAGTCCGAAGTTGGTGATCGCTTCGGGATGCACTTCGCCCAGCACTCCTTCCACATCGGTGCCGGTGGTCAATTGGGCGACACGACCAGGAATGAAGGCGGGATGATCACAGGCGGCGTACTCCCCCGTCAGTCCGAGTTCGTACAGCAGGGCATCAACGACGGCACGAATGGAAGCGTAACTCGCTTCCTTGCCCATCTCGACGATGGCGACCTTGCGGTCTTCCCGCGACCCGGTTTCGGTATCGCTGGCCAGTGCGACGACATTGTCGAGTTCGAAGAATCGCAGTGGCAATGGAGCCCGGCGATTCTCCCGCAGGTGCTCCATCAAACCGGTCAGCAGGTGGCTGCGGACGACAGTCATCGCCTTGAGTTTGGGATTGCCAATACGCGTGTAGTGTTCAGGAACCGGCAGGCGGAAGTTTTCGTAGTGGAGTTCTTCGGTCGTCATGGGCAGCGACATGATTTCCGAGAAGCCCAGTCCCAGCAGGACACTGCGGACCAGATCGCCCTGCTGTTCCTCCGGACGAGGCTGACCGGTGGTCATCTGGCCGACGAGTTGGGGCTTGATGTTACGGTAGCCGTACCCGATCGCGAGGTCTTCGAACACATCAACCATGTGCTTGAAGTCTGTTCGCAGAGCCGGGAAGTGAACCGTGAGCTGTTCGCCCTTGGAGTCTGACGGTTCGGCATCAAGCCGCATTCGTCTGAGGGCCGCAGCTGCGGATTCCAGTGTCAGGGGCAAGCCGAGCCAGCGTTTTGCGGCGGCGAGTTCGATATTGATCTTTCGGGGATGCAGGTCGGGCGTGACTTCGCTGGTGCCATCGGGACGAACGAGGGTCACCGAGTAGGCACGGCCTCCCAGTTCCAGCAACGAAGAGACGAACGTGTGCAGCGACTTTTCCACCGCTGTTTCACTGATGCCTGTCACATCAATGAACAGTCGCCGTGACTTGCGGGTGACTTTGGTGGGATCGCTGTTGATGATCGGGGGCATCGACAGGACTTGACCTTCCGAGTCTCTCAGCACCGGGTAGCGGGCATGGTCGGCCAGCAATCGGGAGTAGGCGACTCCCTTCGGGTGCTCTTCGAGAATCTGCCGACCGGACATCAGCTTTCCGGGCATCCCCAATGGCTGGAATGGATCTTTGTCGGGATCAATTGTCGTGTAGTGGATGGGCCCCTTCACGGTGGCGAGGTCGTAAACGCCAATGGAAGAGAGCTTGCGATCGCGGCCTACGCCCCAGTGCAGCGTCTCCTGCAGCTTCATCAGGGAGACGAGCGTCGCTTCGTCCATGTTCGGCATATCAACGACTGCACAGCTGATATACGGTCGCTGGCAGTCCTTCCCGTCGACAGACGGATCGATAATGACCTTGAGGTCCGATTCGGCTACGGGGTACTCGGGGAGTCCTGACTCCAGTTCCAGGTAGCCCTTGAGCGCGCGGGAGATGCCGCCGACATCGAACAGGTCCGGACGGGCCGCCAGCAGATCGAGGCGGATGACGGTGCTTACGCCGAGCTTCTCGAACTCCGCTTCCTGCTCGAACTCGCACCAGTTGCAGTGCCGTGTGGTTTCCGCTCCCAGCGAGCCTTCCACGACGTTCTGGCAGTTGGGACAGCGGAACCGCTCCACATCGATCACTTCGTCGACGTCGCAGCCCAGTTGTTCCAGGGCGTCGGCCAGTTGTTCGATGGGGTAGGTGTTCCCCAGAAGACGATTGAGCCAGTCACCTTCGATACTGATGATGGGCATGGAATACAGCAGGACTTAAGTGGAGGAAATTGGAAACGTGCAGTCGCGTCAGAAATGGCGGATTGGTCAGTGACCTTCGCCTGAGGGCTCTGCAGCGGCTGGCGTCGCTGCTGGTGCGTGGCCAGCACCCGGTTTGGCCGGTCCGTGTGCGGCGTAAGCCTGAATCAGGATCACGCCCACAATCACGGCCAGCGTGCCGACGTATTGCAGTGGATGGGCGGAGAGCAGTTCCTTCTTCATGAGCAGGCCAATGATCACCGACACCATGGTGGCTCCACCGAAGACAATCGGCATCACCAGGTCTGGGGCGCGGCTCTTGAACAGAGCGAGCGTCAGCGTCAGGGCGCCGAACGCTCCCAGCGAACCGGCAATGAAGCCCCACTTGATGGTCTGAGGGGCGAAATGGAAATTGTCTTTCGTCCCCATGATGCCAATGATGCCTCCCAGAACGCCGAAGACGAGGTAGGCGACACCAATCAGCACGAAGGGCTTGAACGGGCTTTGACCTTGAACGCGGGATGTCTGCAGCGCCGGGCCGTACATGCCCCAGAACAGGGCGGTTAACAACGCGAAGACAATGCCGTAAACCTTTGGACTCATGGCGGGAATCGGGGTTGAGGTTGCAGGGGCGGGGCTGGACGGGCAGCGCAAGCGGTAATGCTAGGGAGACGCTCTGCGAAGCGAAAGCGTCGCGACCGGGGATTGCCCCCGATCGCCGCATCTCTGAGTGAGTTGTGTTGTGACTGGACGTGGCGTCAGTCGCCTTTCACGGGGAGAGGCAGGCCGAGTGTGTCCTTGTTGGGCGTGAATCCATTCCCGTCAATATCGACGAAAATGGGATTGGCCAACGCAGCCGGGCGGGTTTTTCCGGAACTCGGCCCCATGACCGGACCCAGCGTGGACTCGGTTCCTCCCGTGGCGACCACAAGGTGAGCGTCTGTCGGGAGTTGCAGATTGAGTTTCGTCGCGAATCGAACCGCTCCCTCGGCCGGGAACAGTTGCGGATGAGTCGACCGCGTGAACACGTGCTCTGGGGATGAACGTCCGTTGATCAGGACAAACACGATGTCGATGTCATGCCAGTCGGGACACTGGACCGAGATCTCAAGTTGCAATTTGCCACCATTAGCCCGCAGATCCTGACCGGCAGTCACCTGAGGTCCGTTTCCTGATTGGGCCTGCACCCGGAGAAACGGACCGTTCGACATGATGACGCGACCTTCCTCGGAGGCATGCACGATCTCCATGGGGTCAATTTTGGCGGGATCGTCAGTGGAGCAGGCAATCCAGTTCCGCAGCCAGCCGGAACCGTGGAAGTTGTAGTGAGCATCGGTGTTCACCACGCCGGGGATGCGGTAGCCTTGGTTGAGCAACTGCAGCCATTTGAAAATGCGGTTCTTCTTGGCTTCGTCGGTATCCACGCCGTCCGCCTCGCTACTCTCCAGAATGCGGTCGACCGGGTGTATCTCCATGACATCGATCAGGGCCACCGACTCCGAGTAGCCTCCGTCCGGGTCACCGTTGCCATCGCGATCGTAGAACAACCAGCCGACGTCGGGGTGATTCTGCTGAATCAGCTTGTCGCTGCCATTGTCCCACGCGGCTAGCCGCTGCATCTGCCGTTCGATATCGGTATCCGTCTGTGGACCGCCGCCATCCTGACGATGGGGATGATGATGCAGTGGGAAGGCATTTTGGTGATTCAGCGGCAATGGGCTGCCGGTCAGTTCCATACCGGTGACTGAAGACAGGAACGGGCTGATCTTGAGTTCTTCAATGTGAGGCTGATAGGTGGTGATGCGATTGTGCTCCGTGCAGGGAGCAAATTCGATGTGCTCGCACACCAGATTGAGTACGCGACCCAACTGACTGCCTGTGTTGTCGCCGGAGGGGGAACTGTGACTGTGGAAGTCGCTGCTGATCCAGCCTGTGGTGTCCACCTGCCGAACCAGACTGGTGTTGAAGTTGGTTGTCTCGCCCGGCTTGACTTCCACGTTGGTGAACACGGCGGAGTATTCCGGGCCGTGGCTGACAATGAGTTGATACGTGCCGGGCTGCAGGTCTTGCGTGAACTCGCCATGCGGTGCATAGCGCAGATTCTTGACTGCGAATTCAGCGGTCTCCGGAGCGAAGTCCGGGGTGGGCACTCCGTCCTGGCCAATGATTTCAATCTTCGCCGGCAAGCCTTGGCCGTTGGCCTTGTCGACCACGGCGACACGTAGTGTGCCGGGGTGATAGTCGCTGGCGACCAGTGAGTGACGCTGCTCGCCGCTCCCGGTCACAATGAGAGTGGAGCTCTTGATGATCACCTGGCCATTGACCGTGGCCTGCAGCTCATAGTCACCCGGCGGCAACGGAAGGGTGACGTTTCCCCGATCGTCGGTACGGGCTACTCCAATCGTGCTTCCTTCGTGCTTCACATTCAGTTGTGCCTCCGCCACAGGCCGTTGAGCCGCGTCCAGCGCGGTGAGGTGGACCGATACGACAGGCTTTCCATCAGTCACATCAAAGGCGGCCTTTGCGGCCATGCGATTGGCTCCGCAGGCAAGTTCCCGCACAAGCTCGAACGACTCGCCCGCTTTCAGCGTGACCATGTCGCGATCCCCATTGGCGAGGTAGGTCAGTGCGCTGCGACGGGCATCGCTGTTGGACTGGACTCGCAATCCGGTGGCTCGAAACCCGTAGGCCTGTTGCCAGTAGCGATCTTCCACCCAGTACCAGTCGGTCGTGCCATTGGGGGCTTTGACGATGTCTTCCTTGCCCCCGTCAATCCGCATGTCATCGTGCAGGTTCACGATGATGGGTGAGCCTGCGGTGTGGGTGAATTTGGACGAGACCGTAAGAATGCGGGAGTCGGCTGCCAGGCTGTATGTCGTTTTCACGGTGGGGCGTGTCTCGCTGCCATGTGAAGTGACTGTGACTGCGCCCGCGCCGCCATGGCGTTCCAGCGTTGAGGTGATGGCGACATCGGCTTCGGTGGGAGTGGTTATGGTCCACTCGCTGTAAGGGAACACGCGCTGGCCGGGATAGAAGCAGCTCAATTGATCGCTCTGCTGCTGCCTCGCGGTGAAGTCGAGCAGGCAGCCTCCCACGGTCCGCACAGTCATGTTCGCATTGCGTGACGCCAGTGGTTGAGCGATGACCGCGGTGACATACTTGTTCCGCAGGACAATATCGCCGTAGATCGCATCGACCTCCTTGCCGTCAGGAACGAAGCGATCCCAGTTCTGTTCATTCAAGACGGCCATTTCAACCGGGGCCGCCTCACGGTCCTGGGAGATACCCCAAACGGAGAGACCGAGGACCAGTGCAATTAAACCCAGGGATGCAGCAGGCTTCAGCATGGGAAGAACCTCTGGAGGCAAGAGGACAGCGGGCAGTGCAGGAGATGGGGAAGCATCCCCGTGAAGGCGTCCAGACAGGCTAACCGGAGTCTGGGAGCGTCGCAATCTTGCCGAGGTGCGCCGGGCAGCTGCGGCCAGGGTTGGCTATGCATCATGGCGCTGCCCGTTTAGGATGATGGAGGTTCTCATCCGAGGCGGGCAAGCCTTTTCATTGGAGTCGGCGCCATGCCAATTTACGGGCAATTTCTGGTTGTCGGCCTGTGCCTTGGTGTACTGGTCGCGGGATGTGATCGCGTTCAGGAACTGATTCCTGATCAGCAGTCTTCTGAGGAGACTTCGTCCCCTGCCGTACCGGAACCAGCCGTGACGCCACCGCCGGCTATGGTTGAAATACCCACCCCGGCACCGCGCACGCCGGAGGAGATTATTGCGGAGTTTCTGGCTCTGCCGAGTCAGGAAAAAACGGATGCCCGCTTGCTCGAAGTGACCGGATTGTCGGAAGGATTGGACAAGGTCGCGTCATTGGATCTCTCGATGAGCCGCGTCACCGATGAGGGATGTCTGCAACTGGATCGACTGACTTCGCTCGAATCGCTGAATCTCGCACGCACGCTCATCAGTCGATTGACCATCGAGCGGCTGCCGAAATTGACGAAGCTGCAGGACCTCGACCTCAGTGATACCCCTCGCGTGGATGGGGCCTGTATGGTATCCGTGGGCCAGTTGAGCCATCTGGAAACGCTGAACCTGCAACGCACGCTGGTGGATGACGCATCGCTCGAACAGCTTGGAAATCTGCCCCAGCTGCGCGTGCTTAAGCTCGATGGGGTGCGGAATCTGACGGGCCGCCCGTTTGCGGAACAGGTCAAACATGGGAAGTTCCGTCACTTGCAGGAACTCTCATTCAGCGGCAGTCAGTTCGGGTTGTACGCGCTCAGCGTCCCGGCCGGATTGAGTGAACTGGAAGTGTTGCGAGCCTCAGGGGCAGGTCTTTCCGATGATGCCGTGCTGAGGCTTCAGTTCTGTAAGAATTTGCGAGTCGTGGAACTGAGCAACAATTCCCTCACGCCCGTCGCCGTGCAACAACTTCCAAAACTGAAGAAGCTGGAGGTCCTCAGGCTGGATGGCGTTCCCGGCATTCTGGATGTGGCCTTGAACTCGCTCAAGCAACTCAAACAACTCAAGGAGCTGGGACTGGAAGGGACGGGGGTTACGCCTGAGGCGGCGAAAAAGTTGAAGGCAGACTTCCTGCCGGAGACCACGATCTATTACGGTGGCGACAAGTTGTAATTGTCTTCCCGTTCTCCCTTGCGGCGCTTCGTATGTTGTCTCGAATCTGTCTGGCCTGGTCCCGCTTCGCTCTCTCCGCCTGGGTGGGGGCCGCAGTTCTGTTTGTGATCAATGGAGTTGCCCAGGTGACGTTTCCGGGCTTTGAGTCCATCGTCCGCGACCAGATGACGTTGATTCGCTTTCCAAACTACTACGGCTTTGGATTTTTCCTCGTGGGAAGTTCGCTCCTGTCGCTGCTATTGATTTCCGCGATGAAACGCGGGGCGTGTCCGGCGGCATCGCCGTGCGGCTGCACCCGCATTCCCATCCTGCTGACTCTGCTCGCCGTGATCCTGATGGGGGTCGACTACGTCTCGGTCTACCTTCCATTGGCTTCGCTGATCACCCCTCCCGGCTCACCCCGCACGCCTCAGTTCATCACGCTGCACAAAGCGTCGATGTACATCAACCTGGCGCACGTCGGACTGTCGCTGCTGGCGGCATGGATTTTGTGCTGGCCAGTGCCGGTGAACGCTGCGAAAGGTTCCAGCCACGACTCGGCAACTGCTGCTTCGTAGCCCGACTTCGTTGGAACTTAGAACTCTCCGATCACTTCTCCTCCGGCAATAGTGCCCAGGGCGGCCCAGGGGACAATGCCGATGTTCTCGCTGATGAAACGAACCGAGCCATCGCCCATCAGGACTTGAATTCCCCCGGTGTGGAGGCTGCTGGCAGATGCCCAGATCGATCCATTGGGACGGTAGTCGGTGTCGTTGGAGTAACGGTCGATGCGGGTTTGGATCTCGAAGATGTCAATTGTCTCGCGACGACCAATCCAGATGGACGCCTTGTAGATTCCAGCTCCTGCGCGCTCTACGACCTGAATGGTGTTGCTCAACCCATCGGTGTAGTCGCGAACCTGAACTTTGGAGTTGGCGTAGAATGAGGCGTTCACGTCTGCGGTTTGCGTAGCGTTGGCAGCTGTGGCCGCTCCGACATAGTTCGTGGTGCCGTAGCCTCCGATGTCCGGGTTGATTGCGCCAATCGTGTCTGTAGGGCACAAGTATGGCGTCACCACGGTCTTGGCTTCGGCGATGGGGTCGGTGAGCGTGCCATCGAAGTTGGCATCTTCCCATTTGCGGGTGAAGTTGTTGGTTGCCGTGCCCACTTTGTTGTAGAGCGGCGCTGCATCAATGTACGGCAGAATCATTGTGGACCAGGACAGATTGTTGCTGATTGAGGTTTCCGCAATGCTGCCTGGCGGAAACACGCTGTGCGTATCGTGGTAGTTGTGCAGTGCCAATCCGATTTGCTTCAAGTTGTTCTTGCACTGGCTTCTGCGGGCCGCCTCGCGAGCCTGCTGCACGGCAGGTAATAGCAGGGCAATCAGAATTGCGATGATGGCGATGACGACCAGCAGTTCAATGAGGGTGAAGCCGCGGCGGGCATGTCGAACCTTGGGCATACGGAGTCTCCATGTGTAGACGTCGATAAAGTGACCTCGAAACTCGAGGCTCGAAAGTCGCGAGACAACTCAGCAGAGGTTCTCAGCCCGTCTCCCCTGAGTCGTCGATCTCTTGCTCTGAACAGGTGGCCCCGGCACCCCCCTGAAGAACACGAGACTCGCGAAGCCAGTTGGCTCTGCGATTGGCAAACGCAAGCGGTGCGCCAATCCGCCCGAGAGATTGAACCAAATTTCTAATGCGTGGTTCTCAAACGCGTTGCGAATACATCAGCTTGACGTGATGTCTGATGCCGCGTTGATACGCATATCTCGGTCGCAGTTCCTGCGCATTCGACAGGCAGTTTGACTACATCAACGCATGAGCTTGCGTTGACTTGAAGGCGCGATGACGTGGTCTGAGGCGGCGAGTCCCGACGGGTGGTGGGGCAGCCGGGTAGAGAATGCTCCAGCATGCCGATGTCGGCAAGCACGGCATCAACGGCAGAGAGGCCTGTGCACTACTGCGGGCTGAACTTGGCCTTCCGTGAGTGCATTAGCCCAGAATCCACCAGGAGACATAGAAATCGACCACTGCACCGAAGGGAGGGATCCATTCGGCGAGTCGCCAGAGGGGTTCGTAGAACAAGGCGATCCAGTAGGAGCCACCGAACGAGAACTTCGCGATGTACCACTGCCAGTACATCGGTCCGATGGAGAAGATGTACAGCATCCACGCGATGAACGACCACTCCGCCTGGACGAGCCACGCAGGTTCATCTTTGGGCTGGGCCGCTGATTGTTTGGACGCCGATTCAGGAGAGGTCATCAGAACACCGACACCAGCAGGAATTGGGTGGCCCGGATGAGCCACACGCGTTCATCGGGAGAAATCTTACCCCGCCGCAGGGCATATCCTGTCTTGGAATGCAGCTGCGAGACAAAGGTGCGGTGCAGGTCGCCAAGGTGCATGAGGCCCGCATCGTCCGCAGCCATGATCTGGGCTGTGATCCGATGAATGGTGTCGGCATCAATCAGTTCTCGGGGATTGCCTGGCGACCAGGCGGGAGCCTGTGGTTGTTGGGCGAGATCGAGTGTCAGGCGAGCCATGAGCGTGGAGATCTCGGCCAGCTTGTCGTACTCGATTTTATCGGGTGTATCCTGCGGCGTGTGGTAGTCGGGATGTTCTCCCGTGGAGAAGAACAGGAACGGGATGCCCTCATCTCGAAACGGTCCGTAGTCGCTGCGAGTGCCCACCATATCGGCTCCCAGCAGGCTGAGTTCCAGGTTGGGAGTCGGGTTGCAGCCTTGCAGCCGGGGGCGCAGTTCGGGGGAATGCTCTGAGCCCATGATGAACACATTGCGCATGGAGAGGTTGCCCAGCGAGCGTCCGAGCATATCGGCGGTCAGGCAGAACTTGATCTGCTCCAGGTCACAGGGAGGGTGAGCCACAAACCAGCGTGAGCCCCACAGCAGCCGTTCTTCAAAGTCAAACGCAACGAAGGCAATGCTGCGTTTGGGGCGCGACGGAGACTGGCTGATGGCCCGGGCCGATTCGAGCAGCATGGCCACGCCTGAGGCATTGTCATCGGCGCCGGGATACAGCACGCCATTGCGAATGCCAAGGTGATCGTAATGGGCGTTCAGGATGATCCATTCGTTCTTCAGCTCGGGATCGCTTCCGGGGAGTACGGCTCCAATGTTGGCCCCCACATAAATGGGACGCTCCGCTTTGGCATTCTGCCAGTCGGGAAGATGTTGCAGATAGGATTCACCAAACAGGGGCTGCAGGCCAAGTTGCTTGAAGTGGTTGACGATGTAATCTGCGGCGGCAGTCTTACCTCGGTAGCCTCGTCCTTCTCGCTCCGGTGCAGCCAGAAACTCGACATGCGGACGAACCTGGGGGGCAGTGATCTGCAACTCCGGCAGGATGATCTCCACCGGCAAGGGAGGGGCAGGGGGACGCGCAGGAAGTTCGGCTGCACATAGCGAAAACGCCACCAGCGCTGTGAGCCCTCCCATCCAATGCGCGACCTGGTATTTCCCGTTCATTTCCATCTCTGAGTGTGAGGCCAAACGCATGGTAGAGCGTTCAGTCACATGAGGACAGATCACTCGCTGGCGGTGACGCCGCACAGTTTGCGGTAAATGTGACAGCCAGGGCTGTTGAGTTCGAAGACCCGGCATGTCGAAGGCCGCCACTCGTAGAAGCGGCACTGCAGAGACGCCGGATCGAGCCAGACGCAGGGACCATCAGTCGGGATTTCTGCGGCAGCGGATTGACGTAAGTATCTGTCCAGTAACTCTTCCGCTTCGCCAGAGAGCTGGGCCAGACGGTCCGCATCCTCGGCAAATGAGGGATCATTGGCGAAGTGTGGGTTCAACCGTAAGGCGACGTAGTCGGGGGGGGCTCCCTGCAGGGAACAGCAGGCCCCGCAGTTCTCGCAGGAATCGAGCAGGGGCAGTTGGGGTAGCGTCATCGGGCCGAATCTCCGCTGGAGCTGGTCACGATATGCGGCACAACCCCTCTGTTCAACTCCGGATGGTGACAGAAGTTCCCTGCGGAGACGGGCGGCTTCTTTCCTCGGCAAGGGGACTTGCGCTATAATACAGTTGCCCGCCGACAGGTCCCCCATCTGTCCAGTAGATCCCGCCTGCAATAAGTCTGACGTGCACCCCACGGCAGATCGAATGAACGAGAGGTTTCCCATGACCCCCTTAGCTTCTTTATCTCGACGTGAGCTGCTGCAACGTGTGGGCTGCGGAATGGGCAGTCTGGGATTGGCCACGCTGCTGGGTGACCAGTTGGCCGGAACGGCGAATGCCGCAGTCTCGCCGATGGTGCCGAAGGCCGCACATTTTCCCACGCAGGCGAAGCATGTGATTCACATTTTCTGCAACGGGGGACCATCACAGGTTGATACCTTTGATCCCAAGCCTGCGCTGGAGAAATACGCGGGCAAGACGTTGCCGATCGAGAATCTGAAGACGGAACGCAAAACCGGGGCCGCCTTCCCTTCGCCATACAAATTCAAGAAGTACGGCGAGAGCGGCATTGAGGTGAGCGAACTGTTCAGCAATGTGGCTGAGTCCATCGACGACATCTGCGTTGTCCGTTCGATGTACGCCGATGTGCCGAATCACGAACCCTCGCTGATGCTGATGAACTGCGGCGATGCCCGGCAGCCTCGCCCCAGCATGGGAAGCTGGGTGACGTACGGGCTGGGAACGGAAAATCAGAACCTGCCTGGCTTCATCGCGATGTGCCCCAACGGGTACCCGATTACTGAGTCGGCCAACTGGCGGTCGGCGTTCCTCCCCGGTGTATTCCAGGGAACGTACATCGATACCAAGCACGAAGACATCGAGCAGCTGATCGAAAACATCCGAAACAAGCAGTTGCCACTTGATCGCCAGCGGGCGCAGCTGGACCTGGTGCAGGAACTCAATCGCAAGCACATGAGCGACCGGGGACTGGACCCGCAACTGGAATCACGCATTCACTCATTCGAACTGGCGTACCGCATGCAGATTGAAGCGGCGGAGGCCTTCGATGTCTCGCTGGAACCCAAGCACATTCACGAAATGTACGGCAAGGGCGTGCATGCCCGGCAGTTGATGATTGCCCGCCGACTGGTGGAGCGGGGCGTGCGCTTTGTGCAGTTGTGGCACGGGGCCGGACAGCCTTGGGACAATCACGACGATCTTGAAAAGAACCATCGCAATCTCGCCAATCAACTCGACAAGCCACTTGGTGCTTTGCTGAAGGATCTCAAGCAGCGGGGTATGTTGGATGAAACGCTGATTGTCTGGGGGGGCGAGTTCGGTCGAACACCTGTGGTCGAAATGCCGACTCCCGGAGCCAACGCCGGGAAGATCAATGGCCGCGACCACAACCACTGGGGCTTTTCCATGTGGCTGGCTGGTGGCGGCGTGAAGGGGGGGCATGTGCACGGGGCCACTGATGAGTTCGGCTTCAAGGCCGTGGAGGACCGCGTGCATGTGCACGATATGCAGGCCACCATCCTGAAGTTGCTGGGGTTCGACCATGAACGCCTCACTTACCGCTATGCCGGTCGCGACTTCCGCCTGACGGATGTTCATGGCACAGCAGTGGATGGCATCATCGCCTGAAGTCCTCTTCCGTGACGGGGATGCGCGGCATTCTCAAAACTGGTGGGCGATTCATGCCGAGGGTGGCTTGTCGGGGAAACGTCCACTAAACTGCCCGTTTCCCCCGCTATCGCCACGCAAATCGGGCCAGTGCCCCCGCGGACAGTTGGCGCCTGTCCCTCAGAGAACACGTTCCCAGTGAGGAAAAGTATGTCGAACAGTTTCATCTTCACCAGCGAATCCGTCAGCATGGGACACCCCGACAAGGTGTCCGATCAGGTCTCCGACGGTGTGTTGGATGCTCTGCTGGCCCAGGACCCGAACTCCCGCTGTGCCTGCGAAACGCTGTGTACCACCGACTATCTGTTGATGGCCGGGGAAATTCGCACGACCGCCAGTGTTGACTTCGAAGCGGTTGCTCGCGAAGTCATCAAAGACATTGGCTACACCAGCGACGATGTCGGCTTCAACGCCGCCACATGTACAGTTGAAAACCGCCTGCACGAGCAGAGCCCCGACATTGCGATGGGGGTTGATGCTGACGGTGCCGGCGACCAGGGACTGATGTTCGGTTATGCCTGTGATCAGACACCGGAACTGATGCCGCTGCCGATCGCTCTGTCGCACCGCATCCTGAATGTGCTGACGGATCTCCGCAAGCAGGGCGACGTCAACTGGCTGCGTCCTGACAGCAAGAGTCAGGTCTCCATTCGTTACGAAGATGGCAAGGCGACCGGCATCACCGCCATCGTTCTCTCCACACAGCATGCCCCGAGTGTGAAGCAGGCGGAAATCAAGGAATACGTCCTCTCAAAGGTCATTCCGCAGTGTGTACCAGGCGAACTGCTCAACGCAGGCACCAAGTACCACATCAATCCGACCGGGAACTTTGAAGTCGGTGGCCCGCACGGTGACTGTGGTCTGACCGGCCGCAAGATCATTGTCGATACCTACGGTGGCTGGGGTCGCCACGGGGGCGGAGCCTTCAGCGGCAAGGACTCCACCAAGGTCGACCGCTCAGCAGCCTACATGGCTCGCTACGTGGCCAAGAATATTGTGGCCTCTGGACTGGCCAGCGATTGTGAAGTTCAGCTGGCCTACGCGATCGGTGTGGCCGATCCCGTGAGCATTCGCGTGGACACTCGCGGCACTGCCAAGGTCGACGAAAGCCGACTGGAAGCTGCCGTTGCCGAGTTGTTCCCGCTCACACCACAGGGAATTATCAAGCACCTGCAGCTGCGTCGCCCCATCTTCCGCAAGACCGCATTTGGCGGCCACTTCGGTCGGGACGACAAGGATTTCACCTGGGAAGCAACCGACAAGGCCGACGAACTGAAGGCTGCTCTGTCCTAATTGGTAGGGTCCGCTATGCGGACCATGAATGTTGCCCCACCTTGATTTGGTCCGCACAGCGGACCCTACGGTGTGGTGGGTGTGCCCCGGTCGATTGCGGCCGGATGATGTTTCACGAGCGGCATGCATGTTCTGCATGCCGCTCATTTTCTTCTGATTACCTTCGCAGTGCATCATGGAAGCCGGAATTGTTGGTCTGCCGAACGTCGGGAAGAGTACGCTGTTTAATGCGCTGACCTGTTCACAGGCAGCCCAGAGTGCGAATTATCCGTTCTGTACGATCGAACCGAATGAAGGGATCGTCAGCGTTCCGGATGGGCGTCTGGATCGCATCGCCACGTACTACAAGCCGCAGCGAATTCTGCCTGCTGCTCTCAAGCTGGTGGACATTGCAGGGATTGTGAAGGGAGCCAGCGAAGGGGAAGGGCTGGGAAACAAGTTCCTCAGTCACATCCGCGAAGTGGATGCCATCGTGCAGGTGGTTCGCTGCTTCGAAGATGACGATGTCATTCACGTTGCCGGATCGGTCAACCCGCTGTCCGATATCGATGTCGTTCAGACCGAACTGCTACTCGCGGATATGCAATTGCTGGAGAACGCACTCCCCAAGGTGCAACGCTCCGCCCGCACCGGCGACAAGGAAGCGAAACAGCGACTGGAAGTGATTGAAGCCTGTCTGAAGCATGTGAACGAAGAGCAGCCTCTCCGGACTCTCGAACTCGATCCGGCGGCAAAGAAAATCGTTGATGGCTACGGCCTGATGACCGCCAAGCCAGTACTGTTCGTCGCCAACGTCGCTGAAGACGACCTGCATGGCGAGAGTCCGCTGGTCCAGGTTGTACGCGACTACGCCGCGGCCAATGGTGCGGGTGTTGTGGCAGTGTGTGCCAAGCTGGAGTCCGAAATTGCTGAACTCGATGCTGCTGACCGCGACGAGATGCTTGAATCGGTTGGGCTTGAAGAGCCAGCTCTCGCCGTCCTCGCCCGCGAAGCGTACCGCACGCTCGGACAGCAAAGTTACTTTACCGCCGGACCGAAAGAGGTTCGCGCCTGGACGATTCCGATTGGGGCCACTGCTCCGCAGGCTGCCGGTGTGATTCACACCGATTTCGAACGAGGGTTCATTCGCGTGGAAGTCTTTTCCATCGAAGATCTGGAAATCTACAAGACCGAAGCGGCGATTCGACAGGCAGGCAAACTTCGCATTGAAGGCAAGGCCTACATCATGCGCGATGGCGACGTCTGCCACTTCCTGTTCAACGTGTAGCGGAGTTGCAGGGGATCTCCCCCGATGATTTCACGGCAATGATGGCGAGGTGGCCGCGGCCTCCGGGATCGTCGATCTCCCGGTGTTCGACAAGCAATCCTGTTTCATGCAGCAGTTGCATTGATTGGCGGGGTGAGTAGCTGCTGTAGTACATCGTCTCTCCATGCAGTGGAGCGGTGAAGCCCGCATCGCCGGATGCGCCCAGTGAAAGCAGGAGACGTCCTCCGGGCTGTAGCCAGGTTGCGAATCGGGCGAACATCACGGCATGGTCGGTTCGCGGGACATGAAACAGCGAGTCCCAGGCCACGATGGCGTCGAACGATCCGCCGGGATCAACCGTGCGCATGTCACCGTGATGAAACGTGGCTTGGGGCAGTGCCTTTCTGGCAAAGCTCAACAATCCCGCTGATCCATCAATCCCTGTAACCTGATATCCCGCAGCGGTCAGATACGTCCCCATCGGTTCGCCGCAACCGCAGCCAACATCGAGTACATGCGCCCCAGTGGCAAGCGGCTCCGTCAGTCGGTCAAGCAACCGCTGCCAGCTCGCTTCGGTTGACGTATGCAATCGGTCCGCTCGCCATGCAGCAGCAATTCGCGTATACGCCTGGGTGACAGTGTTGGCTGCCGGAATGGTCATGGGCTAGCTAAGGAGCCTGATCGCGAAAATGCTTGAGCCAACCGGCCACCAGAGCTGCTTTGAGATCGCCGTCTGCCTCGTACTCCTCGATCGTCCGGCCCCAGTAGAAGCTGATCCACCCATCGGCCAGCGTCTTTGACTGGTTGATGAAATCGAGCGTTTCCTCGTGGCTGGCCGCGAGTGGGAAGATTTCTTCAATCACCAGCGGCTTGCCCACATCGTAGACACGCAAGGCCGTGAGATCGGCCTCCAGCTCTCCCGCCTTGGGGTAGAAGTGAACGCTCACAAAGTCGAGCGGGCCGCACACATCCGGGGCGTAGAACAGCGGCTTGGCCCCCTTAAAGACCTTGGCCCACGGGATCACGCCGACGGTGATCATGTGCCGGTCGTCGACTTCGCGAATGGCGGTGGTCAGCCTGGCGACCCAGTCGCGGGCAATCTCGCGGCTGTCACGACCATTAGCTGTGGTGGTGATCCGCTGTACGAAATACTTGCCCCCCAGCGGTTCCCCGACCAGCCAGTCCTGTGGGTTCTTCCCGCCGGAGACCACGGGCTCGTTCATCAGGTCGTAGCAGAAGATGGCCGGGCTCGATTTGCAGGTTTCGGCAACAGCTTTCCAGAACCGCGCCTGCACATCCCAGCGGGACTGTTCCTCCAGCTCATCGTACCATTTCGGAACATCGTCCTTGTGGTAGCAACCCAGTCCGGTGACATCGAGATACAGTCCTGTGTCCTCAGCGAGGGCAACCAGCTTTCGCAGCCGGTCAAGGCTCGCAGCATTCGGCTTCGTGGCTGTCTCCATGAAGCGGCCCACCTGCAGGTGAATCCGCACGACGTTCGCACCGAGGGCCTTAATCTCGCCGAAGTCCTCCACCACCGTGGCCCATTCCTCGCCCCAGTAGTCTTCCAGCAGTCGACCCGCATGATCGTGGTCGTAGTTTACCCCCCAGACGACGAACGGCTTCCCCGTAGTGGTCCTTACAAAGTGCGTGCCATTCTCGCTGGGGCGAATCCACTCTTGCGCTACCGGGACGGGCGAGGCTTGGGGAGACTGTCCAATGCTCTCAGGGCAGGTGATCAGCAGTGCGAGGAGACTGAGGCCAATGCGAACCATATGAGGCTCCTGTGGTCGCGAGCGTTGTCTATGTGTACCGCACTTCGCGGTGTTGTTCTTCAAAGTATTCGGTCAGCAGACTGTCAACTTGCAGCAGCCCCTTGCGTGTGAGGATGACTTCATCGTCCTGGACTTCGAGGTATCCCGCCCGTTCCTGATTGGCCAGTGCAGTTGCGAACTCGACGAGCGGATCGACCCCGAACTTATCGCGAAACGGTTGTGCAGCAATGCGGCCTTCCTTCATCTGTAACACCCACTCGCGAATCAGGACCTGATGCGGTGTCGGTTTATAAGCCCGGTTGATCGGGATTTCGCCGCTGTTCACGAGTTCCAGATATGTCTCCAGCTTGTCCACGTTTTGATAGTGAACTCCCTGGAAGTGGCCGAATGAGGAGACCCCCACGGCCAGCAGGTCGCTGCCACGGAACAGGTTGTCGCGGTATACGAAGTGATCAGTCTGCAGGTTTCTGACCAGTTCGTTGCCGCTGGAGAGTTGGTAGCCGGAGGCGAGCAGGCGGTCGATGGCTTCGCTGGCCCAGCGGCGTTTGGTGGGCCAGTCGGCAACGGGGGACTCAATTCCCTGTTCCAGCATTTCCTTGGAGTAAACGGTGTTCCAAGGGAGTTCCATCTGATAGATGGTGATATTGTCCGGCTCCATCTTGATCGCTTCGTCGATGCAGTGTTGCCAGTTCTCATCGGTCTCACCGACCATGCCGGCAATCAGGTCGATGTTGACCTGTGGAAAACCGACCTGCCGAATCCACTCATACGCGCGATACACTTCCGGCAGCAGATGGGCGCGACCGTTCTCTTCCAGAATCTTCTCGTTGAAGTTCTCCACTCCCAGTGAAATACGGGTGATGCCGATTTCCTTGAGCGTTTGCACCTTTTCCAGGCTGAGCGTGCCCGGCTCGCACTCGAAGGTCACTTCCTGAGCGTTGTCCCAGGAGACCGAATCACTCAGCCGCTCGCGCAGCAGATGCAGCTGTCGGGCGCTCAGGTACGAGGGGGTGCCGCCGCCAAAGTACACGAACTGCAGCGACCGGTTCGACAACCCCCGCTTGTCCTTAAGCAGTGTGAGTTCCTTGTCGAGGGCATCCACATAGTTCTTGATGGTGTCGGCGTTCTGCTGTGTGTAGACGCGGAAGTAGCAGAACTTGCAGCGCTTGCGGCAGAACGGAATGTGAACGTACATCCCCAGCGGGGTCGAGCGATCCGGTTCCGCATCGAGAGCCGCGAAGATCTCCGGGGTGAACTCTTTTTTCCACTGCGAGTACGGCGGGTAGTTCGAGATGAAGTAGCTGCCAATCTGCGTGGTGGTGGCTGTCTCGGTCGTCATCGTGCTGCTTTTTCTCAGGAAGTCGCGAAAGGAGCCGGGGCGATGAATTGTCGCCAATTCCATTGCTGCCGACCAGTCGAGGGACTGTTTTGCTGTTCGGATATCAGCAACAAGCCCGCAGGGAGAAACCTGCGGGCTTGGCGAATTTCGAATTCTGGCAGGCCTGATGAGCCCGGCGCTGGATCAAACGCCGAAGCTGGAACCGCAACCACAGGTCTTGGTGGCGTTCGGGTTGTCGAACGTGAACCCGTACTTGTCGAGGTCGTTCTTGAAGCCAATTGTGGTGCCGTCCAGATACAGGTCGTGAGCCTTCTGGACAGCGATCTTTACGCCATGCTGCTCGGAAATGTGATCCTTTTCCGGATCGGCATTGGTGTCAAAGCCGAACAGGTAATCGAAGCCACTGCATCCGCCGCCACGCACGCCCACGCGGAGCACGGTGTTCTCGGGGTCAGAGCATTCGGAAATGCGCTTCTTGATTTCGGCAGCTGCAGTTTCGGACAGGTGAACCATGACTGTTGTCTCCTCTGTCTGGAAAGGACGAGTTCTGACGTTTGGGTGAACCGGCAGCCCATCGCTTCCGGAATGTTTCTTCGACAACAAGATTATATCGGCCAGCCCTCCCGGACAATAGTGCTTGTCTTGAAGGTTGAGAATCGAGGGGCGAATGACGCACTTCGGGCGACGACCGTTGCTCGCTGAACATTTCACGCTGAAGGGGCTGCGGCTCACGTTGAACGGCCAACAAGCCTACAGTCTTGTTGCCTGTATCAGACGATACGAATGCGATATCCTGACGCAAGTCCCTGTCCCTGAACTACATGAAACGGTTTGTCCGATGCTTTCCCGTCTCCACCGCCTGACCGGATTTCTGCTTTCGGTCGCCAGTTGTGTGATCTGCATTGCCCCTGTGTCTGTTCAGGCTGCGGACCTGCCGGCACCGGCCATCCCCGGATTGCGGTATTACGAGCCTGCGATGGAAACAAAGCCTCGGACGATTCAGACTGATGTCTGTGTGTATGGCGGCACCTGTGCCGGTGTCACTGCCTGCGTGCAGGCCGCTCGCATGGGAAAGAAGGCGGTGCTGCTGGAGTTTGGTCGACATATTGGCGGCCTGACCTCGGGGGGACTCAGCCATACTGATGGTGGCAGCAAGAACGTTTGCGGCGGTATCGCCCGAGAGTTTTACGATGTCGCCGGACAAGCGAACTTCCGACCCTCGACCGCCGAACAGCAGTTCCTCGACATGCTTAAGGAGGCCGGGGTGGAGTACCACCTGCTGTGTCACCTGGACAAGGTCGAGAAAGACGGCACACGCATCAAGGCTCTGGTAATGGAAGACGGCCTGCGTGTTGAAGCGGCTCAGTTCATCGATGCCACTTACGAAGGAGACCTGCTGCCGCGTGCCGGAGTCTCCTACACCTACGGACGTGAAGCGAACAGTCAGTACGGCGAGACGTACAACGGCATTCGGCCGCTGGGCAAGGGGGGCCACAACTGGCCGGCGAAAGTCGATCCGTACATTGTTCCCGGCGATCCTTCCAGTGGATTGCTGCCGCGAGTTGTTGCCGAGACCGGAGTCCCCGGAGAGGCCGACAAGACGATTCAGGCCTTCTGCTTTCGTATGCGACTCGTGAAGGATGATGATCGAATCGCATTCCCCAAGCCCGCCGTATACGACGAGCAGCAATACGAACTGCTCGCACGACTGTTCGAGACCGGAGCCGATCCCACGCCAGGGTGGAGTATCGACACCAACAACCACCACTTGTTTAAGGGGGCGTACTTCATCGACTTTGTCGGCGGCAACTACAGCTGGCCCGATGCCGACTGGTCCACCCGCGAGCAGATCTTTCAGGATCACGCCAACTACCAGATTGGTGTGCTGTACTTCCTTACGCACTCGCCGCGCATTCCCGAAAAGTGGCGCGCGTACTTTCAGCAGTTCGGACTGCCACGCGATGAGTACCAGCGCACGAGCGGCTGGACGCACCAGTTGTACATTCGCGAAGGCCGACGCATGGTCAGCGACTACGTGATGACGCAGCACAACTGCCAGGGACGCGAGGTGCCAGAGGATTCGGTAGGCCTCGCCTCGTACAACATGGACTCGCATCATTGCCAGATGGGTGTGTTGGATGGAGCAGTTGAGAACGAAGGGAACGTCGAGATTGGCGTGAATCCTTATCCGCTTTCATACCGGGCCATCACGCCCAAAGCATCGGAATGCACCAACCTGCTCGTTCCGGTGGCCCTCTCGTCGACACACATTGCCTTTGGTTCGATTCGCATGGAGCCGGTCTTCATGATTCTGGGACAGTCCGCCGCGACCGCCGCCTGTCAGGCGATGGATGCCAAGGTCGATGTGCAGGCTGTCGACTATGCGAAACTCCGCGAGAGGCTGCTGGCCGACAAGCAGATTCTCACCTACGAAGGCCCACTGCGACGGACGGGCAATACAATCGATCCGGAGACTCTCAAGGGACTCGTTCGCGACAACGAACAGGCCGAGACGACCGGAGCCTGGGTCTCTGGTGCGGTTGTGAGCCCGCGCGTGGGGGACACCTATCTGCACGATGACAACCAGGCCAAGGGGGAACTCTCTGCCCGGTTCACGTTCGCCGTCCCAAAGCCCGGCCGCTACGAAGTCCGCATCTCCTGGCCCGCGAATCCCAACCGAGCGACAAACGTGCCGGTGTCCATTGCCCACGCCAACGGAACCACAGAACTGAAAGTCGACCAGAAGGTTCAGCCCAAGCTGGACGGTGCCTTCCATACCCTGGGGACCTTCACCTTCGACCAGCAGGCGGTCGTCACCATCTCCAATGCCGGGACCAATGGCTATGTGATCGTCGATGCCGTGCAACTGCTGCCTGTGGATAAGTAGCGATTTCCGATCGGCGCTCTCCGCCAACTTATGCCTTGAGGCAAGGCAGATTCGCTCGTGAGGGGGGAGTGAGCAGTTGAAAACTCAGCCTTCAGGCCTGCGCCGAAGGTACCCCGCGAAAATCCTGAATTGCCGTGATCCATCCCCGCCGGTTGCCCGTTTCCTCTTCCGGGCGGTAGCATGCAGCCACTGGAAACTCGACAACGACTGGCCGGAGGAAACGGGAATGGGACTGTTCGATAAGTTGCGGGCGGAACTGATTGATATCATCGAGTGGGTCGATGATTCGCGGCATACACTCGCCTGGCGGTTCCCGCGGTACAACAATCAGATCAAGAACGGCGCTCAGCTGATCGTCCGGCCCGGCCAAATGGCCGTGTTTGTTCATCGCGGCGAACTGGCCGATGTCTTCGAGCCGGGCCACTACGAACTCAAGACTGACAACCTCCCCATTCTGTCGACTCTCTCCGGCTGGAAGTACGGTTTCGACAGCCCGTTCAAGGCGGAAGTGTACTTCGTCAGCACGCGGCAAATCACCGATCTCAAATGGGGGACCCCCAACCCGGTGATGATGCGGGATGCTGACTTCGGTCCCATCCGCTTGCGAGCCTTTGGCAACTTCACCCTCAAGGCGGTCGATCCCAAGGCCTTGCTCAAGGAACTGGTCGGCACCGATTCCAATGTCGAAGTCGAAGAGATCAACGAACTGTTGCGGGCCATCGTCGCTTCCGCTTTCGCCGATCTCGTCGCCAGTTCACAAATCAGCGCCCTCGACCTCGCCGCCAGCTACCGCGAGCTCTCTGAGAAGCTGCGGCAAATGGTTGTGGAACGAGTGGACGATGAATACGGGTTGGACATTCCACAGCTGCACATTGTGAATGTTTCGTTCCCGGAAGAAGTCGAGAAGGCCCTCGATACCCGGACCAGTATGGGCGTCGTCGGCGACCTGAACGCCTACCAGCAGTTCCAGATGGGCAAAGCCATGACCGCAGCCGCCGAGAATCCCGGCGGCGGTGCCGGTGAGGGGATGGGACTGGGGATGGGCTTCGCGATGGCCAACCGCATGGCTGGCGGCTTCGGTGCGGCCCCTGCAGCCCCCGGCATGGTTCCTCCTCCGCCTCCGGCAACCGTGTGGCACATCGCCGTTAACGGCCAGACCCAGGGCCCATTCAACGATGCCCAACTCTCGCAAGGCATCCAGTCCGGCCAGGTGACCCCCGCAACGCTCGTCTGGAGCCCGGTTATTGGCAACTGGACCCCGGCAGGTCAGGTGCCCAACCTGAGCGGCCTGTTCGGAGCGACTCCTCCACCGCCGCCGCCAGTGCCGTAGGGGCCGCTGTGCGGACCAACGCAATGGCGAGAGGATCCCGGAATGCCGAACTATCGTCGCTATCGCGTCGCTGGCGGGACATACTTCTTCACATTGAAGATGGAGCGGAACACGCCGATATTCAAGGACGCTCGCAACGTGCGGTTGTTGGGAGCAAGTAGGTCAGGCTGTGCCTGACGATGATGAAATGGACAGGCATCGTTCGTCAGGCACAGCCTGACCTACTAATCTATAGCGAAAATGATCGGGACGTCGACGGGCGTTCATACAGTTTCAGTCAACAGTTCATTAGGCGGACCCGCGATGCCAGAAAAGGTTGAGGGATCTAGACCATCTAGAGAGTTTCTGTGGAAGTACGCTACGGTTGCGATGATAGTCCTCGGCGCTCCATCAATGGTCTTTTCTGTTGTAGAGATTTATGGTTGGATTACCAGTTCCTCTGGTCCCAATATTATTGCGACTGCCGAGCAGAATAATTTTTCCATTCCACCTGTTGTAATCAAAGATTTGACAAAGCATTACAGCCGTGAGGCAGATGATGCTTTGGTTTCATTTCCCCTTGGTCTGCAGGTAGAAAACTATCGGCGTCTTAAGGAATATGTCACGATTTCGATTAAGAATTCGGGAGACTTGGCAGCGAAAGATGTTCGAATTCAAATGAACGGGCGTGGCCTTGCGTATGTCGAGTGGGATGATGGCGAGGTGGCTGAAGTCGAGTTTAACAATGATATCAACATAGGGACAATTGAGATTGAAAAATCTCTAAGCGTCTCAGCTTGGACTGAGACGACGATTGGGCAGGAGTCCAATAATCCGTTGATTGTTCACAGTGTTGGGAAGCAACCCGTTTCGTTTGCGCAGTCAGGTTCTTCCAAATCTTTATCAGCGACTGTCGTCATTGCTTTAATGGTTGGTTGCTTGGGCATGTTTGTAAGTGTTGTGGTGCTCGCATTTGCCCGTCGTGTTGAGGGACATTTTGAGCGTACAGTTGCGAATCTTGAGAGAGAGAAAGGGCAAGTCCCTGTTGGGGTGGTTCCTCCAGAGAAGTAGGTCAGGCCGGGTTCTCCGGTTGGTGGAGAACTTGGGTTCCACGGCTGTGTCAGCCGTGCGAGGGCGGGGTTGGGTGGCTTCGGGGCGGGGGGCTGCACTGCTGCACAGGGCAGTGGAACCCTGCTGTGATTCACATCCCGACACGCGGGCACTCCACAGTCTGACCTGCTTGCTGTGGCGGACAGGAAGCACGCGAGGCCCGACCAACAGGCCGGGCCTCGGGGTGTTGTGACAAATCGGCGCTCGACTAGTCGCTCGACTGAATGCGGGCGGCCAGGTCACTCAGATCGCGGGCACGTTCGGCAATGATGCCGGCCAATTCCTTCCGTTGTGCGGCGGACAGGTCGTCCCGTTTCAGCACTGAAGCGGCAGAGACCATGGCCTCAAAGGCTGCGTTCACCGCCTTTCGGGATGCGGGATACGGATCGATAATGTGTTCTGTTGCGGTCATGTGAAATCTCCTTTCGGTTCATCAAATGTCGCGTTCGCCGTGAGCGCGGGAATGACATCGAACGCATTGGCTGACAGTCGAGTTGGGAAAAGCTCTCGGGAAAACAGGCCAGCGTTCTGGCTGAGGAATGACACGGCCACACCTCCGCCAGAAGGGAATCACAAACGTGCAGGTCTCCTTGCCACCAGCAGCGTCCGCACCGCGAACGCGAGGGAGCAAAGGCCATTGGCCAGCACGCTCACCTCCTGTGCAACATCTCGGATTTCAGGGCACAGGCTGCTTCCTGACGGAAGTATACCCCTCAATGTTGGCGCGATCCAGAGGTTAATTGACGCAGAGCCGCACCGGGATGCATTCGCCTGATCGGCTCGTGCGGGCAATGTCCAGTCAACCCGATGGGGCTTGGAGGCTTGAGGGGCCAGAATGATTCCGGCTTCCTTTGAGTTTGGGGAATGCCTTCCGATTCGCCTGCCCGATGGCTTTGAGGCCGGGGTTGTTTCGCTGGCACGGGGCCCTATGATCCCGCGATTGATTGAGGAGAGGATATGGTTCACGAGCATCGTGGCGAACGGGAAATGCAGGTGCGGATGCAGAGTCAGCCGCGTGCAGAGCGTTTTTATCAACGGCAGATGAAAGACCGGTTGCTCCAGCCGATGGTGGACCTGATTCAGCGTCAGGAGATGGTGTTTGTGGCCACGGCGGACGCTGATGGAAACTGCGATTGCTCGCCCCGATTCGGCAGTGCCGGGTTTGTGCTCGTCGTGAACGACACGACGCTGGCCTATCCCGAATATCGGGGCAATGGTGTCTATGCCAGCCTGGGGAACATGCTGGAGAACCCGCATGCCGGGCTGGTGTTCCTCGATATGTTCGAATCGACCGTCGGCCTGCATGTTAATGGGCGAACGAGTGTTCATCAGCCTGGTGAACTGCCAGTGGAACTCGCAGAGTATGTTGAACACCATCTGGTGCCGCTCGATACCGCTGTCGAGTGCTGGGTGGTGTTGCGGGTGGATGAAGCGTATATCCACTGTTCGAAGCACGTGCCGCTGCTGCAACGTCGCGAGAAGCCAATCAATTGGGGAACGGACGACCCGCGCGAAGGGCGAAGACTTTTTTCGGCAACCGGACTGCGGGAATGGCTCTTCGACTGAGTGAGCCGTTCTGTCACACGCTGTCGGCAAAGCGATGGGTGGGGACCGGTCGACCGGGGCGGAAGCTCTGGGTCTGCCGGAAGCTGACCTGCAGGCCGTGTTGAGCGGCGACGGCATCGACCGCGGCGTGGACGTACTCCTGCAGCGTCTCTGGATCGCAGGCCACGCGGGCGTTCACGATGACCTCGGCCTCCTGCACTTCGTGTCCGCATGAGAGCGAGAGTTCGGGGGGCGTGTCACTGCTGATGAGGTTGGCGACTCCGAAGAACCCTTCCCACAGTCCGATGGTTTTCAGGTGGGCCGGTTCAAAGCCCGCTGTTTCGAGACGCTGCTTGAGGTCGACCACAATGGCCAGCAGGACGGTGTCGAGGGAGAATTTTTGTGACGACGATACCGTCAGGCTGCTGTTGAGCCAGCCGAGTTCCGCTTCCCCTTCGGCATAGGTGTCGTAGTCGATGTCGAGGATTTTTCGACCGAAGTCCCCCTGCTGAGTGAGGAACTCGACGAGTCCATCAATTCCAGTTCCCGTGCGGGCAGAGATTTGCAGGACCGGTGTTTTGGGGTGATGTTCCGTGAGCAGGCTGGTCAGTTCCTGCACTTCCTCTGCCGAGAGTTCGTCGATGCGGTTGATCAGGATGACGTCCGCTTCTTCGAGCTGCTTGCTCAGAATGTAGGCGGCTTTGGGGGAGAATCCGGTCCCGGCTTCGTTTTTGAGGATGCGTCGACCATGGCTGGGCTTGAGGATGACCGCATAGGGGGCGATGTCGAACTCAGCGTCGAACAGCCGCTTGATCGGCTGAATCACCGTGGCGACCAGATCGGTGCAGCTGCCGACCGGTTCAGCGAGGATGACATCGGGACGCTGGTCCGCTGACAACCGGGACATTGTGTCCATCAGTTCATTGAAGTTGCAGCAGAAGCAGGCTCCAGCCACTTCACCCACATCGAAGCCCTGCGAGCGGAGTGTGTTGGTGTCGACGAGGTCCGTCGCCTGATCATTCGTGACGATGCCCACATTGAGGCCGCGATCGGTGTAGTGTTTGGCCAACTGGCCCAGGGTGGTGGTCTTTCCGGCCCCAAGGAAGCCGCCAATCATGATGTACCGAATGCGCTGCATGGCGAGTCTCATTCAAGTGGACGTTAGATTGATGTCTGCAGGCTAGCGATTGGCGATTCGCATCGCCACTCGGTGGACCGTGGTGAAATCGGGCGGCAACCATCTGTGCTCCCGCTTGTGGGAGAGAACGCCGCCAAACTTGACCCAGGTCCACGAGGCGGGGATTCTGCGGAGGATAAGCCGCTGGACAGGTCTTGATGCGATGCAGGTGGAATGGCAGATCACAGTTCACAATCGGAGAGGCGACGCATTGTTGTCGTGGGCGGCGGCATTACCGGGCTGTCCGCTGCGCATCGGTTGATTGAACTGAGTCAGCAGCAGGGGGCTTCTGTTGAAGTGATCCTGCTGGAGGCCTCGAGCCGATGCGGGGGTGTGTTTGGCTCGGAGCGGATTGGCGACTATCTGATTGAACGCGGCGCAGACTCGTTCATCACGAACAAGCCGTGGGGAGTGAACCTGTGTCGCCGGCTGGGGCTGGAAGGGGAGTTGATCTCCACTGACGATCGTTACCGGCGATCACTGATCCTGCATCGGGGAAAACCCGTTCAGACGCCCGATGGCTTCAATCTGCTGGCCCCTGGTCAATGGTGGCCGTTGTTCAGGTCGCCGCTGCTCTCCTGGGCCGGAAAACTGCGAGTTGCTGCGGAGCTGTTCGTGCCGAAGCTGAAAGTTCCGCAGGATGAGAGTCTCGCTGAGTTTGTGCGACGGCGTTTTGGGAATGAAGTTCTCGAAAACGTGGTGCAGCCTCTCGTCGGGGGGATTTATACGTCGGACCCGGAACAACTGAGTCTGCGCGCAACGCTGCCACGGTTTCCGGAAATGGAGCAGCAGTTCGGCAGCGTAATTCGCGGCTTGCGTCGGCAGGCCGCGAGCAGTCGGCAGCAGGAAGGGGCCAGTGGAGCGCGTTACGGCCTCTTTGCGACGTTGGCGGGCGGCATGCAGCAGTTGCTGGATCGGCTGGAAGAGCGGGTGGGGGATCAGGCCATTGTGCGGAAGTCGACATCTGTGCAGTCTATTCGTCGGCTGGGCTCAGGTTACGAGATTGTCACGGAGTCCGACGTGATCGCTGCCGATGGGGTCGTTGTTACGTTGCCGACCTATCGGTCGGCAACGCTCGTGCAGTCCTGGGCTCCGGAACTGGCCCGTCGGCTGGATGAAATCAAGTACGCATCGAGTGCGATTGTTGTGTCCGGGCATCAGCTGGCCGACATTGACCATCCCGTGGATGCCTTCGGTCTGGTGATTCCGCAGCGAGAGCAGCGACGGATTCTCGCGGTCTCGTTTCTCAGCCGGAAATTCCCCAGCCGCGCTCCGGAAGGACGAATCATTCTGCGAACGTTTGTGGGTGGCGCAATGCAGCCCGAAGAAATGGAACGCAGCGATGCTGAGCTGGAGCAGTTGGTGCTGGAGGAGTTGCAGAGCGTCCTCGGCGTCCGAGGGAGGCCCGATTTTGTCCGGGTGGCGCGATACAACCGGGCCATGCCCCAGTATCACGTGGGCCATCTGGAGCGAGTGGGCGAAATTGAGCGTCTCGCTGGTGAGTTGCCCGGTTTCGAGTTGGCCGGCAATGCATATCGCGGTGTCGGAGTGCCCGATGCCGTTCACAGTGGCGAACAGGCGGCCCGAAGGCTCTGGGAATCAATCTTCCCAGCGCCGGTAAAGGGCGAGGGGGTCGCTTGAAACCCCCCGTGTCATCTGTCATAACTCGGCACTTCCCATGTACCTGAAGACGACGCATGCGCTGGGTTGGCGATGTGAAATCTTCTCCCGAAGCGACTCGGGCAAGCCTCCTCAAAACAGCGAAACGAAGCCAGTATGATGCTGCTCGCTGCAAGTTCCATTGCTGACATGCTCAGCACGCAGACAACGTCCGGCTGGTTGCCGGTGTTTGTCGCCGCTGTGGTGCATGTGGCCCTGGTCGGGGCGTTCTTCGGTTTGCCCGCCGGGATCTTCATCTGGGCTGAACGCAAGATTTCCGGGCGTATTCAGGACCGTCTCGGTCCCACACGCGTCGGTGGTCGGTTCGGCTGGTTGCAGTCTCTCGCCGACGGCGTGAAGCTGCTGCAGAAAGAAGACCTGATTCCCGCACAGGCGGATGCTTTCCTGTTTCGGGTCTCTCCTTACATCGTCGTTGTCGCCGCTTTTATGGCCTTCATGTTCCTGCCGTTCAGCAGCGGACTGGTGGCGGTGGCCATGGATATTGGATTGTTTGTCGCCCTGGCGGTGCTGTCGCTCGAAGTGTTGGGCGTGGTGCTGGCCGGTTACTCCAGCGGTTCCAAGTGGTCGCTGTTCGGCGGCATGCGTGAAGCGGCTCAGATGGTCAGCTATGAAGTCCCGCTCGGATTGACAGCCGTCATTCCCGTGGTGCTGGCTGGATCGATGAACCTCACCGACATTGGCAATATGCAGGCCGGCTGGGCCAGCAACTGGTTCATCTTCCACGATCCGTTCAGCTTCCTCGCCTTCTTCGTGTTCTTCACGGCCACGCTGGCGAGCAACAAGCGTGCTCCGTTCGACTTGGCTGAAGCGGAAAGTGAACTGGTCGCCGGGTTCCTGACAGAATACTCCGGGTTCCGCTGGTCGTTGTTTTTCCTGGCGGAATACGCCGCGATGTTTTTTGTGAGCGGACTGGCGACGATTCTGTTCCTCGGAGGCTGGTGGACTGGCTTTGCTCCGCTGGACAACTGGCTGGCTTCGCTGGCAAGCAGCTGCTGGCAAGGGGACTACATCGTCCGCGTGATCGGCATGAAAGTCTTCCTGACCAAGTCCGCCATCCTCGTCTGCGTGCAGATCTGGATTCGCTGGACATTGCCTCGATTGCGAATTGACCAGGTGATGACCACCTGCCTGAAGTATCTGGTGCCGATTGCCTGTTTCCTGTTTATCGGTGTGGTGGTCTATCCGCTGGTGCTGCTGACAGTGCTCGGTCGGACCACGCTCCTGCCAGGAACAGGGCCATTCGCTGAACCGATTGGCGAACGAGTGCCTGTGCCCGTTGTGCGACAGCCGATCGAGACGGCCAGCGCAGTGGTCGATGGTCCCGCTGCTGTGACGACGGAGGAACACTAACATGGAAAACCTGCTGTTCCTCATCTACGCGATTGCTGCCTGCGGGGGAGCTGTCGGTGTCGCCCTGAGCCAGAATGTGGTTCGCATGGCATTCTGGCTGGTGATCTCACTGGCTTCCGTGAGTGGTTTGTTTTTCATGCTGGGAGCCGACTTTGTTGGTGCCACGCAGCTGCTGATTTATGTGGGTGGTACAGTCGTGCTGCTGATCTTCGGAGTGATGCTCACAACCACCGGACCGTACCTCGCCATCAAGACCAACCCGGCTGAGATGATTCAGGCCTCGGTTGTGGGAGTGGCGTTCCTCGGTGTCGTGCTCTCGACTGTGACTGCCGTCGACTGGAGTGGCAACCGCGCTACGCTGGAGCACGCCGGTCTGGTGAGTCGGCCTGGCAGTTATTACCAGCAAGGCGAAGGCAACACGTCCCGGCAAATCGGGACCGCGCTGCTGGGAGTGCGGTTCGATCAGATGGAGCAGGGTGCGGCAGCTTCGGATGAAGCAGCTCACGGTCATCACCATGATGGTCACACTCACGCGGACCACGCTCATGGGAACCATGCCCATGGGGCTGCTGATCACCATCACGAAACGATCTCTGCTTCACCGCGAGTGGGCAGCGGGTATCTGTTGCCCTTTGAAATTGTCTCCGTCCATCTGCTCGTCGTCCTGATCGGAGCCTCCTATCTGGCCCGAGCCAAGCGGCGTGTTGAACAGGCTGCCTGACGTCTTTCGGCGAGCGTGGAAACGAGGTGTATTGTGGATCCAGTTGGTTTGAGTGGTTACCTGACAGTCGGCGCAGTGTTGTTCGTCTGCGGCGTGATCTGCATGGCGACCAAACGTAACGCGGTGGGCGTATTGATGGGCGTAGAGCTGGTGCTCAATGGTGCCAACATCAATTTCGTTGCCTTTTCGCGACATACCGCCCTCGGCCTCGACGGGCAGATTGCTTCGCTGTTTGTCATTGTGCTGGCGGCAGCTGAAGCAGCAGTGGCACTCGCCATTGTGCTGAACTTTTACAACAACCATTTGACCATTGATGTCGATCGTGCGGTGGAGTTGAAGGGATAGTCTCCCGGCAGTCCGTCCTCCCGCCAGATCATCAACCGGCGACCAAGAATGCCCAGCGAAACTTACTTGCAGATTGGCGAAACGCTGAAGTGGCTGCTCACGATTGCGTGGCTGCTGCCGCTGGGCGGTTTCCTGATCGAAGTCTTCGGCGCGAAGTGGTCAGGCCGCAAGAGCCGAGCCGCTGCTTATCTTGCTGTGCTGTGCATTGCCACTGGCTTTGTTTGCAGCTTCATTGCGCTGTGTACCTGGATCGATGCCGAAGACCTGACATTCAGCGATGTGTGGCAGAATCCGCTCGCGATTGCGGCGGAACACGATGACCACGCTGCCGGCGAACACGTCACGGCCGGTCATGGCGAGCATGCGCATGGTGATGCTGCTCATGCGGACCACGGACACGGTGATGCTGTTCACGGTGAGGTTGCCCACGCGGAACACGGGGCTGCCGATCATGGGCACGGTAATCAGCCTTTGTCCCACACCTTCACGGGCACGTTTTACACACTGGCAAAGTTCGGCAACATCAAGGTCAGTCTCGACTACTACATCGATGGACTGACCGTGCTGATGTTCACGATGGTGACCTTTATCGCCACGTGCATTCACATCTTCGCCATTGGCTACATGAGCGATGAACTGACCGAAGACTACGAAGACCACTTTGTGCACCTGCCCGGAGGGAAGCACTTCCATCGGCCGGGGCGGTTCTATCGGTTCTTTTCGTTTCTGTCGCTGTTCTGCTTTGCAATGCTGGGCCTCGTCCTGGCGGGCAACATTTTCCAGGTGTTCATCTTCTGGGAACTGGTGGGTGTCTGCAGTTACCTGCTGATTGGCTTCTACGTCGAACGCAAGTCGGCGAGCTCTGCGGCAAACAAGGCATTCATCATGAACCGCGTCGGGGACTTCGGGTTCCTGATCGGTCTGATGATTCTGTGGACCTGGTTCGGCACGTTCAGCTTTGCCAATACGAATCCCGACCAGTTCGGTGAGGTTGGCCTGTTCCAGATGGTTCGAACCGACGACGGACAGCTGGATACCGAAGGCGCGGGGATGAATCGCGTCGCCTACATGCAGTCCCTGCATGGCGAACGTCTCGAAGGGACCGATGGGGCTCCACGTGCGATTCCTTACTGGCTGCTGATCGTTGCAGGTCTGGGGATCTTTGGTGGCTGTATCGGCAAGAGTGCTCAATTCCCGCTGCAGACCTGGTTGCCTGATGCGATGGAAGGGCCAACTCCGGTCTCCGCTCTGGTGCACTCCGCCACGATGGTTGCCGCCGGGGTTTATCTGACCGGTCGCTTCTACCCCATGTTTACTCCGGAAGTGCTTCTGGTGATTGCCTACATCGGCTGCATTACCGCGTTCATCGGAGCCACAATTGCTCTGGTCGTCACCGACATTAAGAAGGTTCTCGCCTACTCCACGATCAGTCAGCTCGGTTACATGATGCTGGCACTCGGGGTTGGCGGCTGGCTGGCCGGATTGTTCCACCTCGTCACACACGCCTTCTTCAAGTCGCTGATGTTCCTGTGCTCCGGAAGCGTGATTCACGGCTGTCATCACGAGCAGGACATGCAGAAGATGGGGGGCCTCGCTCCCAAGATGCCAATTACGTGCTGGACGATGTGGATCGGCGTGGTGGCGATCAGCGGCCTGGCGATTCCCGGACTGATGCTGCCGTACATCGGAGCGGTCGCCTTTTCCGGCTACCATTCCAAGGATGCGATTGTCGCTACGGCGCTGACGTTTGCCTCAAAGAATCCGACGCACTCACTGCTGTTCTTTATCCCGCTGGTCACGGCAGGCATCACCGCATTCTACATGCACCGCATGTGGTTCATGACCTTCTTTGGAAAGCCCCGTGATCAGCATGTCCACGATCACGCTCACGAATCACCATGGGTGATGACTGGCCCGCTTGTGGCCCTGTCGATCTTTGCGGCGATCTGTGCCTGGGGGGGGGAGCATGGTCCTTTGGCTCAGCTCATGCTGACCAGCGAACCAACCCATGTGGCTGGCGGAATTGCCCCCAGCGGAGAAATCGGCTTGGCCCTCCCCAGCCATCACGAGATTCATGGCAATCACAGTAAGGCGGGCGTCATGGCCCTGCTGGCAGCCTTTATTGGCACCATCGTGGCCTACGTCTTCTATTGCCGGCAGACCGTTGACCCGGCACTGGTCAAAGACCGCTTCCTGTCGATTCACCGGTTCCTCGTCGACAAGTGGCAGTTCGACGAGGTGTATGACGTGATGTTTGTGCGACCGGTGCATGTCATTGGCAAGTGGTGTGTCGGACTCGACAAGTTCGGACTTGATGCCATCCTGCACGGGTTGGCCAGGCTCGCCATTGGCGTAGCAACGTGGGATCGCAAGTTTGATGAAGCGGTTGTTGACCGCGTTGTGAATGTATTTGGTGAAGTGACCTACTCGACTGGACGGAGCCTGACGGCCATCCAGACAGGACGCCTCCGGCAGTACGTGATGTTTATCGCGGCTGGTGTGGTGTGCCTGTTCGTCGTGCTGTTCATTTTCCTGCCGCGTTAAACAGGACTCGCTTCGGCGAGTCCCCCTGAGGAATTCCTCCCCCGTCCAGTTTGGACGCGGGGAAACAAGATAGACAGAAGTCTGACAGGACCTGGATACCCCATGGAACCCGCAACACTGCTGACCCTGACGATCTTCCTGCCGACTCTCGGCGCGCTGGGCCTGTACGTCTTCGACAAGAAGGCGGAAGAGTCGATGCGGATGTTCGCACTGGCGATTACGGCAGCCACGTTCTGCCTGTCGCTGGCGATTCTGATGCAGTTCGATCCCACGCAGGGAGCAATGCAGATGCAGGTCAAGGTGCCCTGGGTGCCGACCTGGAACATTTACTACCAGCTGGGGATGGACGGCATCAGCATGCCGCTCGTGCTGCTGACGACGCTGATCAGCATGCTGTCGATGATGGCTTCCTGGAGCATCAAAGAAAAAGTGCGAGGTTACCTCACACTGTTCCTGCTGCTGGAAACCGGGATGCTGGGCGTCTTCATGGCGATGGACTTCTTCCTGTTCTACGTGTTCTGGGAAGTGATGCTGCTGCCGATGTACTTCCTCATCGGAGTGTGGGGCGGTCCTCGCCGTGAGTATGCGGCGATCAAGTTCTTCCTGTACACCCTGGCCGGATCGGTGCTGATGCTGATCGCCATGCTGATGTTCTACTTCGACAGTGCCGCTTCGCCGCTGTCTGGACACCAGAGCATCTTTGACCTGCTCACTCTGGGCAGCATTGCCAAGGTTGGCGGCTTCACTTCGTCGATGCAGATTCTGGCGTTCATCCTGCTGTTCATCGGCTTCGCGATCAAGCTGCCTTCGTTCCCATTCCACACGTGGCTGCCTGATGCTCACGTCGAAGCACCGACTCCAATCTCGATGATTCTGGCCGGAGTGCTGCTGAAGATGGGGGGCTACGGCATCATTCGGATCGCCATGCCGCTCTGTCCTTACGGAGCTCAATACGCCGCCTACGCTCTGGTGGCTTTGGGGACCTGGAGCATCATCTATGGGGCCTTCGCTGCTATGGCTCAGACCGACTTCAAGCGTCTGGTGGCCTATAGCTCGGTGAGCCACATGGGTTACGTGCTGATTGGTCTGGCCGTCTGGAAGATCAATGAGCAGACTGGTGCCGTGGTGAATCCGAATCACTGGCAGATGGGAATCGCCGGAGCGATGTTCCAGATGCTGGCTCACGGGATTTCGTCCGCCGGGATGTTCTTTATGGTGGGCGTTGTTTACGACCGGGTCCACCATCGTGATCTGAACAAGTTCGGTGGCCTGATGCAGAAGATGCCGCTCTACAGTGGCCTGGCTGTCGTGATCTTCTTTGCCGGCTTGGGACTTCCCGGCCTGTGTGGATTCATCGGAGAAGCCTTCGTGGTGCTGAGCACCTGGAACTTCAGCCCGCTGCTGGCGGTAATCGCCGCCTCGGGTGTGATTCTGACTGCAGGCTACATCCTGTGGACGATTCAGCGGGTTTACCTGGGGCCCAAGTACAACGGCCCTCATGAAGAAGATCTGACGCCCATCAACGGTCGCGAGACATCAATTGCAATGGTGCTGGTGGTCTTTGCAATCGCGTTGGGAGTTTTCCCGTATCAGACCATGATTTCGATGATGACTCCGTCGATTACGCAGCTGACCGAAGATATGGATGCTGGTTACCAGGCTCTACACGGTGCTGATGTCGAAACCGTCAGTATGACGCAGCCGTAACGGTTTTCATTCCACCCCTTCCGTGATTGGCAACCCGGCAGCCCTGAGATTCAATTCCCATGTCCGTTCCAGAACTCCTCAACCATGTGCTTCACACCGACCTTCCCCGGTCGGTGCAGATCTTCGCGCCCGAGCTGGTGCTCTGCGTGACGATCATCGCCCTGTTGCTGGTGCGGATGTTGAAGTGGCACCATAAGTTTCCCACCAGCTGGGTGGCCCTGTTCGGGACACTGGCGGCCTTTGTGGGTGTGTTCGCTCAGTTCATGTACATGAAAACGGGTGGCGAACTACCGCAGATGCGGGAACTGTTCGAGTTCTGGGGCCTCACGCAGGCTGGTGTGGGAACGGCGGGTGAATACTTCACGGGACTGCTGGTTCACGATCCCTTTGCCGTGTTCTTCCGGCTGGGGCTGGTGTTGTTCCTCGTTCTGGTGCAGGCCCTGACGATTCTGACTGGTATTCCCGATCAGGAAGATGGCCAGGACTTTTACACACTGATGATTGGGGCCACGATTGGCATGATGCTGGCCTGCGGGGCCAACAACCTGCTGATGCTGTTCATGGCTGTCGAGATGATGAGCGTGCCCAGCTACGCGATGGTCGGCTTCCTGAAAGGTCGCCGCCTCTCCAGTGAAGCGGCTCTGAAGTATGTTGTGTACGGAGCCGGGATTGCCGGGGTCATGGTGTACGGGGTCAGCCTGCTGGCCGGGGTTTTAGGAACACTGAGCATTCCGGAACTCGGCAGCCGGTTCGAACTGCTCATGGGGGATCAACCCTTCAGCCTGACGAACCCAACCGCTGTGGCGACCGCACTGGGCATCATGCTGGTTGTTGTGGGGCTGGCGTTCAAGCTGTCCCTGGTACCGTTCCATTTCTGGTGTCCGGATGCCTTTGAAGGTGCGTCGGCCGAAGTTGGCGGCTTTCTGTCGGTGGCTTCCAAGGCTGCTGCGTTTGCCCTTCTGGTGCGATTTGCGCTCGCGTTTCAGGGGTCGGGCGAAGCGATTCAAACACTGTGTCTGATCTTCGGGATTTCGCTGGGTGTCGTCTCCTGCCTGAGTATGACTCTCGGTAATCTGGCGGCTTATACGCAGACGAATCTCAAGCGGCTGCTGGCTTACTCCACAATTGCCCATGCCGGCTACATGGTGATGGCCATCTCCGCCTTGATGGTCCTGCTCTCGGGGAGTGCTGACCCGGTTGATTCCGCAGCCTGTGTGGAAGGGCTGATGTACTACATCGCGGTCTACCTGTTCATGAATCTGACCGCGTTCGCTGTGGTTGCGTTTGTTCGCAACGAAACGTATCGCGAAGACATCGAGGCCTACAACGGCCTGTCCGCCGGTGGGCCGATGACGAAGCTGTTGTGTTTTTGCCTGTTGATTGCCTTTGTGAGTCTTGTCGGTCTGCCGCCGATGGGAGGGTTCTTCGGGAAGTTCGCGATTTTTGCCTCGGCGTTGAAGGCGGGGTCGGTACACTGGTTTCTGTGGGTCGTACTTGCGATTGGTGGTTTGAACACGGTGTTCAGCCTGTTCTACTATCTGAAAGTGCTGCGGGCGGTGTTCATTCTGCCGTCTGCGGACGAATCCAGAACCGTTGAGATTCCCGGCTTCAATGGGGCTTATGTCGCGCTCATTACGTTGCCGATTCTGGCCCTCGGTATGTCGTGGGTCATGGGGGATCTGACCGCGACGGCACACGACGTAGCGGCGTACCTGTTTCATTAGTCCACTCTTGTCCCCCTGAGTCTGTTCATGCCCGCTATGGCCGATACCGCGATCAACGAACTCCTGAACGACCTGCTGGTCGCGATTTATCGCAGTCTCGTGCAGTACGCCGATGAAGTGTCCCCCTGGGCCTCGGATAAGGCGGCTCAACTACAACAGGAAGTGACTGCGTTGGCTCTTCGCCAGCGGGCCGATGTCGGGCGTTTGACCGAACTTCTTGCGGCGCGGGATGAAGCCGTCGATTTCTCCTTTTTTCCGCATGAGTTTACCAGTCTGCATTTTGTTTCGCTGGACTATCTGGCGGGGCGTCTTGTTGAATGTCAGCGTCAGCTGGTGCAGCGTCTCGAGTCGTCAGCCGATCAACTCGCTGCCGATCCACAAGCCCAGGCACTTGTTCAGAAAATCGCCGCTTCTCAGCGAGAAGGGCTCGTTCAGTTGCTGGCTGCTGTGCCTGGCAAATAGCATTTGAGTACTCGCTGCTGAACTGTGGCCGGTGCATCGTGCTTCCGAGCGACGCGGGATACAATGAGCTCTCGGTAGGCCTGCGCAATGGAGCGTTGCTGAATGTCTCCGTTTGCAATGTGCCGCCCAAGAGATGACTCTGTATGAATCGCGAGCCCTGCCGCCGCGGTCCCACGAATTGATGAATTCGACCGTTCCGACACCACCGCCTGAACCGACAGACCACGAACCGTGCCCCACGCCATTGGCATGGCAGGAGGTGGTCAAGGATGTATTGCAGACTGCGCGAACGCTGGAGTTCGTCGCTCAAGGCGTTCGCCTTGAGGGCTATGAGTATGGCTCCGGGCCGCCGCTGGTCTTTCTGCCGACAGCAAGTGGGACTCATCGGCTGTTCGCACTCACCGCATATCTGTTGCGAGAAGACTTCCATTGCCTGATGCTGGGAAATCCCCAGTGGGAACATGCTCCGGCAGTGTCGCAACTCATTCCGCGCACTGCCGCGGTCCTCGATGAGGTTTTGTCGACAACATTTGACACCCCCGTGAATCTGTATGCGAATGGAACCGGTGTTTCCACGGCACTCGAACTGATGAGGCTGCGGCCCGACCGCGTGCGGCGGGCGATCTTTCAGGGTGGCGGTGCCGGGGCGGAACTGACACTTCGCGAACGGATGCTGCTGAGTGCCGGATTGTGGTGTCCGGGAACGTTACGCCGCGTGCCGCTGTGGTTGTCGATCCAGATCCAGAACCATCGCACATGGTTCCCACCGTTTGATGAAAGTCGGTTTGGGTTCCTGCTGGGGGAGATGCGCAAGCAGTCGACTCGCGATGTTGCTCGACGGATGCTGGCCGATGCCTCCGTCGATCGAACGGCAGACTTCTCCGCCATCACCCAACCCGTCCTGCTGTTGCATGGAGAAGGGGAGGGGCGTCAGGTGTTCGAGCAACTGAGCCAACTCGGCGAGCGACTGCCGCAGAGTGAAGATGACGCCATGCACACCACGGGACTGTTTCCGTTTGTGACTCATCCGCATCGCCTGGTGAAGGTGCTCCGGAAGTTCTTTCTTTCCCCGTCCTCCTGATTGCGACCGCTGAATCATGCGCATCATTGCCGGGCGGTTTCGACGCCGCAAACTGTTCACGAACCCGGGGCTGGTGACTCGCCCCATCACCGATCGCGTGAAGGAGACGCTGTTCGAACGGATCGGGCAGACGGTCAAGGATGCGCGCGTGGCGGACATCTTTTCCGGTACCGGAACGATTGGTCTGGAGTCGCTCTCACGCGGCGCAAAGTCCGTGGTGTTTATCGAGAAAGATCGTAAGGCGATTGACCTGCTGCGAGACAACGTGGCGATGCTCGACTGCGAAAAGGAGACGCTGGTCTGGCCCGCCGATGTGCGTCGCTGCTCGTTTCGTCCCAAGGGAGGGAATGATCACTTCGTTCCATTCGATCTGATCTTTTTTGACCCTCCCTACAAAATGGTGAAGGACATTCTTCCCGAGTCGCCGTTGTGGTTGTCGCTGCGGCGGCTGGCCCGCGATGATGTGTCGAGCCCGGGAGCCACGCTGGTCTTTCGTTCGCCTGAACATGCGACATTTGAACTGCCTGAGCGATGGGCCGTCGACTGGACGTTGACGATGTCCAACATGGTCGTCTCGGTGTGTCGCAAACGCCCGGCCGAACCCGGCGACAGTGAACTGGATCAGCAGGAGCTCACGGGTGAAGAGATCGTGTTGAACGTCCCGCCGGAAGAGCCTCTGGTCGAGGACGATGATCTGCTCTGATTGCACCGCCATCTTTCGTTGCTGGTGCCGCTCAGGTACAGTGGGAGGACTTGGAATGTGCCAGGAAGTGGTCCCTCCAGTTCGCTTCGCCTCAGCCCAGCTCGCCCCATGTCACGCCTGCCTCTTCTTGTTGTGTTGACCTTGCTGCTGATTGGCGGCACGGTACAAACCGCATATGCGGGAGTTTCCAACAGTCTGATGGATCTCTCGCAGGATGGCCGCCTGCTGGCCTGCTCCAATCGCGATTCCGGATCGTTGTCGATCGTTGATCTCGAGTCCGGAAAACTGCTGCGTGAGATCCGTGTCGGACGGCATCCCGAGGGGATCGCGTTTCTGGGTGACACGCATCAGATCGCTGTTGCTGTGTATGCGGATGATGTGGTGGCCATCATCGATGCTGATTCCGGGAAGGTGTTGAAGCGGATTGCCGTCGAGGACGAGCCCTATGGCATTGCGGCGACGCCGGATGGCCAGCAGGTGTACGTCACACTAGAGTTTCCCGGAAAGCTGATTCGCATTGATCCGCAGTCGGGGGCTGTTGATCAGAGCTGGACCATCGGCCACTTTCCTCGCGGCATTGCCCTCGGGACCGATGGCCACATCTATGTGACCGAGTATCTCTCCGGCGCATTGCTGCAATTCGATTCTCAGACGGGACAGGTACTCAACCGCGATCCAGGCAATGCGGAGATCCAGCCTCGCTGGGCTGGAACGCAAGAGGACAGTCTCGCCCGACAGGTGGCCCTGCATCCCCGCAGCAACAAGGCGTACATTCCGCATCAGCGATCGCGAGTCACGGTGGCTCACGGGGCTGGATCGATCTTTCCCTACATCAGTGTGGTGAATACGCAACCGGAATTCGACGAAAGCAAAAAGCGTCGCCGCCGCGTGCAGATGGATTCGTTCCGTGGAACTTATGTGGTGGCGAACCCATGGGAGGTTGCCCTCTCGCCGGATGGGAACTGGCTGTACGCTGTCTTCAGCGGGACAGATGATATGTTTGTCTGCAAGGTTCTCGATGACGACTACCGGGAACTGGAATACGCGGGCGGGTTGCGACTCGGTTCCAATCCGCGGGCAGTGCGCGTCTCGGCGGATGGGAGCCGGTTTTACGTGTACAACGCTCTGGACTTCACTGTGGTCGGTTACGACAGCGCGACCTTGAAGCCTGTGATGTCGATTGAAGTCACGCAGTGGCCGCACAGCGAAGACATCCTGCTGGGAAAAAAACTCTTCTACACGGCCAATCCTCCGATGACTCAGCAGCGTTGGATTTCGTGCTCTTCCTGTCATCCCGATGGCGATGCGGATGGACGAACATGGCAAAACCCGGAGGGGCTGCGAAACACACAGCCGATGCTGGGACTGAAGCATACGCATCCCATTCACTGGTCGGCTGACCGGGATGAGGTGCAGGATTTCGAGATCACCATCCGTTCACCACTGATGCAGGGGCGTGGTTTGATTCGCGGCCCCGTGCATGATGGTCTCGCAGATCCGAATGCCGGACGTTCGCGCGAACTCGATGCTCTGGCGGAGTACACCAATTCGCACGGCTTCACACAAAGTCCATTTGCAAAGCAGGGCTTGAATGAGTCGGCCCAGCGCGGGAAGGCACTGTTCTTCTCGTCCAGAACCCGCTGTGCGGAGTGTCATTCGGGAACGTACTTCACCGATTTGAAGATGCATGACGTGGGAACAGGAGGGGCGGATCCTTCGGAAAAGTTCGGTCCGGAATTCGATACGCCAACGCTATTGAGTGTCTATCGCTCCGCTCCCTACCTGCATCACGGTCAGGCCGCTACTCTGGTGGATGTGTTGACGACTCAAAATTCCGATGATCGCCATGGTGTAACCAGTCACCTCAGTCCGGCGCAGGTGGCTGATCTGGTGGAATTTCTGAAGGCGTTGCCGCTTGAGGATCTGCCTTAGGCGGTGTTTGCTGAACGAAGTACCCGCCACACTTGAACGACACTTCTGCTGAACGACCTCCATGAAAGTTGCCCTGTTTGTGCCCTGTTACGTCGACCAGTTCTATCCCGATGTCGCGATGGCGACGCTGGAGTTACTGGAATCGTTGGGTTGCGAAGTTGAGTTCCCGGAAGCCCAAACCTGTTGCGGGCAACCCATGGCGAACACGGGTTGCCTGGACGATGCCCGTCCATTGGCCAAACGGTTTGTCGAGATCTTCGGGGACTACGAAGCCATTGTCTGTCCGTCCGGCAGTTGTACGTCGATGGTGACACATCACTACCATGATTTGCTGGGTGATGATCCCGCCTACGAGGCGTTGCGGAAGAAGACCTACGAGCTCACGGAGTTCCTTGTTGATGTGCTGAAGGTGGAATCACTCCCGGCCCGCTTTCCACATAAGGTGGGGCTGCACAACAGTTGCCACGGATTGCGGGAGCTGCGACTGGGGAGTTGCTCCGAGCGGATGTTGCCCGCGTTCAGCAAGGCGAAGCAGCTTCTCGATATGATCGAAGGAGTTGAACTGGTGACGCTGACTCGCAATGACGAGTGTTGCGGTTTCGGCGGGACGTTCGCCGTCTCTGAAGAAGCGGTTTCCTGCATGATGGGGAACGATCGCATCCACGATCATCAGCAGGCGGGGGCCGAAGTCATCACCGCGGGGGACATGTCCTGCCTGATGCACCTCGATGGGCTGATGCATCGGCAAAAACTGCCGCTGCGGGTGATGCATCTGGCCCAGATTCTGGTGGGCCGCGATCTCCCCTCCTGAGCTGATTTCGAACTCCAGGACTGAGTGAATTTCCTGTGCCGGGACAGATTTCCGGCCTGAATCAGCTGCAGCCCGCCGAGTATTCCCGGTGCGGTCCGCTCATGCTGCTCGCGGGCCCAAATTGTAAAAGCTCCAACGATGGCGAGAACTTCGGCAATCATGGCCGAAATGCTCTTTGTAGAATCGGAAAGTCGGACTAAAACTTCGGTCCCTTCAAGATTCCTTCAAGTTTTCCCCTCGATCGGTCGCAAGCCCCGAGCGACTCCCGTCTGAAGCTGGTCAATCCCCGACCGGCGACCCTTTTTTGGCCCTCCTGAGACATGTCGGTTCCCGATTCACGCAGCGGCGGACGTCGCACGGTCCACGTGCCGGTGATGTTGCGCGAAGTGCTGCAATCCCTCAGTCTGCAACCCGGATTGTGGGTGGTCGATGGAACTGTCGGGGCAGGGGGGCATAGTCAGCGAATACTCCCCATGATTCAGCCTGGAGGACACCTGATTGGCCTCGACCGTGATGCCACGATGCTGGCCCGCGCGGAACAGGTTGTCTCCGGCGAGAACGTCACCCTCAAACAGACCAGCTACTCCGAACTCGATGCGGTCCTGGACGAGTTGAACCATCCTCAGGTGGATCGTGTGCTGCTCGACCTCGGTTTGTCATCGGATCAGCTGGCCGATGATGAACGCGGGTTTGGATTTCAAACTGAGGCTCCGCTCGATATGCGGTTCGATGCCCGGCAGGGAGAATCGGTGCAGGAACTGTTGCGCCGAATCTCGGTTGAGGATCTGACTCAGCTGCTGCAGGACTTCGGTGATGAATCCCAGGCCCGACGACTTGCGGAAGCCATCCTGTGGCAGCGCGATCAGCGGCAGATGAACACCGCCAGTGATCTGCGGACATGCATTGAATCGGTACTCGGTTCGCGGCACAAAGGATCTCACCCGGGAACCCGCATTTTTCAGGCGTTGCGGATTGCCGTGAATCGCGAACTGGAACACCTGGAACACTTTCTCGATGACGTCCTTCCTCGGCGACTGAGTGTCGGGGGTGTGGCCGCCATTATCACGTTTCACTCCATTGAAGACCGGATGGTTAAGCAGGCGTTTCGCGATGCCTCGCGTTGGGAAATGCTCACTCGCAAACCACTGGTTCCCAGTCCTTCCGAAGTGCGGCTCAATCCGCGCTGTCGGTCAGCCAAACTTCGTGTTGTCCGGAGAAATCCATGAACGACTCCCAGTACACCAACGCCCGTTTGCACTCCATGATGAGTCGCCCCGGACAAAATCGGCGGCAGGTGCCTCAGCGAGCCTGGGGTTTCATGTCCGCTGGTAT
>JAGQPW010000329.1 GCA_020426515.1 Planctomycetaceae bacterium | reverse complement strand
AGTTTTTGCATGGCGAATCGCTGGTCGACATCACGGTCAAGAAACTGCTGATGGCTGGACTGCAAACGGATCAGATCTATCTGTCCTGTGAAGACGAATCGAAGAGCGAAGTTGCGGAAAAACACGGCATTCAGTTTTCCTTGCGACAGGAGCGTCTCTGCCGCAACGAAACACCCTTCGCCGAGGTCTTCCGTGGGGTAGCCGTTCAGATTCCAGGGAATTCGGACATCATGTGGGCGCAGGTCTGTGACCCATTTTTTGACGAATACACGAGGTGTCTCGACACGTGGCGAAGCGCCAAAGTCAGCGAATCAAAGGGCTATGATTCGCTTGTGGTCTGTCACAAAGTCAGTGGGTACTACATGGACGAGAATCTGCTGCCGATACACGGTTGGGGATTCGGTCCGTGGCATGTGCCATCACAACGACTCCCGACGTTCTACAAGATGCCATTCGCGTGTTCCATCTTGACACGGAGTTCGATCGAGGCCGTCGGATACTATGTCGGTGCGCGGCCACTCTGGCTGCCATGCAAGTGGACGTCGATCGACATCGACACGGAGGATGACTTTCTCTTGGCGCGTCTGATGATGATTCATCAGCAGGAAGTGGCGAATCGATGAAATCCGCGATTCTGATCGGAAAGGGGCCATCGGCAGTGTTCGCCCAGCAGCTGGTCCAGGACAAACCTGGTCACTCTGTCGCTGTCATTAACAACGCAGGTGACATTCTTGACGGGGACCAGCACGTTGACTACGGATTCTTCACGCACGTCGAGGCGTATGAGTTGATGCTCAAGTCGGAAAGGAAAATCGGGCTCTATGTTAGCCCGGAGAATGACCCGTACATTGCTCGATGCAACAGGGACCACCAACGCAAGACGCACATTCATGCCTACTACCAGCACAACACATGCGCACCGTGTCGTGAGGCACTGGTCGGTCGGATTCTCGAAGGCGGAATCACCCACTTCAACACGGCGACGGCTGCGCATCACTGGCTGGCGAAGGAGGGCTACAAGACGATCTATCTGATTGGAATCGACGGGGGAACGGAATACGCCCCCGGTCTCGATCCCATTTCCGAGGCGGCGAAAGTGGCGATTGCGCAAGGGGCCTATGATGTCGCGGCGACGGTCCATCGCGAACTTTGCAGCATCCTGGAGAATGTTTATGGAACGCGGACAGTTTGGCTCAGAATGGACGACTTCGTCTGAGTAGAAGGAAGTCAAGTTTGGAATTCCGAATCTTGATCGCGGGGCGATGGCCACAATTGCATCGGGAACAGTCGAAAGTGTTATGGCCGACTTTCTTGTGGAGACACCTTACGAAGCCCGCCAAACTCACTATTGGTTGTGGTTGGACTCGGCATTGGACCGACAACGCAATCGAGGCCAAGGTGTATCGGCGTGAGGCTGGTGGCGGTGGCATTGGGTGGACGAGTTCCATCGGTTTTGTTGAACGCTGAGCTTCGCGATGGCGAACGACGCTTGAGGATGCACGGAAAGCAAGATGAAACGGTAAACAACACTGACGAGGAATGCATCCTCTTCGGCAAGTATTGAAACGTCGACGAAATGAACATGGGTTCTTCCACTCACGATGAGCAGCGACAGGCGCCA
>JAGQPW010000328.1 GCA_020426515.1 Planctomycetaceae bacterium | reverse complement strand
ACAATGCTGCACCAGCTGGGCTACGACCACAAACGTCTCACCTATCGCTTTGCCGGTCGCGACTTCCGCCTGACCGATGTGCACGGCGAAGTCGTGCATGGCGTGCTCAGCTAGAGAATAGAAAACCGTGATCGATTTGTGATGTAAATGCTCTGGCCTCTGGACTTCGAATCATCGACAGTACTCGGTGAAGGACAGAAAATCCCACAACAACAGACCAAAATGGAAACGACCCATCGCAGGCAATTTTTGAAAGGAACAGGCTCGGTAGCACTCGGTTTTGCGGGTTTACATCGATTCCTGGCAGTGGCAGGAGCAGCTGACCAGCCGTACCAGAGCCAGACGGGAAATTTGGGGAAGCTGGTGCGCGATCCCAACCGTATTATGGATTTGCCGGAGGGCTTCTCCTACAAAGTACTGTCGACTACCGGCGACATGATGACCGATGGTCTGAAAACACCGGGACGTCCGGACGGAATGGGTGCTTTCGCCGGGCCGAACGGACAGGTCATCATCGTGCGTAACCATGAAGTGGAAGATCAGTGGACATTTGATGGTGCCTTCGGCATTACAAACGAGCTGTTGCACAAGGTCGACCCCAAGAAAATGTACGACGCTGGCAAAGGGATCCAGCCGCAGCTTGGTGGCACCAGCACAATCGTTTACGATCCCGGGACAAAGACTGTGATCCGGGATTTCCTGAGTCTTGCTGGAACGTCCCGCAACTGCGCTGGCGGGCCGACGCCATGGGGCAGTTGGATCACTTGTGAAGAAACGGTCTTCCGTCCGAAGAGCGACAAGGAAGTTGAGGCGGAGAAAAAGGCGGAGGAAAAGAAAGCGGAGGAGGAAGCTGGGAAAACCGAAGAGGAGAAAGCGAAAGAGAAAGCAGACCGCGAATCCTATCTTGCCAAGCTGAGTCCAAAGCGCCGCAAGCAGGTGCTGCAGGACGAGCTGGAGAACGAGCAGCAAAAGCAGCAGCTTACCGACGATGACTACTTTGAGCAATGGCACGGATACAACTTTGAGGTTCCGGCATCGGCAGAGATGGTGCTGGCAGATCCGGTGCCACTCAAGGAAATGGGCCGGTTCAATCACGAGGCCGTTGCAGTCGATCCGGCATCGGGCATTGTTTATCAGACTGAAGACCGAGATGACAGTCTGATCACCCGCTACATTCCCAAGACTCCGGGCAAACTGAGTGACGGTGGCAAGTTACAGGCACTGGTGATCAAAGGCAACCGCTCGTGCGATACCCGCAACTGGCCAGGCACTGGCGAACCGCTTTTCCCGCAGGGAGAGGCGGTGGCGGTCGAATGGATGGATCTGGACGAAGTCGACAGCCCAAAGGATGACTTGCGGACACGCGCCTATGACCAGGGAGCGGCCATTTTTGCCCGTGGTGAGGGTATGTGGTACGGCAACGGCCGGATCTACTTCGCATGCACCAGTGGCGGCATCGCTCAGTCCGGCCAGGTGTTCATCTACGAACCGAGTAAAGAAGAAGGCCAGGAAGGCGAGGCCGTAGCTCCTGGAAAGCTCACCCTTTATCTCGAACCTAACAATACCCAACTGCTCCAGTACGGAGACAACCTGACCGTATCCCCATGGGGCGACATCGTTCTCTGTGAAGACGGTGCTGAGGATCAATACCTGCGCGGCATCACGCCCGAGGGCAAAATCTACACGCTTGGCCGCT
>JAGQPW010000327.1 GCA_020426515.1 Planctomycetaceae bacterium | reverse complement strand
CACGCACCATGATCGCAAGATATACATGAAAGCCCGTGTCGCCGTTCATCGCCGAGTAGGCAACCTTCTCCCCTTCTTCGGATGCGTAAACGAATTCAGAGACCGTGTGCTGCCAAAGTGTCATCACGACCGCGAAGATGGTGACGAAGGCAAATACACGTCCGCTCGTCCCCCATCGAAGCGACTTGCCCCGCAAGTTCATCATCAGCCAAACTGTCGCTGGCAGGCCGGTCAATCCCGACAACACCATTCCTGGGAGCACATCCTTCAGCAAATAGGCCGTCAGCGTCCCCAGGGTGAGCACCAGAATCAGTCCGCCCCCTAAGGTGAGGGCCAGTAAAGACACAAGATCTAGCTCAGCCGGGACGCTCTTGATTGCCCCCTGAGGATCGATAACCAATCGTTGGTTCCGAATCACGATCAGCGGCAGCCAACCTCCGATTGCAAGCAATCCCATCAGCGTCGACAAAGCCACTCCACAGGCGGCGAGGATTCCAGCGGGATGGTCGGCGAAGATTCGCAGCAGGCTGTCATACGAAGACATATCAGCAGCTTTCCGTGCGACAGCTGGTCAGCAGTGTGCTCATCATCGGCAAATCTTACCCTCCAGCGGGGCAACGAAGGATCTCGTGACTCGAATCGCCGGATCGTATGTCACCTGCGCCAGAACTGGAAGTCGTCATTCAGTTGCTCGACGGTCCATCCCAGTTCCTGAAGATTCTCCTGAGCATGTGTTGAACTCTTGTGCAGGAGGGCAGCGTCATACTGGGACCAGCCCGTCGAATCGGTTTCGAAGGGTTCAACAAACAACCGCTTCCACTCCTTCAGATTCTCGAGATCGACATCCGCCATGAACGACGTTCCAATGAGCGTCGGTCGGCCCAAGGCACTGAGAACTGGCAATTGAGCTCCGGCAGGATCAAGTAGAAACCGGGTCTGCGGAGGTGTCTTCGAACCGGCAACTCGCAGCGTGTCAACGTACGCGGAGACATAAGCTCGGGAGATCACTGCTGGATAGGCGGCTGCAAAGAGGGAACCATTGAGGAGTTGGATCGCACCCAGCAACAGTCCCGCGAGAATCAGTCCGTCTGCCCTCCCTGTCTGCTTGATTCGCCGAGCGGAAGACAACAGCACTAAAGGAAACAACAGGACTACACAGGCCGATGGTCCCCACCACAAGTTAGGCTGAAACACGCGGAAGCCGACAAACTGTTCTTCGCGAAACAGCAAAGCGAAGATCAGGCTGCCTCCCATCGCGATCAAAGCCAATGTGATCGCCTGCGGTTCGGACCTGGTCGTCACAGTGGCGATCAGCGTTTTCAGGGGCCCAATCGAGAGTAGCAGTCCAGCCCCACAGCCGAACACAACGAAGCTAAGTACCTCCATCGTTTGCTCCCAGCTGGGGTGCAGGCTCCAGGAGGGGACTTCCGGCACTGGCACGAGCCACGCAGGCAAAAGATACACTGCCACTCCCATGACCAATAAACCGATTACCACAGCCAAGTCACGGATCGGTGCGCGATGCACGAGCAAGCTCAACAGCAGGGCCGGCCCATAAAAGATGATCAATGACGGCTTGACCCAACCGGAGGCGATCAACACCAGTGTTGTAATTCCGATCATGCGGAGACGATGGCTTTCCGACCCTGTCCGACCGTAGAGATGAAAACAGAGGAGCACAACCGCGCCCAGAGAAGTCGATATCG
>JAGQPW010000326.1 GCA_020426515.1 Planctomycetaceae bacterium | reverse complement strand
TCACCAGCGAGCGTCAGCTCTATCGAGATCGGCAGCGGGCCGGGTTCCGGATCGGCGATGGGAACCGCGTCGACCTGGTGCGCTACACCGCGTGGCTCGCCTGGGAACGCCACAACCCGAAACCAGCGCCAACGCCGGAACCGTATGAACAGCACAAGGACCGGGCCGCGCGTCGCAGCGCGGAACTCTCTGCCGCTGGCCGGGACATCGGTGATCTGCCCGCGATCGCTGATCCCGCGCGGCGGACCAACGCCACCACGAACTTTCAGTTCTTCTGCGAGGCCTACTTCCCGCAGTCGTTCCACCTGGCTTGGTCCGACGACCATCGAAAGGTGCTGCGGAAGATCCAGCAGGCGGTGCTGCACGGCGGCCTGTTCGCGATGGCGATGCCGCGCGGGAGTGGCAAGGCACTGGCTCTTGATACCCCACTGCCGACACCCGACGGATGGACGACGATGGGTGAGGTTGAGGCCGGGGACGTCCTGTTTGACGAATGTGGACAGCCGTGCCTTGTGACGTTCGCTACTCCCGTGCAGCATGGTCGCCCATGCTATCGCGTCACATTCAGTGACGGAGAGTCGATTGTCTGCGACGGTGATCACCTGTGGTCGGTTGAGGACCGCTGGAGTCGGCAGAATCCACTCGTGATTCCAACACAGCAGATGGTGGGGCGAGTCGAGTTGCCCACGACCAGTGATCGGAAGGAGCGGCGTTACCGCGTGCCGGTCACCAGACCTCTGCGGTGCTTTGAGCAGGATCTCCCCGTTCATCCCTATCTGCTGGGGTATTGGCTCGGCGACGGGAGCCGCCGATCGAATCGTATCACCGTCCACGAGGATGACCTGGCGGAACTGCTGAGCCAGATGGAATCTTGCGGAGAGAATGCGGCCGTTCGAACCCGGAAAGGAAAGGTCGTCACGGTCGTCGTGGGAAAGGGCCACAAGGCGTCGCTCGACAAGTCGCGGCGTCTTCGACAGTCGATCGCTGCCATTGCATGTGGCGTGGAACCGCAGTTGGCCGCCGACTGGTCGGGGCTGTCATCTGCCACGGTCGCCTGTGTTCAGACCCTGGATCGATGGACGGCTCTCCGACAGGGGAAGCGTTCATCATTAATGGTTCGCTTGCGCGAACTTGGCGTTCTCGATGAGAAAGGGATTCCGGACCAATTCTTGAGGTCCGCACCTTGGCAACGATTGGCGCTGCTGCAGGGGCTGATGGATAGCGATGGCACGATCCAGCCTGGTGGACGTTGTGAAATCACATTGAAGGACGACTCCTTAGGCCGCGCAGTCGGCGACCTGCTCGGTGGGCTGGGTATCAAATGGACATGTCACGAGAAATGGGTCACTCGTAAGGACCGCCGCTTTGGGCCGTACCTGCGATACCTGTTCACAGCGCCGCTCGATCTTCCCGTCTTCCGATTGCAGCGAAAGAAACGTCGACTCACTTGTGTGGCAAGAGCGAGTCAAACGGTGCGGTACCGGCAGATCGTTTCCATCGAGCCAGCCCCCAGCGTCCCCGTCAAATGCATCCAGGTAAACTCACCGTCCCAGCTCTACCTGGCCGGGCGCAAGATGGTGCCGACGCATAACACCACGATCTGTGAGTGCGCCTGCATCTGGGCGGTGCTCAATGGCCATCGGGAGTTCGTCTGCCTGATCGGCTCCGATGAAGGGCATGCGATGGACATGCTCGAGTCGATCAAGACCGAACT
>JAGQPW010000325.1 GCA_020426515.1 Planctomycetaceae bacterium | reverse complement strand
GTACGTGATCTGATCGCTGCCGCCACTGGAGTCCGGATAGATCTCTGCTACCTTCAGTCATGTGGCCTACCGTAACTGGAACCACGCGCCAGAAATAAAGCACAAAACCGCACCGTACAATGGTAAGAGCGACACAAGGATCATTCGACCTCCCCCAAGTTCGGAGGATTCGAAGTGCATTATCACACAAGTCAGAGACAAACGGATACTTTCAGGTAACCCATTGCATGTGACGGCAACGCCACAGCGTAGAGCAAACGCGGCTAGGAGTATTGTTCCAAGAACAAGAAGAATAGGCACCATGAACGTCCTCTGTCTTTCGACTTTCACTTTCTTCACTTCAGTAAGTCGCGTACTTCGTCGGCAGACAGGTGTCCATTCGTAGCGCATTTCCACATGGTCAACCAGCACTTTGCCATTGCGGCCCTTGCATCGAGAATTGCTTGGATGTGCTCATCGTAACCCTTGTTTCCTTTCTTCCAGCACCCTTGAGCTACCTGGCGCCCCCGTGCGCATTTGTCATTGAGGTAGTAATACTGCTTGGCCAAGGCACAATCACTTGCCTTGCATGGATCCAATCCTCCGCACGATCGCTTCTTGTCACAGAATGCGTGATACCGCGCCGTGTTGTCGCGAATTGTCTTCATGGAGCATCCGTTTGGCGACACGCATTCGCAGATATAATCTATGCGTCGCTGTGGCCCAAGAATCGGTATTGGGACAACGGTGACATCGCAGAAGTACAACCCCTTTCCGGAGTAAGTCATATCGTTTTTCTTACACTTCGCGGGGCATGTGGCGGTAGCTTGTTTAATTTCGAGTGCCGTACACGCAACTGTACCAGTGGAATCGCTTCCCCGCGGCACAAACCATGCCCGAACCAGACTCATGCCATCGATGTAGCCCAGCGGATCGCGGCTGAGGAACGTACCGATGGCCGAGTGCAGGTACCGCGCCCGGAAGTAGTACAGTTCGGACTCCAGGTCCAGCTCCCGCCCGGTGAACAGCGTGGTCCACTCATACAAGTTGGTCGAGGCCCCGTACGAGCTGGTCAGGAACGTGCACTCGCCGTAGGGCTGGTAGTCGAACGTCTGCACGACGCTGCCGCCGTCGGTGACCAGGGCCACCGTGTTCCAGTTGGCGTCTTGCAGGCAGTACAGCCGCTCGTCCAGCGAGGTGGTCACTGTGCGGTCCCGGAGGATCAGGTCGTCGATGTAGCGTTCGCCCCAGATGTTCTGCACCGCCGCTGAAGTCGAGCTGTCGAGGCGGACCTCCAGCACCTGATTGCTGCTCGACAGGTACTGATGCTCGTCGTGGTCGAACGAGCCGCTCACGTACACCTTTTTGATGTTCCGCCGGTTGTCCCCATCGTAGGCATACTCCGCCACCGTATCCGACCCCTCGACCAGTTTCACCAGCCGGTTCCAGGCGTCGTAGGTGCCGGCCAGCGTGCTGGTCGGATCGCTCGTTTTGGGGATCGTGGTCATGTTCCCCGCCGCCGAGTACGCCGGGGTGGACCAGGCCGGGCCGGTCGACTCGCTGATATTCGTGATCTCATTCACCGCATTCGACGTGCGGTCTTGCACCAGCGACCACGCGCTGCCGCTGTCCGATTGCCGGAACCCCTCCCAGTTCCCCGTCGCATCCAGGCTCCAGCACTGCGCGAACTGTGCTGCGGTCAGGGCAGTCTGCGTGCCGTTGAGCGTCCCCAGCTCGGCCTCCTTGAGCCGCTGCAGCCCGTCGTAGCTATACA
>JAGQPW010000324.1 GCA_020426515.1 Planctomycetaceae bacterium | reverse complement strand
GATCCATCGAACAGGGCGCGTCTTCTTGCATCTTGGCCCAATTGTCCGAAGTTGATCGTCAACGAGGAGGCCGTTTCCGACCAGACGGGCCTGAAGCTTCCCTTCTACGCCAGCGAAGAGAGCACCGGCATCAGCAGCCTGGATAACTTCACGACCGGCCATAGAAAAATTTGCGACGTCGAAACCGTCACATTGCGGGATTACCTGGCGCGCAATGACGTGCGCCACGTCGATTTCCTAAAGATCGATGTCGAGGGTTACGACAAATTCGTCCTAGACGGTTTCCACTGGAACGCCGACAAGCCCGATATTGTCCTTGCTGAGTTCGAGGATAAGAAGACAAATCGCTTGGGCTATGACGTTCACGACCTGGCCGACGTTCTGATACGGCAGGGCTACACGGTCTACGTCAGCGAGTGGCTGCCTATCGTTCGGTACGGTATTGCGCACGATTGGCGGCGGCTTTTTCGCTACACGCCCGAAGTCGACCTAAGCGAGACTTGGGGCAGTCTCATTGGATTCCTTGACCAACCCGACGAAAGCGTTCTGCGGCTGCTGGTCAAGGATTGCATCAAGTTTGGCGCCGGCAGCTTCAGGTCCTCGCATCGGGCCGAGACTACGGTATCCGGGCTTGCGGATGGCGAAACGAACCATCTAGTTTCGTCGGCGAATGGGACATATGTAGCCATTGCGGAAAGGTTGAAACGTCGAAGCCCGGCACTCTATTTGGCCGGACGATTTGCTGTCCGGTCAGTGCGCACGGTGTGGCGCCGGCGTTTTGGGGTCGGCGGTCTGGCCATCGCTACGATCGTTCTGCCACTTTTGATTGCGCTGCTCGCCCCCAGCGGACCGCTTGTTTGGCCGATGATGGCGCTAAGCGGTCTTGGGGCTGCCGCCTTGTTCGTAGCGCTCGTGTTGTCCGCTCTCCGCGGTTACTTGAGGCAGCGTGACGAAGATGCGCGGCGGCTTCTTGAAGAGACGAACAGACGCACATCCAAACTCGCTGAAGAACTGTCCATGGTAAGAGAACAAACGCAACGGCTCTACTGGCTTCAGCAAACTAGCGGTGACAGAAGGAAGAGCATAAACTGACCCCATCGCTATTCTTGCATCAAATTAGTTATGCGTGCCCCAGCCGCGCACCCGTTCCCGCATACGCCTGCGACTCCACCCACGCATCGAGATCCTGCATCCGGTAGAGAACCCGACCACCGGCCTTGAAGTATTTCGGGCCGCGCTGCTCCACCCTCATCTGCGCCAGCGTCGATGTGCTCAGCCGCACATACTCCGCCGCCTCAACCGGCCGCATGTATGGCGATCCCTTGCGATCCCCCGAGTTCTCTGTCACCACTACTGCTCGTATTTCCGCATTCTTCCGGGCCACTATCGTGAACGACGACGAAGACATCAACAACCTTCAGCTGCAGATCGACCGCGCGCGCCAGAACTACGCCAACGCCGTCAACCTCGTTCGCCAGTCCACGCCCCCGCGCACCAACCGCGCCATGCTCACCGAAGCCACCGAAGAATTCGACCCCGAGTTCGCGGTCGCCCGCCTTCAAGAGAGCCCCAGCGGATTCGACCTCAAAGAGCGCATCAGCGATGCAGCCGCCAAGAAGCTCACCGTGGCGCTCACCAATCTCATGGACCGCACCGAGACCCTCGACAAGCTCTACTCCGAGCGCGAGGACATCCTGTGTGCTGCCGACCCCACCCGTAACCGCCGCTACTGCATCGACGGTCGCGAGTGCGTTATCGATCCGGTT
>JAGQPW010000323.1 GCA_020426515.1 Planctomycetaceae bacterium | reverse complement strand
CCCCTCGATCACCTGCAGTTCGAGTTCGAGGTACGCCCCATCACCCGCCTTGGTCGGTCTCATCTCCGACGTCGTGATGATGCAGAGGTAATCCCCGTTCGGGATCGGATCGAACGAGTCATTCGGTTCCACGGTCTGGGCGTCGAAGCCACGAAGATCAGCCATGTGAAAGTCCTTTGGTTGGAAAAGCGTGAAGGGAAGACCACGCGGCGAACATTCTCTCCGTGCCACACTGGACGTTCGCTGCCCGCTTGGTCACGAAATCGCGTGGCGTGTCTCAGGCGTTCTGGCCGAGGTGCTCGGCGTAGCCCCGGAAGTCGAGCGGCATTTCTTCCGGGAGATTCATCCGGTTCTTGGCCATGTGGGCCGGGCGTTCCGTGGTCCGGATGATCCGGTCCCCGGTGCCGATGCCACGGGTTCGCGTCTTGTCAAACCCCTCCTCGGTCTGTTTGGTGTGGACCTTGTAGGTCGCGAACAGCACCTCGTCGCACCACTCCTGGATCAGCGCGGAGGCATGCTTGTTCAGTCGGGGTGAGTACCGGTCGTAAGCATCGGTTTCGGGGTTCTCGAACCGTTCGATCTTCGCGTGGGCAATCAGGATCACCATCATGCCGCGTTCGTTCCGGAGGGCATTCAGGCCATCCAGTACTTCCCGCCACGGCTCCAGGGCATACGTGTATCCCTTGGCGAAGCCGTAGTCCTCAATCGACGTGATGTCGCGGCCGCGATCCGTTGTTGGTCGCCGGCGGATGACTTCCTTCCAGATCAGCTGCTCCAGCCAGTCGGCCGAGTCCACGACAACCGTCTGGAAATCATGAGCCTCCGAATACAGCGCCATGACTGCTGCCATGACGTCGTCGAATGACTCCGCCAGCGGGAACCGAGCCGCGTCGAGGTTGCCGAGTCCGTCTTCCGTCTGGATGAACACCGGCTGGGGAGCCATCGCCCCGAATGTCGATTTCCCGATGCCGTGGACTCCGTACAGCATCACCCGCCTGGGAGATGCCTGCCTGCCCGTCTGAATGCGACTCATCAGTTCCATTGAATGACCTTGAGAAAGTAGAGGTGTGGAGAGAGGAAGAAGAACTCAGGCGTCGCCGTAACCGGCCTGTTCGAAGTGTTCGCGCAGCCGTGCGATGCGGTATCGGACGGTCGACTCGGGGATGCCGAGTTCCTGAGCAATGGCATTAGGGCACTTCGTTTTCAGCAGTTCAGCGATCTGCTGCAGGTCGTCAGGGAGCTGTGACGTGATGACAGCGAAATCGCTCTGCATGTCAGACAACTCCTGATCGCTGACGTCTGGCTGACCGCGAACACCGTCCAGCAGGCCGTACTCAGCCGCTTCGTCCACATCCGAAAGTGACCGGTGGCGTCGATAGTCCCGTTTGGGATCACACTGATCGCGGATCAGTTTGCAGACTTCAGTATCAATCACGTTCTGAATGAACGTGGTCGGCTTCCCTTTGGACGGGTCGTAGTGCGGCCATTGGCATAAAAGATGCAGGGCGAAATCCTGCGCCAGATCCTCGCCTTCGTCAGCCGCGAAACCATACTTCCCGGCGAGTTCCGCAGCCTTCTTCTGGGCGTACCAGGTGGCGTAACAGTCGCCCCTCTTGTGCTTTATGCCAAACGGTGTATCGCTCATGTGACTCCTCAGGTCTCCGGGCTGCCGCGTCGCGTTCGACGTCGTGCATGCCCTCCTAAGGAGTTACTCGCAGCAGAGGCCCGAAATCCGCCGGTCACTTTGAAAAGTCACATACGGATTCGCATCAGTATC
>JAGQPW010000322.1 GCA_020426515.1 Planctomycetaceae bacterium | reverse complement strand
GCAAGGCACGCGTGCAGACGTTTCAATTTGCGGGCTTCGCTGTCATCCAGTGACTGGTCGTGAGTGAACTGCGACAAAACGCTGGCAAAGGCGCGGGCGTGCAACGCCCGAATCTGGTCGACCGTCAATCCGCCACGTTCCCGCTCGGCCACGGCGATGGCGAGTTCTTCATCGGTAATGTCGAGATCCGCCAGTACCGTTTTGAGGAGATCCCAATAGGCCGACATGGCCTGCCGAACAGGATCAACCTTCTGCGGTCCGGCGCGCGACACCACGGACTGTGAACACCTCAGGCCGTAGGCGTCGGGATGGGAAAACGGTGAGGAGTCGAAGCTCTTCAGGAACTTGTAGCGGCGGAGTCGTGACAGTTCGGAGAACGTGGAGATGCCGCGGCGATCGAGCTCGGGCAAGAAAGAGCCGTACAGCTGGGCCGCGGCGAACGCATCGTCAGCAGCAACGTGGGTTCCTTCGTAGTCGATGCCATGTGCACGACACGCTTCATGCAATTTACAGCGGTAGCCCAGCTGGAGCATCGTCCGCATGTACATCAGACAGAAGTGCGGCGGCTCGTGACCCACCTTCACTCGGCCCAGTTCAAAGTTCAGAAACTTGATGTCGAAGTACACATTGTATGCCGCGACGACACAGTCCCGGGTGGCCTCGATCAGGTCGCCAGCGATCTCGTGGAATTTGGGAGCGTGAGCGACGGCAGCATCTGTGATTCCGTGAATCTCCGTTGCGGCCATTCGGCGTTCCGGATTGACCAGCGTGTCAAACACCAGTCGAGGTTGCTCTCCTGGATCAATCCGCACCACAGAGACTTCCACAACCCGATCCGGCCCGGGAGTCAGTCCGGTGGTCTCAAAGTCGATGACGGCGACCGGAGTCTCCGCTATACGACGATCCGCAATTCCCTGCCTCATCATTCCTCGGCGACCATTCGACGGCCGCCGCCCCTGTTCCCGTGATTATATCCGCGAATTCGACGCCGAGTCCCCATTCCCGAGGTTGGGAGCATCCTGCATCTTGGATTCGCCGATGCGCTGGGCCTTGTAGATACTGGAATGCCCACTCAGGAAGTACGATAGAAAACAGGCCAGCGCGGCATACACGACGAATCCCGAACTCAGCAGACTGCCGTTACCGGGGGCAAAGAGTTCGAGTGCCATGATCGTGCAGGCCAGCGGCGTATTTGTTGCCCCGGCGAACACCGCCACAAATCCGAGTCCCGCCATCACATCCACCGGGGCCCCCAGCAGCACTCCCAGGGAATGCCCCAGCGCCGCCCCGATAAAGAACAGCGGCGTCACTTCGCCCCCTTTGAAGCCGCTCCCCACGGTGACTGCCGTGAACAGCAGTTTCCACCACCAGCTCAATGGAGTTGCTCCACCATCCTGAAAACAGGTTTGGATGGAAACGGCGGTTGGATCATCGGGATTCCCCGAAACCCCCAGTCCCAGGTAGTCGCGATTTCCCATCAGCAGCACGAGCAGCACGACGAAGCAGCCTCCCACAGCGGGACGCAGCCACGGGCGGGAGATGGTCCTCTTAAAGGCCCAGCTGATGCTGTGTGTCAGCTCCGCGAACAGCACACTGGCGAGTCCGAAGAACACAGCGGCGATGGCGACCTTGGCGGTCAGCAGCCAGTCGAGGTGCATCATTCCGACTTCGCTGGTGATGGTCGCCACAGAAGCGATGTTGTAGTGCGTGTGCCCCACACCCCACGCGGTATTGACCTGATCGCCAATGATGCTGGCCATCAGGCAGGGAATGAGGGCCCGGTAACTCATGCGGCCAATCGCCAGCACTTCCGCCGCAAAGATGGCCCCGGTGAGCGGCG
>JAGQPW010000321.1 GCA_020426515.1 Planctomycetaceae bacterium | reverse complement strand
AGTAGCTGGGGATGCCCCGCTTTCGGGAGAAACCTCCATGGCCTGACGGCCCCCAACGGTTGCGGAGCAACCGGGGCCACCCTGCGGGACAGAAACACACGACGGACATCCGGTACTTCATCAGCAGTCTGACGATGGGAGTCAAACAATTTGCAAAGGCCATTCGCAGCCACTGGGGAATCGAAACCACGTGTCACTGGAGCCTCGATGTGACTTATCGCGAAGATGAACTTCGTACCCGCGAGCGTCGACTGGTCGAAAACCTGGCATGGCTCCGACGGTTCACGCTCTCGCTCCTGAAACAGCATCCCGGAAAACAAAGCCTTATCATGAAACGCCGAAAGTGTGGGTGGAGCGAAGACTTTCTGCTCGAAGTCCTGTTGTCACAAACCATTTAGTGTGCGCTGGCCGTGGGTGGCCTACAGTTCGCATAATGCGTGCATGGGCGAAAACGATGCGACGTACAATGAACTATTCCGAAAAGCGGAAGAACGGCGTGCAAAGAAACCTTAGGCCCAATAGCTGGACATCTCGCCGCCATCTGATGATTGCGCAGTGCCTTTGTGCTGCCTGGGCCCTGCTTCCGCAGCCGGGTTCGGCACAGTTTGTCATGGAACGATGTGCCTCGCATGAAACGCCACAGGTGCTCACTTCTGCCGTGCAGAGAAATCGGGAAGCTTTTGCCAGGGCCGAAGTACACTCATTGGTACTTCGGCATGAAGTGGTTTACGGTGTCTTGCGAGTGACCTCGGAACTGCGCGATACCGAATTCCACGCCCAGTCCATTGACAATGCCCCCGGGAGGGAGGCGTTCGCGTTCCTTGTTCACTTGGACGCAGAACAGTGTGTGACCATCGGTCTGGATCGCTCGAAATTCGGTCTTCGTGATCGGATCGGTGCGGTGTTCCCTATTGGGGATGCGAAAGTTGGCCTAGTAATCCACCGCAACACTGGTGATCAGTTGGTGTCGTTGGACCTCGATACCCGCGAGTCAGCTATACTTTGCGAAGATGTGGGGCCGATTGTCCCGGCCCTGCGGCAGGCTGATCTGAAACAATGTCGTTTGGAATACCGGAAGGGAGATGCGGATCGCCGCGCAACGCTCATTTTCTCGGATCTCTCCGGTCAAGGTGCACAATTGCCAATCCATTCGCATGGTCTTCCCGATATTCTTCCCAGCGATTCCCCAGAAGTCGCAAATGCGGTCTATGGACCAACTCCACAGTCAATAGTCGTGATTGACTCAGATTCTGCCAGCGACACCCGATACGAGAAGAGATACAGGCTCCGATGTCTCGATACGTGTGTCCAGGGAATTCGCTGGACGATTGAACAACGTGAGATCGTACAGATCATTGGGGCTTCGCCGTCGCGATTGATCCCTGTCATTCAGCCCTTCAACGAAAACCAACTACTATTGGTCGTCTTGTCGGGAAAGGGCCGTCATGTGCTGAGCGTCAACCGGGAGTTCGGAACGATGAAGTTGGGCATTCAACTTCCCGACGACTTTAGAGCACACCATGTCGTGGGGTCCAGCGAGTTTGGCCTAATCGCCTACCCGAGTTATGACCTGTGTGCTGATGAAGTCTTTGACCTCCGAACAGGGCGTCCAGTGGGACGCCTCAACGGCCCACCTGTCGCTGTGCTTGGGCCCCGCGAATTCCTAGTAGACTTGGGCTCCTATATCGCCAGAGAACATGTATCCAGCGAGAAATCCCGGATTGTTCTCAATCTGGCGGTGGACTGACTGCTGGTGGTGACCGACCAGGGAGGGACGGAGCACACGTATGCCTACGATGCACTCAGCCGGGTGACACAGGACCGGGCGACAGCGCTGGGGGCCGGGGT
>JAGQPW010000320.1 GCA_020426515.1 Planctomycetaceae bacterium | reverse complement strand
GCACCAAATCCGGCCGCGACCCCGCTCATCAGCAGAATGCGGGTATCCTCGGCACTCAATCGCAGCCAGCGCCCCAGAGTTGCCGCCATGCTGCCCCCCATCTGCACGGCCGTTCCTTCCCGACCGGCGGAGCCACCAAACAGGTGAGTGATGAGCGTGCCGATGAGCACGAGCGGAGCCATCCGCGCGGGGACACCTCCTCCCGGCTCATGGATCTGTTCCATGATGAGGTTGTTGCCTCCCTCGGCGGATTGTCCCCAGCCAAAATACATCAGCCCGGAAACGGCGCCCGCCAGTGGCAGCAGATACAGCAGCCACGGATGTTCCCACTGCAATCGCGTCACTTCATCGAGCGACCACAGGAACAGCGCCACCGCTGAGCCCACGGCGATCCCCAGTGGCAGCGCAATCACCAGCCATTTGAGTACGAACAGTCCGAGCTGCAGGTGTTCGCGGGCGTCCCAGCGAAAGGGCATATTGGAGTCTCCGGGTCAATCAGCAGGAACGCGGGACTCATTCTCCGGGGCGGCCACCCAAATCGAAGACTCCCACGACCTCAAGGCGTGTTTCGCAGGAGTTATCAGCCAGTTCAACTCACTGGCGGTTGTCGGCGAACCCCATCGCCATCAGATGGGAAAATGCTAACGAGGACCGGAAGGCGAGGCAATCGCGATACGCCATGCAATGAATGCGTTCCACCGCAATCACCCTCTCGCCCACAACCGAGCATCCATCACCCCAGTATTTCGCCGTGGGGGAGAGAGGCGGGGTGAGGAGGAGACCTCTGTGATCGCCACAGCCAACCGACCGCTGAGTGCCCGGGTGCTGACGCAGCCCGGCTCGCCGGGGCTTCAGGCCTGCGTGTGGGCAATCACTCTACCAGCGTTGCTTGATTCGCTTGCGCACTGCCGAAGTATCGACCGTGACCTCTTCCTCTGCATCCTCGGCGGCCGTGCGGGCGGTTGAGGACGTGAAGTGCTTCATCGCCGGTTTGGTGAGGAATCGCGTCGGCTGGGCGTAGCTGTGCTGGTCGCTGCGAAAGTAGCCGTGGAAGTAGTATCGCTGCGGGATTGTCACGTACAGCCAGTCGCGGGCCCGCGTCAGGGCGACATAGAACAGGCGGCGTTCTTCCTCAATCTGCTCCGGACTGCCGGTCGCCATGTCGCTGGGGATGTTGCCATCTGCGGCATGGATCACGTGGACCGTGTCCCACTCCAGCCCCTTGGCAGAATGGATGGTACTGAGAATGAGGTAGTCTTCATCCAGCAGCGGATCACCCGCGAGGTCCTGAGTGGATGTGGGAGGATCGAGCGTCATTTCAGTGAGGAACTGGGTGCGGTCCTTGAATTTGCTGGCGATCAGTTCCAGCTGATCGAGATCCTTTTTGCGAGTTCGCGGATCATCGTAGCGGCGTTCCATCAGCGGAGCGTAGAAGCGGGCAACGCGATGAAACTGTTCCTGCACGCTGAGTTGCTTTCCCTCAGGCCCCCCCAGTCCAATCAGCAACGCCAGAAACACCGGCCAGTCGGTCTTCGCTGCCTTGGGTGGGGTGAAGCTCTTCCAGCTCTTGAAGTCAAACCGGTTCTCCGCCAATTGCTGGAGCAGGTGCTTCGCCTTGACCTGACCAATCCCCGGCAGCAGTACCAGCACGCGGGTTCCGGCCACAATGTCGCGCGGGTTTTCCACCAGCCTCAGGAAGGACATGGCATCCTTCACATGAGCCGTTTCCACGAACTTCAGGCCGCCGTATTTGTGAAATGGGATATTGCGGCGGGCAAGCTCCACTTCCAGTGACATACTGTGATGCGACGCCCGGAACAGCACGGCCTGCTTCGTCAGTTTGATGCCGTTCTCGCGGTGGGCGAGAATGT
>JAGQPW010000031.1:42445-44357 GCA_020426515.1 Planctomycetaceae bacterium | reverse complement strand
ATGCGGTAGGTCGAAGCGAAGAATTCGAGATACTCCATCACCGTCATATCGTCGTAAACGCCGAAGAAGTCGGGCATGTAGCCCACCAGCCTCCGGATCTCCTCCGGGTGCGTGTAGATGGACTTGCCGCAAACGTACGCCTCGCCGTAATCCGGACTGAGCAGTGTGGCGATCATCCGCATCGTGGTCGTTTTGCCCGAACCATTCGGTCCAATGAACCCGAACACGTCCCCCTCTGCAAGCTTGAGGGTGATTTCATTAGCGGCAATCAGGTTGCCGTATCGTTTGGTGAGTTTGATCGTCTCGATCATGACAGTAGCCGTAGGACGGAAAATGGAATGCGGCGAAAGGAACGACAGCGTCGCGCTTAAGGAACTTTCAACAACTCCGGAGAGGGAGGTGCATCCAGCGCCCGCGTTCCCAGAGTGATCGGCAGCAGCACACGCAACCGCGTGCTGATGGATGACTCGGGAGCCTTCGCATCGTCGATATGAAATTCAGTCAGTGCGCTGTCGATCCGACCATACAGCACGACCCGATGCAGTTGGGAAAGATGTGAACTGTCCAGCTGACCCAGCGATGCATGGTGCAGCTTCGAATACGTTTCACCTCCCACCGCATCATGAAAGGACATGATGCGGGCCATCATGTCGTGATCCTGTGACAGCGGATCATAAACCTTCCAGGGGATCTTCGGTTCGAGATAACCATCGTCCGGGATGCTGCGCACATCCATCTTGCCCGTGACCGCGTTCTCCAGCAGAGTGGAGCGGCAGCCTTCCAGCGAGAATGTTGCCCCCGGCTCCAGTGGTCGGAAATCACTCGGGAAATAGGCAAAGTTCCGGTAGACCAGAAACCAGTCATGCAGGGCGACCGGCAGCTGGTGGGAAAATGTCCCCCGCAGTCGACCCGTTCCCTGATCTTCCAGTCGGTTATTGAACAGTGGCTGCAGATCCAGCGCATTCCGTTCCCATTCGCAATCAATCGTCCCGCTGGACCAGATTCGAACGGGATACCCGAGCAGTGAATTCAGCTCTGCGGGTTGCTGATAACGAGGCTTGTTGAGGTCGATCGATCCCGAGTGATACATCCCGCGAAAACTCGCTTCGGGACGTTCCATCCAGCTCATGCGGGGTGGGAGCGACGTGGTCCCCTGATCTGGCGACACGGCGGACCAGTCCTGGGCAATCCGGGCCGACAGATTGTAACGCTGCGTCTTCGGGCTGTAGAAACTCAACCACGAACGTCCACGCAGGGTTCCATTGATGACATCCATGTCGGCAATCTCGAATCGCCGTGTCGTCAACGTATGACCGTTGCTCGCCAGCGCTGAAGACCAGAGAAACCAGCAAAAACCAGCAAGGATGATTGGCAGCGTCAGCCACGTGAGTTGCGGTGTCTTCAGGAACCGCTGGATCACCAGATAGTCGAGCGGCCCGATCGCCAGAATGAGCGCTGCCAGAGCGGCCAGCACAACCCAATGTGAACTGCGGGCCACACCATCGAACGAATCCAGACTGTTGACCAGCTGCGTCTGAAAATCAGACACCCCCGTCGGGTTCAGTTCATTGGAGGAATGAGCGTTCCCGGTGGACTGATTCATGTCAGTCCACGGGGGAGTCAGACCGGCCAAGGCCACGGCAAGTTGATGTCGCGACTCCCAATAGGACAGCGGTGCCTGATCAAGACGAACTGCCAGTAACGAAACTTGCCCCCAGCCGTAGGCCCCCCGCAATAGCAAACGGCCCGCCAGCAGGCGGCCCTGGTCTCCATTGAACACTGCAGCAGGCATATCCGCCGTCACTTTCAGCGAGCTGCTCTTCGGAACAATTTCCCGCAACGACACCAGTTCCCGCGTGCCTCCCTGGCGAATCGGCATCACCGGCAGCCAGTCCTTCAGAGGACTGCTCTG
>JAGQPW010000031.1:28943-42436 GCA_020426515.1 Planctomycetaceae bacterium | reverse complement strand
CCGCAACGACACCAGTTCCCGCGTGCCTCCCTGGCGAATCGGCATCACCGGCAGCCAGTCCTTCAGAGGACTGCTCTGCAGGGCGTCCACACCATCGCCGATGGGGATCACCAGCCGACCACCTCGCTGAACCCATAGCGCCAATTCCGCCGACTGCGTGTCGGAGACATCCGCGTGCGCGGGCAGCACCACAAGATTCAAACCTTCGAGTGCGCCCGCTGCGGGCAGTTCATTGAGATTTGGCTTCTGAATCGCGTGCAGCGTTCCCGGAGCGAACGCGTTCCAGTTCTCGACCGCCAACTGGTACGCAGGCTGCTCTTCCACAATCCACCAGATCTGGTGATGTTGCGGGACGGAACGGATCGGTTGACCATCCGCATCGCGAAAGGTCCCCGACGTCGAAACGACGCGAGACTCTCCTCGCCGGGCATCAACTTCCAGTTGAATTCGCAGCGAAGCATCCAGCCGGCCAAGCCGGAACAGTCCAGTGGCTCGTACCCGTCCCTCATTGGGAATTGTGACTTCCGGCCACAACTCCTCCACAGGCGCCCCATCCGGATCGGGAACGATGATTACCGGGCGAACAACTGTCCCGCTGGCCCCTTCAATCTCAAACGACAACGACGACCAGCACCCCACCTTGAACACGCCGCCAAAACCGACCCGAATGTCACTTACCCGCGGAGGTTCCGCTGCGGCGACAATAGTCGGGCTGCCGCCGAACAGGCACAGGCCTGCCAAACACACTAGCAGAGAAGCGGCGACGCGATGATTGAATCCGGTTGATTGCACGTGTTGCTTAAACGTTGCAGTCGGCGAAGCTGAGGAGGCCTTCCGGCGAACTCGCATCACTTCGACGTCATGAGGAGGAATGGAGTCTGCTTTGTAGTCGGAAACGCCTCTTCTGACCACCATCCGCGACAATTCCCTCGGGCCTGGCGCGAGAATGGGAAACCGGTCCGATCCAGACTTCAGACCGCATTCACAGTCCGCATCCGGGCGGCAACAGTCTAGAATCCACCGCAACCAGACGGTCATATACCAGCAACGCGGCAGACACATGAAGATTGGCGTTTACGGCGGCACGTTCGATCCCGTGCATTTCGGACATCTCATTCTCGCAGAAACCTGTCGAGAAATTTGCAATCTGGACGCGGTCTGGTTCATGCCCGCCGCTGTGCCTCCCCACAAGCTGAACGAGACGATTACCCCGGCCCGGCAACGGATCGAGATGCTGAAGTTTGCGATCGCTGGCAACTCCCGTTTTCGAATCAGCACACTGGAACTGGATCGCAAGGGCCCCAGCTTCACCGTGGATACTCTGACGCAGATGAAGCAGGAAATCCCCGATGCCGAATTGTTCCTGTTGATCGGGGCCGACTCCCTCGATGACTTTCCCACATGGCGCGAGCCGCTGCAAATTCTCAACCTCGCCACCGTGGTCGCCGTCAACCGTGGTCGTCACAGCACCGACATCGAGCCATTTCGCGCAGCTCTGGGGGACGAAGCGGCACAGCAAGTGCTTCAGGTTCAGATGCCGGCCGTTGATTTCTCATCCACCGATCTCCGTGCCCGGGCCGCAGCCGGACGCAGCATTCGGTACCTCACACCACAACCCGTGGCCATGTATCTCCAGCAGCAGGGGTTGTATCGCGATGCCCAGTAGTCCCGAAGGCCAGGAGTTTGGCTTTATCGACTGGGTCCAGCAACAGAATGCCGATCCCGGTTCGGGAATCGTGCTGGGAATCGGCGACGATGCCGCTGTGCTCTCATCTGCAGGTGGCCGACAGATTCTGGTCGCCAAGGATGTTCTCATGGAAGGGACGCATTTCACCTTCCCGCCAGCGACACCCCAGCTCGCCGGCCGCAAGTCCCTCGCCGTCAACCTGAGCGATCTCGCCGCCATGGGAGGCACTCCCACCTGCGCCTTTGTCGGATTATGCCTGCCGCGATCACGAGGACGCGAATTCGCCAAACAGATTCACTCCGGAATTCAATTACTGGCCGACGAGTTTCAGGTTCCAATCGCAGGTGGAGACACCAACATCTGGGACGGACCACTCGTCATCAGCATCACGCTGCTGGGAGAAGTGGAGCAGGGGAAAGCTCTCCTGAGAACCGGCTCGCAGCCGGGCGACATGCTGTTCGTCACCGGTCCGCTGGGAGGCAGTCTCCCCTCCGGTCGACACCTGACCTTCACACCTCGTGTCGCACTCGCCCAAGAGTTGTCACAGCTTGTCGACATCCATGCCATGATCGACCTCAGCGATGGACTCGCTCGCGACCTGGGGCATCTTCTTTGTCCGGCAGGACCGGGCGCCCTCCTCGAATTGCACACCATCCCCATCCACTCGGACGTTGAATCAACGCTTTCGGCAGAATCTCGGCTGCAACATGCCCTCAATGATGGAGAAGACTTCGAACTGCTGTTCACCGTCTCGACCGCAGAAGGGCAGAGGCTACTGCAAACACCTCCCGCCGGGACGACGCTGCATCACATCGGCCACATCACGGCGGAGTCTGGTATCCGACTCGTCGACAAATATGGACGACACTCCCCGCTCCCGGTTGGGGGCTGGGAGCACCGGTTCGCCGACTGAATCATCGCGAGTCGACGAGCACGATCCAGCCGTGATTCGGGTAATGCGTGGAATCGTCCACACAGAACCACTGAACCACTGTGGCGAACTCCTCGCCGGTCTCGGGTCTAGTTGTTGAAGGGTCCGTCCGAAGGCATTGCGCCGTTGGCTCCAGCCGCTCCGCCATTCTGCTCGGCTCGCAGCGCCTCGACACTCTCCGGCTTTGGAGGAACCGGCAACCCCTGAAACTGGAACTTCGTATTCGAGACGGAAAGATCCGGGTAGACAACCACTGACAACGCGGCATCGGATGGCAAGGCTCCCTCAAAGGAAATTGTCACATTGCCATTGGTTTCTGTCTTTGTACGGGTCACTCCCGTTCCTGCAACGGCTCCGCCACCGATGAATGCCCCTTCGGTCGAAGCCGTTCCGTCACCAAACGCGGTCCCCGGTGCAGCAGTTCCAGGCAAAGCAGCTGCCCCCGAGAGTTCGGCGACGGATTCGAGCTTACTGACACCAACGACCACCCGTGTATTGGCGCGGTACATCAGCTTGAGCACACCTTCTTCGTTTGACACGCGCATCGCCAGTGGACGCACCACATCGTCATCGATCGGGCCGTTTAGCTTCAGTACATTGGGAACCTTAATTTCATGTGGCGCTGCGCACACTCGTAACAGCAGCTGTGATTCAAAATTCGGCAACGTCTCCTGCAACGACGATGGCAACGTCGGATGAAATCGGACCAAAACGCCCGTCATAGGGTCATCGGCAACAATCTCATCACGCGTGGTCTCGAGAATCTGACCGGCGGATCGTCGCCGATCCGGAATCTTTTCCGTGGCGCGGTAGGCCGCAATCGTCTGATCAGCCCCGGCATCAATCGCCACCAGGACCACCGGTTCAATCGACTCCACTCCCTGCGGATCGGTCACGATTTCCCAATCCACGAGCCCGGCAGCCACCATGCCTTCAGGCAGTCCCGACACGCTGGTCGGCTCCATCCCCTCGATGAGAACGCGCTCTCCCAATGGAAGTGAAACCGGTTCGGAAATCGCATCAGGCAAGCCACCAAACGGATTCATTCCAGCCCCACCGCCGTTGGCCATGGCCATCATCATCAACATCCCGGCCGCCCCCTGTGCTTCAGTTGCCAGAGACTGCAACTGGTCGCCTGTCGCCGTCAGGTGCAGGTAGGTCGAAGCATCCTTCGACTCCACCGACGCCGAATTCACGATCTCAGAGAGAAGTGTCTTCAGTCCTTCGGGCAGCAGCGGTGGCAGGTTATCCATTTGGGGCGGAACCATGGCCCACAACCGTGTCAGTTCCGAATTGTATCCCGCAGCCCCCTGCGCATCGTTGGCCTGCGCTCCCAGTCGCAGATCCAGAGAAGCGGACAAGTCCAGCGCCACCATGAACCCCGTGGTTTGTTGCCGAACGAGTTGATCAAGCTGCTGAAATTCTGGAGGCGTCGGAACCGGTGATGCTTCCGCTGGCGGGATGATCGCCGCATCTATTACGACCGAGAGATGATGATCAAAGTCGGTCATGGCAAAACGCTGAGCCACTTCCGGACTCCAGGGACGCGACTGGCGCAATAGCGGGAGCAGGGCTTCTTCCGTACCGATCGCGAGCAGCTGATTATCTACCTTGCTGGCAATCATCGGAGGCTGCCCCGGTACAGGAGGAGCTCGATGGTACGTTGCATTTCCTTCCGTAACAGCTTCACCTTCTGTCAGCGGCCTGAGTGTCGCGACATCCACGCCATCACCAAACCGGACAATACAGACAAACGGCGGCACGCGTTTCGGCACTCCCGGCGGGGCCATACTTCCTCCAAAACCACCGGGCGGAGCGGACATGGCCGGAGAACTGACGGCGTCACCATTCTCATCAACTCCCGTGGCAGCGGCTGCAGACTCCGGGGTCATCATCGCTGCCTGCTGGGGCTGGGCAATGTCAGCCAGTCCGAACGTCACCGTTTGTACCTTCGTCAGGTCGAACCCGGTCTCCGCCTGAATCGCGTCCAGTGGATCTCCACCGCTTTGGGCCGTGGCAAACGACCGCCACTGTTTCATCAACGGCGTCGCAAGCATACGGGCCACGTTCAGATGAATGACCATCTCCGATCTCGGATGCAACAGATCAAGAGGCGGAGCGATGTTCGTAGCTGGCGGCCCGCTCGTACCACTCGCGGGGGTTGCTGTTCCGGCACCCGTAACACTCGCCGGGTCCGGAGTGGCTGATTCGGGATTGGAAGGCGTGGAAGCTCCTGTCGGGCTTTCGCCCGAAGGGGCGGCTTCCGCAGTCATGGGCATTTCGGGGTTGCCCGCTTCTCCCCCGTTCTCCGCCATCATGGCGGGATCAGTGGATTCCGCAGGAGCATTCTCAGCAACGACGGGAGGAGCGGCATTCTCGTCCCCACCACCAAAGACCCCCAGTCCCCACAACAGTCCGACCACCCCCAGCAACAACACCAGCACGCCACCGCCAATCAAGGCGGGCACAGGCAATCCACCACCTGATGACTGTCCCTTTTTTCCCTTCTTCGACGACTTTCCGCTTCCGTCAGATCCTTTCTTCTTCGACGCCCTGGGGGCCGCAGCAGCCACAGGTTCATCAAAGTCATCATCCAGATCGAAGTCCGGCCCCGCGCCGTCATCAATGGGGGTGATCACGAACAGCTGTTTGCATTTGGGGCAGGGAGCCTTGCGCCCGACCTTGCTGTCGTCTTTGAGTTTCAACTGAGCGCCACAATGACTGCAGGCGACTGTGATACCGGCCATGAGCACGACTCGCGAGCTGAGGTGTGTTCGGGCTCTTAAGGAAATGAGGAAATGCAGAGCCACTTCGATCACGGCGAGCATACCACGCGGAACAAGAATTCGTCAGGTAACACCGAGGGTTTTCGTTCCAGTCCGTTCCGATCACTCGATTGACGAGATGCGATTCGCTAGGCTCTCCGAGTCCAAGGATCGACTTCTGTTGATGAATACTCGCGGGGAATTCGGGAATGTCGCTAGCTCAGCGTTTGACGTCGGGAATTGTGTTTGGCGCGTGGCTCATGCTGGCCGCAACAACAGTCTGGAGCCAGGAGGGGACGTATCCCGACCCCGCCGCCGCTGCAGCTGACCCCGACTTCCAGTTGCAGGGGGAATACACCGCCATCGCCCGTGGTGTTCAGGTCGTCGCTCAAGGGGACGGAGAATTTCTGGTCGTCAGCTATCGTGGCGGCTTACCCGGCGCTGGCTGGGATGGCTCCCCCAAAGAGGAGATCGACGAAGACGCCGACGGGGTGAAAGGACTGATTGAAGCACTCGGCCTGAAGAAAGTCGAACGCACCAGCCCCACACTCGGAGCCAAACCTCCCGCCGGAGCGGTGGTCCTGTTCGACGGCACTCCGGAAAGCCTGACGGCCCATTGGAAGGACGGGGCCCGCATTACCGAAGACGGACTGCTGATGGAAGGTGTAACATCCACCGACCTGTTCCAGGATTTCAGCCTCCACATTGAGTTCCGCACTCCCTTCATGCCCAAGGCCCGAGGGCAGGGGCGTGGCAACAGCGGTGTCTACTATCAGGGACGTTACGAAACGCAGGTGCTCGATTCCTTCGGACTGGCAGGCAAGAACAACGAGACCGGCGGCATCTACGAAATCAGCGATCCCGCCCTCAACATGTGCTTTCCGCCACTCAGCTGGCAGACTTATGACGCCGTCTTCACAGCAGCTCGTTTTGACGAGTCCGGCAAGAAGATTGCCAACGCCAGATTGACCGTTCGGCTCAACGGCGTCACGGTCCAGCAGGACGTCGAACTCCCTCGAATCACGCGTGCAGCGCCGGTTGCCGAGTCTCCCGAGCCCGGTCCGCTGTACCTGCAGAACCACGGCAATCCGGTCCGCTTCCGCAACATCTGGGTCTTACCACGCGACATCGAACAGGAAGCCCGCCGACCACTGGTGCCTGCGTTCGAACGCTTCCACGCCCAGGGGGCCGATCCATTCGCGGGAGGGCAGCTGCTGGTGGGAGAACTCGCCTGTGCGAAGTGCCACTCAGACAAAGGAACCAGCGTCAAACTCTTCACCAGACAAGCACCGATCCTGACGAAAGTTGGCAGCCGCGTGCGTCCTGAATGGATCGCCAAATTCCTCGCCGATCCCCATGCCACAAAACCCGGGACCACAATGCCCGCCTTCTTCCAGGACTGGAGCCCCGCAGAGCGTGATGATGCGGTTCGCAAACTGACGAACTTTCTCGCCTCGACCGGAAAATTCTCCGAGCGAACCGCCGATGTGGGACTGGGGCGCAAAGGCGAAAAGCTGTACCACGAAATTGGCTGCACGGCGTGCCATCCACCACGCAATGGTTCCACTGTCAATCTCAGCACATCCGTACCGCTCACGGGGATCGACGAGAAGTACAGCCTGACCGAGCTGATCGAGTTCCTGAAGAATCCTCATTCCGTACGGCCATCGGGACGAATGCCCCAACTGCAACTGAAGGATAAGGAACCTGAAGAACTGGCCCACTATCTGCTCACCGGTGTCAAAGCCAGGGCGGCACAGGCCAATGTCGCCTTCGCAGTCTATGACGGCAGTTGGGACAAGGTCCCCGACTTTGATTCCATGAAACCAGTCAAAACGGGCGAATGCGCGGCGTTCGATGTTTACGTCGCCGGTAAGACCGACGGTTTTGGAGTTCGCTACGAAGGCTTTCTGAAACTTGAACGTGATGGCAAGTACACGTTTCACGTCGGATCTGACGATGGCAGTATTGTGTACATCGACGGAAAACGTGTGGCCGATTCCGACGGAATTCACCCGCACTCATTCGGCAGCGGTTCTGTCGACTTGAAGGCTGGCACACACCACGTCCGCGTCGACTACTTCGAAAAGGGGGGGGAAGAATCGCTCGCTCTGGAATTCGAAGGTCCCGGCATCTCACGACAGGATGCCGCCCGGCTGATGACTAAAACCGCCGACCCGCCAGCGAAATCGGAGACTCCCGCAGACCCGGACGCGTTCGTCTTTGATGCTTCCCTCGTCAACGCCGGACGCGAACTGTTTACGCAACTCGGCTGCGCAGCCTGCCATGAACTCAAACTGGGTGACGAACGACTCACACCTCAGTTCGCCGAGGGTCATGCACCTCAGCCACTCGCCAGACTCTCCAGTCGCGGCGGTTGTCTCGACAGCGGAACAAGGTTCGCTCCGAACTTCGACCTCGCCCCGCTACAAGTCGCCGCTATCAACACGCTGCTCGACTCGGCCACAACCTCGGCAGAGCCCAGCCCGGCCACTCAGACGCAGCATACACTCGCCAGTTTCAACTGTGTTGCCTGCCACCAGCGTGACGGAATTGGTGGACCAGAAGCAGGTCGCAATGCGCTGTTCACGTCGACCATTCCCGAAATGGGCGACGAAGGCCGCCTGCCTCCCACACTGAATGGTGTCGGCGACAAGCTCAACGACGGCTGGCTGAAGCAGGTACTCCGCAACGGGGCCACGGACCGCAATTACATCAAAACGCGGATGCCCAAGTTCGCCAGTGGTGATGTCGATGGTCTCGCAGCGTTGTTTGTCGAGCAGGATCGCCGCTCGGAACTGCAGCCTGTCGAGATGGCGGAACCCGAACATCGCATCAAGTCGACGGGCCGTGTACTCGTCGGCGACAAAGGGCTCTCCTGCATCAAGTGTCACATGTTCGGTCCTCACAGGGCCACCGGCATTCAGGCGATTCCGCTAACGACCATGACCCGTCGCCTGCGTGAGGACTGGTTCCGCCGCTACCTGCTCGATCCCCAGCAATACCGCCCCGGCACCCGCATGCCCTCCGGCTTTCCCGGAGGCGTCTCGGCAATTCCTGACATCTACGGCGGAAGTCCGGCCGAACAGATGGTCGCCATCTGGACTTATCTCCAGGATGGAGACAAGGCCGGAATTCCCGAAGGGCTGATTGCCCAGATGATCGAACTCAAACCCGAATCGACTCCCATCATTTACCGCAACTTCATCGAAGGTACATCGCCACGCGGAATCGCTGTGGGATACCCGGCCAAGGTGCATATGGCCTGGGATGCAAATGATCTGTGCTGGAAGCTGATCTGGCATGGCCGCTTCATGGATGCTTCGCGGCACTGGAACGGACGTGGTCAGGGTTTGCAGGGACCGCTGGGCGACCACGTCATGCCGATGGAATCGACGGCCCCGATCGGCGTCCTCGCATCGTTAGACACTGCGTGGCCGGAAGGCGATCCGCGCGAACGGGGATACAAGTTCCTGGGCTATCGTCTCAACGAAGAGCATCAACCGATCTTCCGCTACAGCTCTCCAGTGGGAATCGTTGAGGACTTTCCTCAACCCGTTCCGCACGCGAACCAGGAGGGGACGTTCAAACGTCAACTCACGATCAGTTCCGGTGATGCGACTGACAATGTCTGGTTCCGGGCGGCTGTCGACAGTCAAATTGCCGCCGAGGCCGACGGCTGGTACCGACTCAGTTCTGGAGTTCGTGTCCGAGTCACCGGAGCAGGGCAGCCCACACTCCGTGATTCCAATGGCAAACAGGAACTCCTGGTGCCGGTTCAATTCAAGAATGGAACAGCCATGCTGACGCAGGAACTGTTCTGGTAAGTCTTGTACGAATGGCAGCAGAACAAGAAACCGCTGGCCGCGATGCCTCTCGCGACCAGCGGTTTTGTTCTTTTCGGTGAAGCAACTGACGCTTACCGCGTCGGGACAGCCATCAACTGTGGATTCGGCTCAAAGATCCACATCGCGTGAGTCTCACCTTCCCGAAAGTTGGCGACGGCAAAGTGCGCCGGCTGAACAGTTCCCGCCGTGGGCCCTTCCGTCATCAGTCGCGGACCGAAGATCGTCATGTACTTTTGAATGCGGGGATCGTTGGGACCATCGAACGAGCCCACGGTCACGATCGATTCATGATGATCGTGCCACACGTACGCTTCGACATTATTGAACGGTTGCCCCGGTGAAACGTCGTAACGACCACGCAGCACCGTCGTCAGTTCCGTGGCCCCTCGTGCGGCATTGTCGAGATCGTTGTCCTTCAGGAAGTCCATAATGTGCGGCTCCTTCTCCCCGGCCTTAAGCGTCTTCTGCTTGCCGTAGAAGCGAGCCACAACCAGCGTGTACTTCCCTTTGTTTTCATACAGTGAAAATCGCTCGCCTCCGTTGAGCTGCAACAGCAACGGGTCCCGCTGCTTCTGATAGATTTCGCTTTCATTCAGCAGTGGATTCGGGGTGAGGAATGCCCCCGCCAGTGGACCCGGCCGGCCCGGTGTAGGAATAAAGGTCACCCCTTCCTGCAGGCACTTGGGATTCACCTTCTTGACCCACTTCAGTGTGTCCTGGGCCACTTTGTCGTTGATGTCGTTGTAGTTCCCGGCGATCACACACACAGTCCGTCGCAAGTGCAGGTTCTTGCGAGTCTCCTGCCGTCCCAGACGATCCTGGGTCACGATGCGGTCATTCTCTGGCTGATAGGAATACGAATACGCAGGCAATCCCAGTTGACGCAATTCCAGAACCAGTTCGCGGGCTGCTTCCTCAGGGGTCTTGCCCTGTTTCACTTCGCCATCGTCACCGGCTGAGTGGAAGGTCGCGATCATGATCATCCACGGACCACGATTTCTCGTCAGCGGATATTCCTTGGCCGGATCCGCTTCGATCCGGGCGGCCAGAGCGGATGACACCTGCAGCGCGACGAGCGCGCAAAACAGACCGGTCAGCGGCAGGGGGCGCAGCATGGCACTCTCCGAGAATCGGTATTCAATGAGGGGACTGTAAGCAGATTGAGGGCTCAACCTGCCGAGATGGAGGGGAACTTGAGGAACTGTCCAGCCGGATAGGCGCCGAACATAGTCCGTGCCCAGGCTGACGGGCGGCTTTCTATCAGGATTCCGAATTTGTGTCCAGAGGCCATTTTTCGGCTAAAGTCGCCCGCTGCAGACGGCACAACTCAGTAATTCCCCGCCGCGCCAACGCGAGCTGCCGCAGCAGCTGATCTTCGTCAAACGTCCCCTGCTCAGCAGTCCCCTGAATTTCGACGAACTGACCGGCTCCCGTCATCACCACATTCATGTCGACGTCAGCGGCACTGTCTTCGATGTAGTCGAGATCGCACACACTGTGGCCATTAACAATCCCCACGCTCACCGCAGCCACACAATCGTGAAAGACAGCCCGGGGGTCAAATCCCGGGGCATCAATGGAGCAGACCGCATCCACCAGTGCGATGAATCCGCCGGTAATGCTCAGCGTCCGCGTTCCCCCATCGGCCTTGAGCACATCGCAATCAACCGTAATCAATCGCGGCCCCAGTGCCTGCATATTCACCACCGCACGCAGACTGCGACCGATCAGCCGCTGAATTTCCGTCGCCCGGCCATCAACCCGGCGGGACTTTCGGGGCGAGGTACATCCCGGCAGCATGTTGTATTCCGCCGTGACCCAGCCGGAAGGATTCTCCTGAGACTTCTTCCAGGGGGGAAGATCGTCGCTCACGCTCGCAGTACAGAGGATGTGCGTTTCCCCTGCCTGAATCAGCAGACTGCCCGGCGCGGCGCTGTGATAGGGACGCTGAACGGTAATGGTGCGGAGCTGATCCGCCAGTCGGCCATCGTGTCGCATGAGAGGTGTCACATTAAAGGTGAGTGATCGAGTGCCTGCCGAACAGGCCGGGCGGATGTGTATGGGTCGTCAGGAAATTTCCTTATCCGCTACCTGAGCTTGCGGATCAAGGCTCCATAGCCCCCATCTGTCGGTTGCCCGGGAAAATGCTGAAGCTCCTGAATCAGTTCACATTCGGGATGCCGTGCCAGAACAGCCTGCACGACGTCCGAATTCTCCGCCTGTTCGATGCTGCACGTTGAATACAGCACGCGACCGCCCGCAGCGACACGCTCGATCGCCGCTTCCAGCAGGTCTTCCTGAACAGGGATCAGTTCAACCAGCGAATTGCTTTCCAGCCGCCAGCGTGCCTCAGGACGTTTTCCCAGCACGCCGGTGTTGGAGCAGGGGACATCGACCAGCACGGCGTCAAACGGCCCCTCAGGCAGATTGCTGCCATCAACGGAGATGAGCTGCGTCGAGACGCTTTCCAGTCGCAGACGCTTGACCGACTCTCTGACCAACGCCAGTCGATCGTTCGTCACATCGCACGCGAGCACCGCCCCCTGATCCTGCATCCGCTCGGCGATGTGCGTCGTCTTGCCACCGGGAGCAGCACACAAATCGAGAATGCGTTCGCCTGGCTTTGGATCCAGGAGTCCGACGATCCGCATCGCCGTTTCATCTTGAATACTGAACCAGCCTTCGCAGAAACCGGGGATGTCTTCCACGGCAAACGTCCGTTCCGGGCAGAGTGCTTCGGGCAAGTCGCCTCGCGTAGTCGCGATTCCGGCTGTCGTCAACACGTCCAGCATCTGCTCCGGTGTTGTTTGCAGTTGATTCACACGCACACTCATGCGCCCGGGAGAATCGAACCACATGCCGATCTGGAGAATCTCATCCAGTGACTTCGAATTCTGCCAGTTGTCGACCAGCCACTGCGGCAAACTGGCCACGGTGCCAACGTAGGTCGCCGGATCAATCAGCGGGTTGGGGGCAATCGCCCGCCCCAGTCGAATCCCCTCGAACGGCAATCCCGGACTGGAGCCCGGACGAATCACCAGATTCGATTCACAATCCGCCAGGGAATTCACCGGCACGGGATCCGGCTCCAACTCCCGCAGCACCGTTCGCAGAATTCCGTTCACGAAACCGGCGGCGGCCTCTTTGCCAATCTGTCGACACAGATTGACCGATTCATCAACCGCAGCGTGAGGCGGAATGCGGCTGACGAACAGAATCTGATTCAGCCCCAGCCACAACACGAGACGCACTTCCATGTCGACATCGTCGAGCGGACGCGAACAATACGCGGCGAGAACCGCATCCAGCGTGCGACGTCGACGCACCGTGCCCGAAGCCAGTTCGGTCGCCAGTCGACGTTCCACGAGCGGCGTATTCTGCGAACGAAAGAGCTGGTCGAGTACCTGGCTGACAAACACCACCCGCTGTTCGTAGGCGTCAATTGCTTTGAAGGCCAGCAGTCGGGCCGTATCGGCAGGTCGAGATGGCGCAGCGGGACGGGCCGCCGGAAGTTCGGTTTTGGTCCTCTTCCGCGCAGGTCGTTTGGCGTGCTTTGATCGGCTGCGAAAACGATCTCGTTTCCGGCCTTCCCCCGAAGTCTCTGTCACAATTGGGTTCCACAAACGCGTGCGAGGTCGTCAAAAAATTCAGGATAGGTCTTCGATGTGCAGCCGGGATCAGCGATGCGAATGCCCGGTTGACGCAGCCCAATCAGGGCAAAGCTCATGGCCATACGATGATCATCATACGTGGCAATGGTGGCTGGCCGCAGTGGTCCGGGATGAATCCGCATTCCGTCCGCGAACTCCTCGACCTGCAAGCCGAGTTTCTGCAGTTCCGTTACCACCGCAGTAATCCGGTCGGTTTCCTTGATGCGGTTGTGAGCGATGTTGCGAATCGTCGTGGGCCCCTCGGCAAAGGGGGCCACGCAGGCCAGCGTCTGGGCCGTGTCACTAATCGCATTCAAATCAACATCCACCCCCTTCAGCGGTCGGCCCGTCACTGTGATCGAGTCCGCCCCGCGCTGGACGTCACAGCCCATCTGCTCCAGGACATCCACAAAGTGGACATCCCCTTGCAGGGCCTCGGCAGAAAGCCCCTCAATGGTCATGCTTCCACCCGTGATCGCGGCGAGCGCGAAGAAATAGCTCGCGGCTGAGGCATCTGGCTCAATCGCGTATTCTCGCCCGGTGTATGGTTTGGCGGCAATCACGAAGCGATTCAACTCCGGCTCGCTGATGTCCGCTCCAAAGGCCCGCATG
>JAGQPW010000031.1:14759-28849 GCA_020426515.1 Planctomycetaceae bacterium | reverse complement strand
GATAGGTTCCGTCGCCCGTCGCGCACAGAGCCGTGAGAAAGCGAATGCTGGTCCCACTGTTCTCACACCACAGGTCAGCATTCACCGCCAAAATACGACCGCCGCAACCGTCAACAGTCATCATCTTCGCTGCGGCATCATGCTGCACCGAGATCCCCAGCTTCTGCAGGCTGTCGACCATCACTTCCGTATCCCGGCTCGCCAGCACACCGGTCAGAATCGATCGACCACGTGCGAGCGCTGCAATGATCAACGATCGGTTCGTCAGGCTCTTCGACCCCGGAGGGCGAATCGAACCATGCACCGGGCCGGAGACAGGTTGAATTTCAATCGAGGACATGCAGGAGTCAGTCACAGGGAAAAAGTATCCCGCTTCCGGACGACAACCGTACAGAAGCGGGAACGAAAATTCGGCAACAGGTTACGCAGTGCGGAGGATGCTTACGTCTTGAGCCCTCCCCCCTCATGGTGTGGCCTCACTACCTGGCCACCGCCCAGATATTGCGGTAGCGCACTGGATCGCCGTGGTTCTGCAGGAACAGTGGACCTGGTTCGGCGGACTCCCCTCCCACGCCACCGGGGGTTCCGGCGGGCAGTTCGATGTTGTCGTGAATCACCACGCCGTTGTGCTTCACGGTAACGCGAGCGTTCTCGGTCTTCTTTCCCTCGGCATCGAATTTGGCCGCTGTGAAATCAATGTCGTATGTCTGCCACGACAGCGGAGGCAGGCACATGTTCACGCTGGGAGGTGCCGCCTTGTAGATACCGCCGCATTCGTTGTCGAGTCCCTTCAGACCGAACGAATCCAGCATCTGCACTTCGTAACGTCCCTGCACGTAGCAGCCGCTGTTGCCGCGAGCCTGCGCCTGATCGTGAGGCATGAATGGCAGACGGAACTCGATGTGCAGTTGATGACGGCCGAATTTGTCGAGCGAAGTCACCCCTTCCTGCAACAGTCCGTCATCCGTCTTCTTCGCCCCGTCTTTCCAGTGAGCTTTCAGGCTGTCGTCGCTGCCATCAAACAGCACAACTGCCCCTTCCGGAGCGGCCTTGCCCAGCGTGGGGCTCTTGCGTTCGACCTTCTTCAGTCCAGCGACAACCGCAGAGACGGCATCCTTGTCGCCTTCAGTTTCGACCTTGTCCGACTTGTCCCAACCTGCGCCGGGGAGTCCGCCGTTGAATTTCACAGCGCGAAACTTTCCCTTGCCCAGGTCAATCACCTGCACACCCACACCATCACCGGCATACTCCCCCTGAAAGTCGAACCCTGGCTCTGCAGAGCGGGCTTCTTCCGGAGTGGCGTAAGCAGGCCCCTTGGCTTGAACAGCGAGCGGGACCAGACAGAGCAGAGCGGTCAGCAGGAGCGGCTTTGTATTCATTGAGTGGCCTTCATTCAAACAGGAGTGGATCACTGGAGTTCTCTCCGCAAAACTCGTTGTCGTGGCATATCGATCTCATCCAGCACAGCGTACGGGACATGCGAGCGATGTTCGTCGAACACGACACACATTCCGATCCTCGCATCACAGGACAGGGTATTTGCCAGCGAACAGGGGTTCTGCGGGGCTCCCCATCATAGTTTGGTCGCCCGGGGCATTCATCTCACTTCGACTTCAGCCGGAGCGATGATCAGCATCGAAGCTTCCGCCCCGGTCCATTGAGGCAATTCACACTGGGTCGCCTGCCAGCCGGCATGCACCAGTTCTCCTTTGACGGGCCGCGATTCCGGGACGTTACCAATCAGCCGCACGCGGGCGGTCTCTTCTTCGGCCGTCACCTCGAACATCGAGCCTTCTTCCTGAGGAACGACTGCCTTCAGTTCAAAAAACCGGTTGAGCAGACTGCGCGTCCCGCGATGCACTTCGCGTACTGCGGCTCCCACCTGAGCATCGTCGTACCCATCAAGAGACTCCTGAATGAAGTCGATAAATCGGGCTTCCCGCTGCAATGCCTCCAGCAAGGTCAGGGCATCGCTCCGTTTCGGTTTCGGCTTCGACTTGGGCGGAGCCGCTGCCTTGACCGGGACCGCAGGTTCCTGCTGTTCGAGGCGTGGAACCGCTCCCGACATGGCCTGGCCTACACGCTCGGCGGTCTCGCGCTGAAACAGCACGCCAAAGAAACTCCGAAAGGCGAGTCCAATACGTCCCATGATGCTGATCTACTGGTCGTCAAAGGAAAAAAGCCGCTTACGCGGGCGAATGGGTTGACCAATGCGGTCGAACGGAGAGTGTAGCGGGCTGACTTGCCGTCGTCAGCGGAGGCAACTCGGCCAACTGGAACTCCGTTGCGGCAGGTCGCGACGTCGCGAGGCGATCACATCGGCATTTTGCGAGGCGGACGGGGGCCATTCTGCCAGAACAATCGATCCAGTGTCACGTAACGATTCCGCAGCGCGCACTGCAGGCAGTACTTCTCATCACCGCGCTGCAGATACAGCTCACCCGCCAGAATTCCGTGAAAGTAATCCTCGCCGGGCGACTTGTTGTAGCAGTATTGCTTGTCCCAGGTGCGTTTGATGTGAACCGTCCACTCTTCGTGATGCGGCAGGTACACCCTCATATCAGGCACATCGGATTCTTCATCGGCAGGGAGATCTGACGTTTCGGACATTTCCACCTCCCATTTTCTCAGCGGCCTTGCATCACTTACCGGGTCGCCTTACTGGGCACTGGTCACATCAGGCCGCAATTTGCGGGCATCCCGCAAATAGACATGCACCATCTCGGCCTGAGAACGATCGGTGTTGACGTGCAGCAGGATCCGAATAGTCCGCGGCATGCCCGTGGGGACGGCGATTTCCGAAGCGCACAACAGCGGCACCTGACTCATCCCCTGTTCGCGAGCTGCTTCAGCCGGGAAGCAGGCAGTCAAATCGGGAGTCGTTGTGAAAATCGCGGAAACAATTTCAGAGAAATCCGTCAGGCCGTTGCGTTCCAGAATTGCCGCCAGCAATTCCCCAGTGGCCTGCAGAATCTCCGGACCGGAATTCTCCTCAACGGTAATGGCACCTCGTACTCCCCGGACGGGCATAAAATCAATTCCTGAACTCAATGAACCTGAGAATGCACAATGCGCCACCGGGCCGCATCGATTGCTATTCTGAAAGGTGTCGCGCATGTTGGCAAGCAGACGCCGACCGGCATTTTTACGATCTGCCAATCCTCGGTTCTGAAGAGTAAACTGCGCCACAACGCGCGGCTCCGTCCGAACAACCACAAAGAATTCGATGATGCACGATGCTCTCGCAGTCGCACTGTTGACCTTCGCTGCCGGGGCCGCCATGCCGCTGGGGGCCTGTTTTGCCTACTGGGAACGCATTCGCCCACAATGGCTGGAGCAGGAATTCCGGCATTCGGTGATCGCATTCGGAGGCGGTGCCCTGCTGGCTGCCGTCGCCCTGGTTCTTGTTCCGGAAGGAGCCAAGGGGCTGCCAACCTGGGCTGTGGCGCTCTGTTTCAGCCTCGGAGGCTTGTGCTTCATGATCCTCGATCGAGCCCTGGCCGCCGCCAGTGGATCATCCGCTCAGTTGACCGCCATGCTCTCCGATTTCATTCCGGAATCGCTTGCCCTGGGTGCTGCGTTCTCGGCGGGAGGGCAGGCGGGTCCTCTACTCGCCCTGCTGATCGGTATGCAGAACCTGCCCGAAGGATTCAATGCATACCGAGAGTTGCGGTCTTCCACTTCGCTCTCTGCCCGCGGAGTCCTGCTGACCTTTTTGTTGATGTCATTCCTGGGACCAATCGCCGGACTGACAGGGCACTTCCTGCTGGCTGATGCCCCGGAGGTCGTTTCGGGAATCATGCTGTTTGCGGCGGGCGGCATCCTGTACCTGACGTTTCAGGACATTGCCCCGCAGGCTCAACTCAAGCAGCACTGGGCTCCGCCGCTGGGAGCCATTGCGGGTTTTCTGCTCGGCCTCATCGGCCAACTGTTGATCGCCCCGCAACCGTGAGATTGCCAATGCGAAGCCGGGACTACTCGCCCAGGCGCAGCTTCCACAGGTGCCCATCGCTGCGAAGATAGATGCCGTCCGCAGTGACGGAAGGAGTGGCCAGCACGGTTTCACCCAGTTCATGCGTCGAGATTGTCTTCCCCTCATCGGCCAGATCAATCACCTGGCTCACCCCCTCTTCGTTCACGCACAACATCTTGCCTCCCACCACCACTGGGGACGCACTGAAGGGCCCTTTCATGCGGGCCTGCCAGACGCGGGAACCATCGGTGAGTGAGGCTTTCGTCAGCACACCCGCCGTGTTGATCACGTACACGCCGTCGCCAAACACAATGGGGCTGGCTGTCCCGGGGCGCAAGCTTCCTTCCTGCCATACAATTTCCGGAACTGCGGGATTGCTTGTCCCCGGTCGCAGGGCCGTCAGTCCATTCGAAGGAACATAGGCCACATCCCCGGCAACCACGAGTGTCGGTATCGTGGCGGCTCCATCGGCGTAGGTCCACTTGACCTCGCCCGATGCCACGTCCACGGCGGCGACACCGGCAGAGCTTTGCAGCAGCACCTGCGCCTTGTCACCGGCGGTCATCAGACTGGGCGAAGTCCAGTTCGCCTTGCGGGGACGATCGAGTTTCCAGGAGGTCTCACCGGTGGCGGTGTTCAGACCAATCGTGAACGACTCATCGTCGCATTCAGCCATCGCGACTACGATGTCCCCCTGAACCAGCAGCGACGACGACATTCCCAGACTGTTGCTCGCATTGGGATAGTCATACGTCAATCCGCGATACCACAGCAGATTGCCATCAAGGTCCAGGCATACCAGGTCGTTACTCGAGTAGAACGCGAAAATCCGCTTGCCATCGCTGGCAGGGGTCGGGGCCGCGACACTCGTCTTCGGATGACACACAGTGCGTCCCGTTGCCCAGAACTGCCGTTCCCACTGCCGGCTGCCATCCTTTGCCGAGAACGACAGCACATGCAGCCGCTCTTCGCGCGGACCGGAACAGGCGGTCACAATGACCTGATCGCCCACAATCACCGGAGAGGAGAGCCCGCGCCCCGGCAGCTCAGCCGACCAGTCCAGTTCCTGCTCGCCCGACCAGTCCACCGTCGCCGCTTCTGGGCTCAATCCGGTGTTGTCGGTTCCACGAAATTGCCGCCAGTCGGCCAGCAGCGATGAACTCAACCCCAGACACAACAGGCCGCAACACAGCAAACGTTGCATGAATCGAACCTCGACAAGATAGAAGTGCAGAGCAGGGGGAGGAAATTTTTTCGAAGAGGCCCAGTCCGACTACCGAGCCCCGGACTTGCTGAGGGAATGGACCGCTTTGCCAGTCTCATCGCACACTCGAAACTGCACGGCCCAGCGCTGAGCCCAGTCCTGCGTCTGCTCGTTCTGACAGACTTTCAGGAGAATTGTGTTCGTCCCGGCCTTCAGCTTCCCGGGGACAATGTACTGATCGAACTGCATGCCGCGGTGATATTCCTCGCGGGCAAAGACCAGTTGCCCATTCACCCACAGCTTCCACGCGTTGGCCGTTCCCAGTCGAAACTCCACCGGCTGGTCCTGCGCCACTTCGAATTCAGTGAACAGGTAGTCAACCGCTCCCTTATGCGGCTCGGTCAGCTTCGCAAGATCGAATGCACCATCCGCTTCATCCGAATGCAGCTGTTGCCAAGTCACCGGGCCCAGCTGACCAGCGTATTCGGCATCCAGCTTGATCTCCGTTTCCGGTGGATAGGCCACGGGAAATCCCTTCAAGTCCTTATTGTCGAACGGTCCGATGACATGCCAATCCACAATCAAGCCAAAGTGCTGTACCTGATCCAGCGGCTCACCGGCCTTCTTCAAGGCGTCGGCGATCTTCTTAACTTGATCCTTATCTACAGCCCCGGATAGAGCCTGCTTCCAGGTGGCCAGGGCCGCGGTTCCTTCCTGTTGCTCCGCCTGACTGATCAAACGAGCCACCGCATCGCGGCGCATTTCCGAGCTGGGATCATCCAGCAGCGTCGGCAGAAAACGGGTCTCAGCTTCGGGATCGGCTTTCAGCAACCATTCGTATGCCAGTCGACGAACTCGCGGAGTATTGGCTCGATTCCGCACAAATGCTTCCAGTTCGGCGACCGGAGACATTCCTGCACATGTTGCGCGGTCGGCAGCCGCCTCAAACGCGCCACGCAACCAGTTCGCAGCCAGCGGATCAGCGGTGTTCATCGCCCCCAGGATGGTCACCAGATCAGCGGGGGCTGCCGTGGACTCCAGCTCTTTCACCGCTGCCGTCGCCACCGCATTCCCCACTCCTCGAGATTCCACGGCAGTGATGCGGGAAATCAGTTCAGCCGGCTCGGCGGCGAACGTCCGGCCAGTGCAGCAGAGGAGAATTGTGACCAGCAGGAATCTCAACATTGCAGACATGGCTCCGTCTCTGGCAAAGTTCGAGGAACGATCGAAGGCGCCCGCCGGGAGTTTACCGTCCCTGCCCGCTAAGTGGCAGCAGCCCGCAACTTGGCACGTTTGACCATGGTGACCTGGTTGCCATGCTCGTTGAACGTCACTTCGTCCATGAAGGTTTTCATCAGCAGCACACCCCGTCCACAAGGACGTTCCAGATTAATCGGGTCAGTCGGGTCGGGCAGTGAGTGCGGGTCGAAGCCGGGGCCTTCATCTCGAATTGTGTAGGACAGTCCCTGCTTGCTGATGCGAACGGAAACGTAAATCGACCGCTGTTGATAGGGATCTTCTTTCGACCGCTGCCGGGCCAGTTCGTAATACATTGCGTGATTCGTTTCACGCAGCTTCGAACTGACTTCGAGATTCCCGTGGTACGATGCATTCAGCAGGGCTTCTTCCAGCGCCACCCCCGTCCGCAGCCGATCCGACTCGGGCAGCACCGACATGTCGTTCAGAATCGACTGCAAATGGCTGACCAGCGAAGTCAATTGTGTAGGATCATTTCCCAGCACGAACGACGATGCATATTCGGTCATCCGCTCCATCAAGGACTTCTTATTGGCCAGTTCCCCCGCCAGTGCCAGCACGCGTACGATCGTGTCTGTCAGGATTTCCTGCAGCGACTTTTTGGGAACGTAGCTGGCTGCGCCGTGCTGCAATGCCTCGACGGCGATGGCCTCACTGCCCTGACCAGTCATCAGGACCACGGGCAGCAGGGGATTGTGCTCCTTGATAAGCTGCACCAGCTCGAGTCCGTTCAGATGCGGCATCTGCAGATCGGTCAGAACAACGTCTGGCGTCGACACTTTCATCATTTCAACGGCTTCAGCGCCATCGCGAGCGAACTCGACCTGCCACTCACCCGACTTGGCAAGCAGCCCACCGGCGAGTCGACGGTCTACGGCTGAATCGTCAACGACTAAAATGGTCACCATGTTCTGCCGAAAAATTCAGAGTCCAGCAACATTCTTCCCATCCCCTTAACACGAGTCACCATAGTCTGATTCCTCGGTGCTGCCAAGCTGACGGTAGAAAACGTTTGTGACCTGTGGGTGAATTCTCTGTTACAATCCGGAATCGAAGTCGACACATCATTGCATCACGGAGTGCCGCTGGTCATGGCTGACAACAATACTGCAGTCGCTGTTGCGTCTGAAAAGAAAGAAACCACGGGTCAGCCCGCCCGTTGGCTGGGACGTTTTTTCCTGTTGGGACTACTCGCCCTGAGTGCCGTTGGCTGGTTCCTCCCTGCCATCGTCGGACGAGCATGGTCGCAAACTGATGTGCTGGAAATTCTCGCTCCCAACATGCCCGCAACGGTCCAGTTCGATCGAGCACAGCTCTCCTGGCAATCGCCGGTGCTGCTGCGAGATGTAAAAGTGAACGACCGCAAAGGACATCTTTCCGCCAATATTGGCGCGGTCACCACGGGACAGACGCTGTGGCAGCTGGTCAGCAACCGCGCACAACCGTTAACGCTGGAATTCGAAGGGCTCGTCAGCAATGTGATCGTTCCCACGTTGCATCCGTCTCCGCAATCGCTCAGTCTCCAAGATCCGAAAGAACACATCGAGCATTTTCTCAAGTTGCTGCTCACAAAGCAGATTCCTGGCCTGCCACGTGCAACCAGCGTCCACCTGTCCGGCAGCCGATTGACCTTTGTCGATTCTGACAAACGTGTGCTGACCGTGTTGAGCGACATCAGCGGCACATACGCCTACCATCCCGGCGACGCCGCAGTTCCTGCATCGCACAAGTGGGAGTTCGACGGAAAGGTGGAACAGCCAGCCACTCAGGGGCGAATCCAAACACAGGGAGAATGGCAGGCCGCCGGGGGGAAACTCAGCCCCGAGGCTGAGATACTGAAATTTGCCGCAGAGGACGAAAAGCTGTTGGCAAGACTGACGCTCGATCGGCTCCCACTCGATTCGCTGCAGCCACTTACATCCGAATCCCTAGGCGGCCAACTGCTGACAGGAGCCCTGTCCGGCGAAGCCACTCTCGCAGTCAGCCGCAGCCCGAAAGGGGCCATTCAAACACTGGCCAAGGGCGAATTGCGACGACCAGCCGAGCCACAAGTCGAACTTCTTCCAATGCTGCAACGTCCCGACGGCACCACCGTGCCGGTCGATCTCGATCCGCTCACATGGACATTGCAGGCGAACTACGTCCGCGAGCAGGATCTGCTGAACGTTCCGCAGCTTGCCTTTTCCAGCGTCCCGTTCGGCATTCAGGGGCAGGGTCAGATTGAGGGAGTCAATCAACTTGCGGTAGTCGATGTGGCGGGGCAACTCCGTTGCGATGCCCAGGGCCTGTTCGATCAGCTGCCTCAAGAGTTGCGAGAGCAGTTGCAGGTGCAGGGACTAAGGGTTGCAGAATTCTCTGCCAAAGGGCCGCTGAGAACCGCGCCCACCGAGAATGCAGAAGCCGCTCCCCCCGGAAACGCCTTCCAGCTCGCCACACTCCTGACATGGGATCAGATCAAAGCGTTCGGTCTGGTCTCGGACGAAGGTAAGCTGCGGGCTTCGGTCGATGAGGGTGTCCTGCTTCTGGACCCGGTGCACTTTCCCGTCAACCAGGGACAGGTGCGACAACTTCCTCGCATCGTCCTCAACTCCGATCCGCTGCAGTTTCAGCTCAACCAGGGAGCCCTGCTGGAACGGGTTGCACTGACGGAAGACCTTGTCCGCAGCTGGCTGAAGTATCTCTCGCCCGCCATGGCCAATTCCACGTCCATCGAAGGAACGTTGTCTCTTGCTGTTTCCAAGCCAGTCACCGCGTCGATTGGAAACCTGGAAACCGCCGACATCCCTGGCGTGCTGACCATTCATCGCGCGAAAATCGGCCCCGGCCCCATGATTCGGCAGATGCTCACCGCGATCGACCAGATTCGCCTCGTCGTTGATCCGCGTAATGCCCTCAACGAATTGGCCACCGTCACCATGGATGAACAACAGGTGGCATTTCGCCTTGTCGAGGGACGCATCTACCACAAGGACTTTGGGCTCAACATTGGAGATGTCCGCGTCAGCACCACCGGTTCCGTCGGCCTCGATGAGACGGTCGACCTCGTGTTGAGCATCCCCCTCAATGCAAAGTGGCTGAAGCAAGGCCCCATTCTGCAGTCACTCCAGGGGGAAGTCATCACTTTGAACATCCGCGGCACTCTCAATGAGCCGCAGATGGACCTGCGTCCTCTGGGGGAATTCGGCAAGCGAATCGGTATCAAAGCCGCAGGAGGGCTGCTGCAACGGATCCTCGAAGGCAAACGCCGCGGCCAGTAGATCAACCAGCAGGCCACGCGTGGCCGTTTGACGCAAGCCGAGGGCAGGGCCCCTCGCCTGGCAGTCGCCAGTGACCATCCCAGCGGTCAGGACAGACTGGAAAGTCAGTCCACGTCCCGTTGAACCTTGAAATCGCAGGTCTGGTTGAGTATTCGGTTGGTCGCCCCCGACAAAGACCGAGCCACAAACGGCACCGACCGATTCAGTGGATGTGTAGCGACTCATCCTGAAAACAGATCTCCCTGCAGATGCTGGCCGTCGATATGCCCGACGCGGCTTTGTGATTGCGGCTCAATGAGTCGAATTGACATGTATCTGAGTGTCATAAACCTTCGTGAGAGGACTTGAATCCATGAGTGATGGCGTCTCCCGTCGCGTCGCCTGCGCAACGATGGTGACCTCGCCATCATATGTGATTGGCGCACTGGTACTGGGCTATTCACTGCGCAAGATCGGGTGGAGCCGCGAAACCGTCGTCATGGTCTCGCCGGAGATTTCCCCGCGTGATCGCGAGCGACTCGCACTGCTCTGGGATCGGCTGGTCGACATCGATCACGTTCCCAATCCTGTCCCCACACGAGACCTGGTGCTGGCTTCCTTCTCCCACTGCTACACAAAACTGAGGATGTGGGAACTGACCGATTATGATCGCGTCATCTATCTCGATGCCGACACCGTTGTGCTGGGGTCCCTGGATGAACTCATCAATGCGCCGGAGTTCGCCGCAGCCCCTTGTGTGACCGCCCCCGATCAGTTGTGCGCAGCGGTAATGGTGATCAAACCTTCGAAAGAGATGTTCGCCGACCTGGTCTCGAAAATTGGCAAACTCCCCTCTTACGATGGATCAGATCAGGGCTTCATCAACTCCTACTTCAACGACTGGTTCACCGGCCCCCCCGAACGGCGGCTCCCCTTAAAATACAACACGCCGCGAATTCTCTCGCTGTTCAAACCGGCCTGGGATCGTTTCGCAGCGGACATGGGTGTGCTGCATTACTTTGGCCCCAAAAAGCCCTGGGACTTCGGAGCCAGTCTGATGCCGTTCCTGATGTCGCTTCTCGCGCCATCTAAACTCCCGGATCCATCGCCACAGACCATCTGGACGAATCTCCGCAAGGAGATGGAGCAGGCCTGCCCGCAAGTGAGGTAACGCGCCTCACTGCTGATCGATGCCCAGGTCACAGGCTCGGTGGCCGGGGGCCTCCACGAACAACACCCCGGTTCCCACATGAGGAACCGGGGCGTTTGCGTGCTGGATGTCAGATTTCCGGAGAACTCTTCACTCCGCTGGACGCCGATTGAACAATCCCAGGGCGGCGACAAACAATGCCGAACCGGCGATCGACCAGATGATGGGAAAGGCGACTTCGCCCCCCACGTTAATGGTGAAAATCTCCGGCAGGCTCAAGACTCGGGCCAGCCACATGCCGATCAGGGCACCAATGAAACCGAGTGCAATGGTGGCCAGACAGCCTGTCCCTCCTTTGCCGGCAATGGATTGTCCCAGCCCGCCGCACACCCCGGCAATTAAGGCCAGAAAGAGAATGTCCAAAGGGCTCATGGTTTCCTCCATTCACGGAACGAGCGGGCAGCCAGCGTCACGTCTATCCTAGATTGTAGGCTCCCAACCCGGTTCGTATTCGCGTTTCCACAAGTTCATCGACGCTTCATCCCCGAGAATGTGGCCGTTTTCCGGGCTGCAACTCAGCGCGCGTCCGGTGCGGTACGAGATGTTCCCCAGGTGGCAGAGCAGCGTGGACTGGTGGCCATCAAGAATTTCGGCGTTCAGTTCCAGGTGCTTTCCAGTGCGGATGGCGGTGACGAAATTGTTGATGTGGTCCGAGTCCTTCATCGACTCGCCCCCTTCTTCCACCAGCTTGTCGTTCTTGTCGAACACCTTGTACTTGCCGCTGCCATCAATTTCGAGTGCCCCCTGGTCGCCGTAGAAGGCCACAAAGCCGGATGAGTCTCGATGCTTGTTGCAGCTGAGTCCCTGCCACGTGATGTGCTTACCGCCGGGGAATTCAAAAATTGTGGTGTGCGTATCGGGCGTTTGCTGGTCATCTTCAAAGAAGTATCGACCGCCGCTGGAGGAGACGCGGGTCGGGTACGTGACATCCATGCCCCAGCGACAGATGTCGAGTGCATGCACTCCGTTGTTGCCCAGTTCGCCGTTGCCGTAGTGCCAGAACCAGTGCCAGTTGTAGTGCAGACGGTTGTCGTAGTACGGAGTGCGTGGGGCCGGCCCCTGCCACATTTCGTAGTTGATCTGCGGCGGCGGATCGGCAGGCTTGCCGATGCCAATACTGCCACGCAGATTGTTGTACCAGGATCGCGAACAATGCAGGTTACCAATCACACCGGCGTGCAGTTTCTCGACCGCTTCCTGATATCCCTTGCCACTGCGGCGCTGCGACCCCATCTGCACCGCCCGGTCGTACTTGCGGGCCGCTTTGACCAGCATTTCCCCTTCCCACGGATTGTGGCTGCACGGCTTCTCTACGTAGCAGTGCTTACCTGCCACGCAGGCCATAATGGCCGCCGGAGCATGCCAGTGATTGGGCGGGGCGGCGACCAGCGCATCCACCTCCTTGTCGTCCAGAATACGTCGAAAATCTTCCACGGTCTCCGCCACCTGTCCGGTCGCCTGTTCGATCTGATCCTTTCCTGAACGGGCTCGGTCCTGATCGATGTCGCACAGATACTTGATCCGCACTCCCTTTTCCTTGCCAAAGGTGGTCGCCAGCGACTTTCCCCGCGACAGCCCCATCACCCCCACCGTCACTCGTTCGGACGGAAGATCGTCCGCCTGCAAAATGGTAGGTACTGCCATCAATGTGCTGGCAGCCGCTGAGGTTCCCAGGAAATTGCGTCGTGTGATTGCCATGCTGCGTCTCCTTGGTGAGTCTGAAATCTACCCGTGCTGCCGAGCATACCGCACGGGAACGAATCGGTCGAGTTGGATGGATCCAGGAGAGCCAAGCAGCGTCAGCCGACGGGGCAGTCGACAGTGAGGCGAGCCGTGGCCGCGGCGGGCTTCCAGCGAGGTTCCAATGCAATCACTTGGAAGCGGCAAGCGCCGAGGCTGTGCGGCAGCCAACGATGGCAGGGGCCTGCTGGATCAATGTGTCGTCTTCGAGAGCGGCAACCATAAACAGGGCGAAGTCTGTCCGTCGCGTGCGGTTGCTCTTGAGGATGGGATCGCCGACATGCTGGCTCCACACGGGAAGTCCCTCGGAAGGCCCCTCCTCAAGATCGCTGCCACGAACAACGGTCCAGCGTCGATCGCTCGCGAAAATTCGCCGGCACGCTTCGACCTGATCATCAAGATCGACCAGCCGGGCGAATTTTGCGAGCGCACCAGCAACGCCAACGATTGTCTTGAACAGCAGGGAGTACTTGTCCTGACCATCCCTGGCAATGTGCCAGCCGCAGGAAAAAACCAGTCTCGCATCGGGCCTGGCGTAGTCCAGCACAGCCTGAGCAGTGCCGGAGGAATATTGATGAACACCCCACGGCACCAGCACCGTCAACACGCCATCGCATCCCGCAACGGCTGCTTCAATGACATCGCGGTCATTCGTGTTGCCCGGAACAATGGTGATGCGATCTTTGAAGACATCGAGTTTGGCCACACTCTTTTCGCGACAGACACCAACCACCTCGTACCCACGATCCAGTGCATGTTGCACCATGTAGCGGCCAAGCTTTCCCGAAGCACCAACGATACAGACTTTCATTTTCCCCCATGCCCCGGGGACGCCCCCCGTTTACGGTCAAAGTTTGCGGAGACATTCAGACGATCCAGGAACCGCACGGAAAGAGCAGGGCAGGCCTCAAGCCGCTGCAGGCCGACGACAACGCGATTTCTCGCCGGTCATTCTTTGGCCGCTTCCGAACCCGATCGCTTGGATTGTAACTCCCTGGCCTTCGGTGCCGGGACTTCCGAAACCAGCACCGACGTATCAGGGGCTTTGCCGGAGTAGAAGGAAACGTAGTGGGTATCCCCGATCACGGTGGCGTTCGCATTGCCCGAATCCCACGCAATCGGACTGCCAATGGCGACAGTCTCAGATTCAGGCCAGTTGAGTGGATGCTCAAATACACGAGCTGGATCTACGACACGACGCCGCAAGATTCCCCGGCCACGTTCATAGTAGTAGTTACTCAGCAAGCCGGACCGGGCATCGAGAATCAGGCTCGGCGTCGAGGCGGCAATGTCGCTGATGTTCGTTGGCGTGCGTGTCCAGGTTGCGCCGTAGTCCGTGGAAATCATCTGGAACTGAGATCGTGAACTTTCGGTTCGCCCGATGGCAAGAATTCGGCCATCTCCGAGGTAAACAGCGGAAGGCTCGGTCGGCCAGTCCGCCTTGAGCAGTTCGGACTCGATGGGGGTCTG
>JAGQPW010000031.1:11945-14659 GCA_020426515.1 Planctomycetaceae bacterium | reverse complement strand
GTCCACGTCATCCCATCATCACTGCTGGTCATCATGCCCCACGAATGCACGGCCTGGTCGCTGTAGTTCCCGGCGAACCACGGGGCCATGAGACCAACCGTGGGGACCGCGAAGACGTCGGTAATCTGCATCGGTTTCACGGCGAGGTCCGGCGTGGCGACGAGCGTGAAGGTCACTCCATCGGTCGTGCGGTACAGGTCGTGATTCCAGTCTTTTCCAACGCGACGCACCCACAGGAGCATTGCCCCCGTGGAATCCAGCCCCTTTCCGACGGTGACCTCACCATAACCGGGTGTATTGGCGACCGTCGTTTCTGCCGTCCACGTTTTTCCGCCATCGGTCGAAGTCCGTGCGAACACAGCGCGGGCATCCTCACCGATGGTATGTGCTGTCCCCCGGCTGTATGTACAGACCAGCGTTTCTCCAATAGCCTGAATCATCGGCCACGAGTTGTAGCCGCTGACATCCTGCACAACGTGTGGCTCCGCAGGGGCAGGCAGAGGCGTCACCTTCACCAGGGCCAGACCAGTTGGGCGGATGAACGTGTCGCCCGGATCGCCCGGCTCCCGCTGGATGCGAACCGTCAGCGGAGCATTGGGAACCACTTCGTAGTACGACTCCAGGAGAATCGTTCGTGTGTAGAACGGCTTGGCCGGAAGCAAAGTTCGCACCGGCTTGCCCAGCATATACCGGGCAGTGAACGGAGCGTTGTCCACCATCTGCGACAGATGAACTCTGTAGACATCCCCAAACTCGGGGCTCGTTGTCTCATCGGTGGTGGTCACAACGATTTCAACCTTCACGGCCGCACACTCACTGGGGAGGCCGCCCACGACACCAGCCACAGACTGCCCGGGAGTGCCACCAGAGAGCGACCACACGGGAATGTGCGTGGAGCCGCTCGACATGAGCACCAGCGATGGTTTGCCCGTCGCGATCAACATGTCGTTCGCGGTCAGGCAGATCGGAGAACTCATCCCCTGTTCCGAGGTGGCCGCCTCAACCACGCGAGGGCTCTCATTGACCGCAGTGGCCTGCTCTGTGCCCGGGGAAGAGACAGGTTCACTTGCTCCCGCGTTCGTAGCGAGCATGGCAAGAAAAGCGATGGAAAGGAAAGTTATTCGCATGCGTCAGGTTCTTGTTCGAGTGGCTGCAGTTCGATGCCGGGTGCCCCGGTCATCGTGAAGTGTAGAAACTCCACCTCTCGCAACAATGCACTCCGCACTCAGGCTGTCGGCAGGTAATGAACCATGGTCGCCAAACCTCGGACCGTGAACGCCGCAGGGCATGCTCATGCCACGCATCGAATGAGCAAAACCTGGCTCCCCGTTGCCATTCCCCATGCCGCTCCCCGCATCACTTCGATACTGGGGGCGACGTTATTACTGGCCGAATCGCCGGTGGAGGGCGGACATTCAGTGGCTGATGTCGTCAGGGACTGGCTGCGTTCAAGATCAGCTACTGCACAGACGGAATTCCTGCGTCGCCCTCTGGTCGCGGTCCGGGAGCGGCCCAGTGAAAACGGCGGTCACCTGCATCGATCGGAACATCGTTGATACTCGCTTCGCGGCGACGCATCAGTCCTTCTTCGTCGAACTCCCAAAGCTCGTTCCCGTACGCGCGGTGCCACTCGCCGCTGGCAGTGCGATACTCATACTGAAACCGCACGGCGATTCGATTGTCGCTGAAAGACCACAACGATTTGGTCAGACGGTAGTCGAGTTCGTGTTCCCATTTTGCTGCCAGGAACGCACGGATTTCTTCACGACCTCGCAGAAACCGGTCGCGGTTTCTCCACTCAGAGTCGGGAGAGTAGGCAAGTGAAACGCGATGCGGGTCGCGACTGTTCCAGGCATCTTCGGCAGCGCGGACTTTTGCAATGGCTGATGCCAGCGTGAACGGAGGACGAAGCGATGTCATGGGGAGACTCCAGACGGACTGTGAGTTTAGTGAGGCAAAGACAACCGGATGCCGGACGCTTGTCCGGCATCCGGTTGAACAGCGTGAGAAACCTGAGCCACTAACGAACGTGGCAGGCCTCGGTTCCGCAGGCAGACGCCGACTCGCGATTGAGTGGAGCCGCCTTGGTGAAGTCGATTTCGGTCTCGGCGACGTTGTTGAAGTAGTTGCTGAAAACGTTCAGGGCCACATTGGCGACAATTTCAGCGAGAGCGGGATCATCGAGACCGGCCGCACGGGCCGCAGAGAGGTCCGCATTGGAGACCTGTCCCCGCGTTTCGAGCACCTGTCGGGCAAACTGAATCGCCGCATCGGCCTTCGGATCCACGGCAGTGCCGCGGCGACTGTCCAGAATCTGCTCGGCCGTCAGTCCAACGGATTTGCCAATGGCCGAGTGAGCCGAAACGCAGTAGTTGCACGAATTGGCTTCGCCAACGGCCAGAGAGATGTGCTCTCGGGTCTTCGGAGGGAGGCTCCCTTTGCTGAGCGCTCCACTCAGGGAGAGGTATCCGTCAAGGACGGAAGGGGCGATTGCCATCACCTGAGTCATGTTCGGAATCATTCCGAGCTTGCCCTTCACGGCATTGAGCAGTTCTTTGGCTTGTCCGGTGGCGGCTTCAGGGGAAACGTGTTGCAGTCGAGACATGTTGGGACTCCTTGGTTAAGTGGTTTTCAATGGGCCTTCCACCAGCCGACCCCATCGACTGGCGACACGGGACTACCATTCATTTCCCGTGCCACTCCAGAAAAGAACT
>JAGQPW010000031.1:1556-11848 GCA_020426515.1 Planctomycetaceae bacterium | reverse complement strand
GAGCAGCGAAAACTCGTTACCCTGTTCGACTATGGACGACATGCAGAACTCGGGAATCGTGCCCAACCCCAAGAGGCTGCTGCTGGAGCTGGCTTCACTGCATCAGCTTTCTGAGCTGCTTCCGCTGACGGTCCAGAGACTGGCCATGGGCCCCGCTGTGGCACTGGTGCGGATCTGGTTGAAGCAGCCTCCCAAAGCGGGTGACTGTGCCCGATGTCGGTTCGAGCAGGAGTGCCAGAATCGCGAACTCTGCCTGCATCTGGTCGCCAGTTCGGGGCGATCCCTGTCGAGTGAAAATGAATGCTGGCAAGATCTGGGTGGAGAATTTCGGCGGTTCCCGATTGGCGTTCGAAAAGTTGGGACAATCGCCGCATCAGGGGAATCTCTGGAGGTCATCCGCATTGACCAGGGTACCTCGTGGGTGGCCGATCCGGCCTGGATTGATGCCGAGCAGGTGACATCGTTCATTGGTCATCCGCTCGTTCATCGCGGAGAAACACTCGGCGTGCTTGGCCTGTTTACTCGCGATGAGCCGAGCTTTTCCTGCTTCGAATGGATGCGGATGATTGCGGACCATCTGGCTGCAGCGATTGCCAACGCTCGGGCAATGGATGAGATTGACGAACTGAAAAAACGCCTTGAGCAGGAGAACGAGTACCTGCGTGCTGAAGTTCATGAGTCGGCCATGTTTGGCGACCTGATCGGGCAGGCCCCTGCGCTTCAGGCGGTCACACAGCAAATTGCTCTGGTGGCTCCAACCAATTCCGCCGTTCTTGTGCTGGGCGAGAGCGGAACCGGAAAAGAAGTGGTTGCGAGAGAAGTCCATCGCCGGAGTGGACGCGCGGAGCGTCCTCTCATCAAAGTGAATTGCGCAGCGATTCCCAGAGAACTCTACGAAAGTGAATTCTTCGGCCACGCGAAAGGAGCCTTCACAGGGGCTTTGCGCGATCGGGCAGGGCGGTTTGAACTCGCCGATGGTGGGACGCTGTTCCTGGATGAAATCGGGGAAATTCCGCTGGACCTGCAATCGAAACTGCTGCGGGTGCTGCAAGAAGGAGAGGTTGAGCGTATTGGCGAAGTCCGCACCCGGAAGGTTGATGTCCGTATCATCGCGGCCACGAATCGCAACCTGCGAGACGAAGTCGATGCAGGCCGCTTTCGTCAGGACCTGTTCTATCGTCTGAGTGTTTTTCCAATTGAACTTCCTCCGCTTCGCAAACGCGTCGAGGACATCCCGCTTTTGGCAGAACACTTTCTGGGAAGAATTGCCCGGCAACAGGGGCGTCCACACCCACGACTCACACTGGCGAATGTTCAGGAACTGCAGCGCTACGACTGGCCGGGAAACGTCCGCGAGCTTCAGCACGCCCTGGAGCGTGCCTGCATCATTGCCGTGAAGGGAAAACTTCGCTTCGATCTCGCCGGGTCGAGGCCACAAGCGACGACCGTATCAGCCGCCCCGGAGACGGTCGAACGCGTGCTGACCGAACAGGAAATGCGTGCACTGGAGGCGGACAACATTCGCCATGCACTCGTGCAGTCAAAAGGGAAAATCTACGGGCCCGACGGTGCGGCCGCTGCCCTGAACATGAAACCGACAACGCTCAACTCGCGCATCAAGTCCCTGGGAATCAGGCGGCCGGATCGCCCCTGGTGATGAGCCTCACTCTGCTGCCGCATGCGTCCAGTCATCACTCCGGCGACGTTTCGCCCCCGGAAAACATCACGAAAACCCCTCTGCCGAATCGGGCGGCAGAGGGACACAACGCACTCTGGACCGGGCTACTTGGACAGCTTCTTCTTGGCCGTTGTCAGCCCCTTCGAAACCGTGTCGGCGAATTCCGCAGCATCCATTCCGGCCAGTACCAGAAATGCTTCGCTGAGCACTCGCTTCGTTTCCGCAACCGTGATGGATGTCTTATCGGTGTCGACACGTCGAGACACAGCATCGTAGAAGTCAGTCAGTTTCATTTGCGTGTTCCATTCTGGAGATCGTTGATGGCAGGCATCCTCGCCACGAGTGCTTTATCGCCAAACGATCAACGTTTGCCAACGTGACCAGAGGGAAACTTTCCGTTTTCTCAGCCACGACGCCAACACGTCCTCCGGCAGAGACACGAACACACACATGACACCACTCCCAACGAGTGGCGCAGGCTGGTCTCCAGCGCGGGGCGACACAGTCACAGGGAGGCTGATGCCCACAGAACCAGCCCCATCGCCCGGCCCCGAACGACTCCGGAGCAACCAGGACCACACTGCAACGCCCCCCCAGTACATACGTGACTACCAGAACGACGAATGCTCAAGTTTGTATTCACGGACCGCCTGAATTTGGTTTTGCAGATTGAATTGTGGTCCGCTGGTGAAGTATTGAATCTGCTCGAGTCCACACAACGGATGCGCCACAGCGGGCTGAGCAGAGGGGCGATCAACGGTGCAAACGAAACGGATGCACACAGCAATGATCAGCGTGGACATGATGACTGCGATCAGGCGGAAGTACATTAACGGACCTCGTGTCGGTCATTATGGCCCACCTGAGTTGACCAGGGCGACCCGGATCAACGTGAAGGGAATAGAGGATTCGCGGTCGATCTGCACCAGCCACATCGAACGGCACAACCTCACGATTCGCACGTTCCTGAAACGGTTCACGCGGCTATCGCTGGGATTCTCGAAGAAGCTGGAGAACCTGAACGCGGCGGTTTCCCTGCACATCGCCTACTACAACTTCTGTTGGAGGCTGCAGGAGAAAGGCCGCAGTGGGAAGCTGACGCCGACACCAGCGGCGGGGTGGCTGGGGTCAGATTGTCGCCGTGGGATGTCGTTTTCGTCAATTGAGTGGCCGACAATCTGCCCCCAGATCGTGGCATTCGGCTGGGGGCAGGTTGCTGGAAAGTCCAATGTGAGATTGACGCCCCGAATCAGCAACCTGACCCCAGCCACCCCGTTGATGCACCGCCTGCACCCGCTGCGGGCCAAAATTGCGCGACTACCCCAAACCATCCCGGCTCACAGAGCCGGGGCACCCGGCCTCCACTGCCATCGATCGCCGGTATCAACTCGCTATAATCGAGCGTGTCGCTTCTGCTGGAACCCCCTGCCCAAAGTCTTGCCACCCATGAAGTCATTACTACCACTATTGTTGATTGCTTTTGCGTCAACTGAATTTCTTGGTTTCGAAACAGCAACTGCTGACGAGCCCTCGAAGGTAACGGAGTTCAAGCCAGATCAGGCTCAGTTACCGGTCAATCCGCCAGCCGATGCGATTGTGCTATTTGATGGCGGGGCCACAGTTGAGTTTGTCAGCAAACTTGGTGAACCCATTGATTGGCCCCTGGTGGACGGAACCCTGGAAAGCGCTGGAGGTCAGAAGGCTAATCATATCGTATCAACATGGCATTTTCGTGACGCGGACATCCATGCAGAGTTCCTACTTCCGGAAACGGGAACAGGAAACTCCGGGTTGTATATCCATGGCAATTACGAAATGCAGATCCTTCACTCATCGGACAAGAAAAGACTTGGTAAATCTGACACGGGAGCGATTTATGGATTTAACAAACCGCTGGTCAATGCCGGGCGAGGTCGCGGCGTCTGGCAAGTCTACGATATCCGATACCGAGCACCACGCCGCGATTCAAACGGCGAAATCACCGAGAAGGGAAGCATTACGGCCTGGTTGAACGGACAGAAGGTTCAAGACAATTTTGAATTCGGCGAACCGCGAAGCGTCTATCATCCTTACCGTTCGGGGACTACCGACTACTTGAAAGTGATCTGGAAAAAGCAAATAGCGACGACAACAGGACCGTTGTTTCTTCAAGATCATGGCAATTCCGTTCGCTTTCGCAACGTTTGGATTCGTCCGCTTGATAACCACGCGCATCGATTCACGAGCGCCGTCGTGCAGGAATCTCCTGCACGCTGAGTACCGGCAGGGTGCGTTGAAACGCACCACGCTGAAATCGCAGCTAAAGCTTGGTGCGTCGCGACGCCCCCTACGCCGCTGTCAGTTCGCCGTTTTCCTGTCAACGCATCACTCAGCCCGCAACAGGGTGGCATCTTTTGAGCCCCCTCAGAAAACGACACCACCCACGCATCGGGGGACTCCGATTTTCCCGTTTCCCAAGTGTCCAGCTCACTGCGGGCCTCTCTGGCGGTTGGGGAGAGTCAAACCGTTGCAAGGGGTGTTCCAAACGGGGTGTCTGCGGGGGTGGCGGGGAGAGATTTGCGTGGGTCGTGTCTTAAGGCCTTGCCTGTTAAATGATTGCGAGGCCGTCCGCGTTGCCATTCTGGACAAGGACTGTTTGACCGGGCCTTGCAGGGGGGTAGACTTGAGCGTGGTGGGCGCGGACTGAGCGAAAGTGCAAGTCTGAACGGCTGTCCCCTTGCCTTTCTCCTTACCACAGGCGACAACTGTGAGGGATGCGCCGGTTGGAGCGGCATCCCGAGAATCTGTCATGTGGCCCTCCTTTGAAGGATCAGTTGGTGTCGGTCGAGTTCCCCCAGGATTTCCGAGAAGCAGTACGTGCAGGCACGGATATCGTGGGACTGATCGGGGAAGCCGTAACTCTGCAGCCTCGCTCCGGCGGACGTGAGTACGTGGGGCTGTGCTGTTTCCACGAGGACCACAATCCCTCGATGGTGGTCTACCCGGATCGACAGACGTTTCGCTGCTGGTCGTGCAATACCGGGGGAGACATTTTCACGTTCGTGATGGAGCGGGAGAAGGTGGAGTTTCGGGATGCACTGGAGATCCTGGCTCGACGGGCCGAGATCCCCATCCCCAAAAAGGTCTCCGGACGAACCGAGCACGAAGAACACAATCGGGCCAAGCTGTTTGAAGTGTTGCAGTGGGCCGACAACATGTTCCACAAGTGTCTTGTGGAAAGTCCCGCAGCGGCTCCCGCGCGGGAATATCTGCACAGCCGCGGCTTCAATGACGACCTGATCGACGAATACCGGTTGGGCTACCATCCCAACGACTGGACCTGGCTGATTGAGCAGTCCAAGTTCAAGTATCCCGAGAAGCTGCTGCACGAAGCGCGGCTGGTGGGGGAGAAGGACGGACGTTACTACGACTATTTCGTTGACCGTGTGTTGTTCACCATTCGCAATGAGCGTGGCCAGCCGGTGGCGTTTGGTGGTCGCGTGTTGCCGGGCAGCACGAGCAACGCCAAGTATTTCAACAGTCCCGAAAGTGCGGTGTTCCACAAGAGCCGGCTGCTGTACGGGATTGATAAAGCCCGCGATGCGATTCGCGATGCGGGAAGCGTGCTGGTGACCGAAGGCTATACCGACTGCCTGACCTGCCATCAGCATGGAGTCAAGAATGTGGTGGCAACGCTGGGAACCGCGTTGACCGATGCGCACGTGACGGCCCTCAAACGGTTCGCCCGCAAAGTGGTACTGGTGTTTGACGGAGACGATGCCGGTCAAAGTGCCGCCTCTCGGGCGGTGGAGCGGTTTCTTGCTCAGGATGTGGATTTGCGCATTCTGACGCTGCCCGGCAAGCAGGACCCTGCGGAGTACATTACGTTTGCTGGTCCGGAAGCAATGCGGCAGTTGATTGAGCGGGCTCCGGAAGCGTGGGAGTTCGCGTTCCGAACCACGCAGATGAAGTACGGCATCGACACAATCGATGGCAAACACCGCGTGCTGGAAGAGATGCTGGCGTTGCTGGCACAAATCCCGCAGCTGGCGGAAAACGTTAAGGAAGGCTTGCTGCTTGCAAATCTTGCACAGCGGCTGGGCGTTCCCGAACAGCGTGTGCGAGATCGTTTGAAAGAATTACGGCAAGGCCGGCGAAATCAGCCTCACCGCAGCGAAGAAGCCGTCGAACGTCCTGCGATGGCAACAGAGGTGGACCGTCTGGTGCGTGGTCGGTTGAGTCGCGACGATCGTTTGGAATGCGACTTGCTTGAAATCATTCTGGCGGTGCCCGCGGCGTTTCCATACGTGCGGCGGACACTGTCGATCGGCAAGGAAGGGGGCTCTCTGGAACCGCACGAAGCGGCAGAGGTCCTGCGTCATCCGGCGTTGCGAATGCTGCTTCAGACATGCCTGGAGCAAGCCAATCCGGGTGGAGCCTTGTCCTTCTCCAAGGTGCTGGACGCGCTGGAAGATACGTCAATGAAACGTCTGGTCGTTTGGCTGGACGAGCGGGCTCGATCGAAAGATCTGGCAGGCCGGGTGGAAACCCTCGGGAACGATCCGGTCGACGACTGTCCCATGCTGTTGCGTCGCTCACTGAACAATCTGAAGTGGCGCGGAGAAGAGCAGTCGAATCAGCGAGTGGCAATGCAGCTCTCGCAACATGGCGACGGACCGCAAACGCTGGACCCGGCAATGGAAGCATTGCTGCGTCAAGCGGCCGAATTTCACCAGCGTCGTGCTACACAACGGGCCGAATCCTGACTGGCATCAGGCGGAAACTACGGAGCATTCAGCCATGTATCGACTCGACACCAACCTGCGAGAACTCGTGGAACTGGGAGAATCTCAGGGCTACCTGACATTCACGCAGATCAACAATTACCTGCCCAGCGAGGCGATTTCGCCAGAGAAGCTGGACCAGTTGCTGATGACGCTGGAAGAACTCGGCCTGAAGGTGCATGACGATCTCAAACCTCGTCGGCAGTCAGCCAAGGCCAAGCCCGCGTCACCAAATGGCAAGCCCCGCAAGACCATCCTGGCTCGTCGCATCGCGACTCCCGACCCTGCGGCCGAGTTTGGACTTGGCACCGAGGAGGGTCGGTCAGTCGATGACCCCATTCGCCTGTACCTGACGCAGATGGGAGCCATTCCGCTGCTGACGCGGGAAGAGGAAATTTCCCTCTCCAAGACCATCGAACTGACCCGCAAGCGGTATCGCCGCACGTTGCTGGAATGCGACTTGTGCGCTCAGGAAGCCGTGGACCTGCTCACACGCGTGGATGCCGGCGAATTGCCCTTTGACCGCATGATCAAAGTGTCGCTGACCGAACGGATGGAAAAGGAACAGGTGCAGGGGCGAATGCCGCACAACCTGCGGACGGTGCGTCAACTGCTGGAGCTCAATCGCCTGGACTTCCAGCGCATGAGCGATCCCAGCCTCTCGGCCAGTGAACGGTCCGAAGCGCAGCAGAGCCTGGCACAGCGACGACGAAAGGTGGCCACGCTGATCGAAGAGATGAGCCTGCGGACGCAGAAGTTTCAGCCCATGGCTCGTCGGCTGCAGCAGATTGGTCGACGCATGACATCGCTGCAGCGTGAGCTGAGCCGCATTGGCCGCAGTCCCCTTCACGAACAGCGGCGACTGGTGATGGAGCACGAACTGCGCGAACTGCAGCAGCTCACGCTCGAATCTCCAGAATCGCTGCATGAGCGTTTGCGTGAGATTGACGAACGGTTCGGTGCGTACGACAAGGCCATGCAGGACCTCTCGGCGGGGAACCTGCGACTCGTCGTGTCGATCGCCAAAAAGTACCGCAACCGAGGCCTGAGCTTCCTGGACCTCATCCAGGAAGGAAACACTGGCCTGATGCGTGCCGTCGACAAGTACGAATACCGTCGAGGCTACAAGTTCAGCACGTACGCCACCTGGTGGATTCGCCAGGCCATTACACGAGCGATTGCAGATCAGGCCCGCACCATTCGTATTCCGGTCCACATGATCGAGACGATGTCGAGGCTGCGTCGTGTGGCCAAGCAACTTGTTCAGGAGTTGGGCCGCGAGCCGACCGTCGAGGAAGTCGCCGAAGCCTCGGGCGTGAATCCTGCGGATGCCGAACGCATTCTTCGCGTTGCCAAGGGCCCCATCAGTCTGGACAAACCATTGGGTGAAGGGGAAGACAGCTTCTTTGGAGACTTCCTCGAAGATCAGCGCGATGCCAGCCCGGTGAGCGCTGCGGCTCAGGAGATGCTCAAGGACAAGATCGACCAGTTGCTGAAGACGCTCACTTACCGTGAACGTGAAATCATCAAGCTGCGTTACGGCCTGGGTGATGGCTACACGTACACCCTCGAAGAGGTGGGGCGAATCTTCAAGGTGACGCGAGAACGCGTTCGCCAGATTGAAGCCAAAGCCGTTCGCAAGCTCCAGCACCCGACCCGGTCGCGTCAGCTCAAGGGCTTCCTGGAACGCATTTCAGCATCGATTGCCAGCCAGTGTGAATAGTGTGATCTGAAGTCAGACAGTGAGAGCCAGACGTATTGTGCGTCTGGCTCAATCTTTGCGCTGATGTGCTCGCGGCGGGCTGTTCGCGAGAGCACATCGTGCTTGACACCGTGTCCTTGCAGCAGCCACACGCGGGGAGTAGGTTACCCCATTCCACAGAACTGTCGGGAGTTAAAGTCATCATGGGGCAAGTTGCACGTTACGCGGTCGTTACCGGAGGCAGCAGCGGCATTGGTCGGGAAATCTGTCGCCAGCTCTCCCGAGAGGGATGGACCGTAGCGGTGGCAGACATCAATGCCGAGGCGGGAGAAGTCGTCGTCTCAGAAATCCGGAAAGCCGGTGGTCAGGCGATTTTCGAACGACTCGATGTGACCGACGAAGCGGCCTGGTCGTCACTGCGTGATCGATTGCAGTCGGAGTGGCCTCACATCGACCTGGTTGTCAACAACGCGGGCGTATGCGCTGGTGGCGCTCTGGATGACATCACCGTGGAAACGTGGGACTGGATCTACCAGATCAACCTGCGCGGCGCCATGATGGGCTGCCGGACGTTTATTCCGTGGCTGAAGCAGAATCCCCGGCAGACACACATCATGAACATGTCGTCTATTGCCGGGCTGGTGTTCGCTCCCCGGATGGCGGCGTACAACGCCACCAAGGCCGCACTGGTGGCTCTTTCGGAGACATTGAATCTGGAACTGAAGCCCGACAAGGTGAGCGTGACCGCCGTGTGTCCGTGGTTTGTTCCTACGAACCTGCTCGTCTCAGGCCGCTTTGCCCGAAAGTCGGAACAGGATTACGCCATTTCTCAGATGAAGACATCCACGGTCACCCCCGAGCATGTGGCCAAACAAGCAATCAAGGCAACACTCAAGCGAAAGCCAGTCTGTATTGTCGGCAGCCGGGCCATTGGAGTGGCGTACCTGAACCGCATGCTTCCGGGCGTAATGCGGTTTATGATCAACTTCTGGTCGCAGGACATCGAGGTGACTGAAGAGGCCCCGGTGGATGGCAGCCTGTTGACTAACCTGAAGTCCGAGGCTTCCAAACCTGACGCAACGCAGGTCTGATCCGGAATGTCCATGGCCTCTTAATTGCCCGAAATGCAAGCGAGGGACAGCTAACGAATTTCCCTTGCCAGCGCTTCGGGCTCGTATTCATAACGGGAGTCAGGTGGCAGTGATGAGCGGGGGGCCAATCGACGAAGCTCTGGCGCTGCTGCAGCTCAACCTCGTGCCAGGTATCGGCCCGCGGCTGCAATCGCTGCTGCTCAATCGTTTCGGCAGCGCAATTGATGTTCTGACCGCGCCGGGACCCGAGCTGCTTCAGGTGGATGGCGTGGGCCCGCGTCTCTCGGCGGCAATCACGGCAAGTCGCAGTTGCGAACAGGCTCGCGAAGAACGGGAACACTGCGCAACCGCTGGTGTGGATCTGATTCTCCAAACGGATGTCCGTTACCCCGAACCACTCAGCCGCATTTGCGATGCCCCCCCGGTGCTGTACTGCAAAGGCGAATTGAAACCTCAGGATTCACTCGCCATTGCCATTGTTGGTTCGCGTCAATCGTCGGCCTATGGCCGGCAAACGGCGGAGCGATTTGCCCACGCCCTCGCAAACGCCGGGGTGACCATCATCAGCGGCTTAGCCCGCGGCATTGATGCAGCGGCCCATCGCGGAGCACTCGCGGCTGGTGGGCGAACATTGGCAGTGTGCGCCACCGGACTGGGGCACATCTATCCGCCGGAACATAAGGACCTTGCTGCCGAGATCGTGGAGCAGGGGGCCATGCTGTCCGAGTCACCACTCGACCGGCATGGTCAGCGCGGCCTATTCCCCCAGCGCAATCGTATCATTGCCGGCCTCTCTCAAGGGGTCATTATCGTTGAAGCAGGACGCACCAGCGGGGCACTGCATACGGCCCGGCATGCGAATGAACAGGGGCGCGAGGTATTCGCCGTCCCCGGTCGTATTGATCACCCAGGCTGCCTCGGCTGCCTCGACCTCTTGCGAGACGGGGCCACGCTGGTCCGCAACGTAGACGACGTTCTCGATGCACTGGGGCCACTCTCCGCCCCAGTCCGTACCAGCGAGCAAACCGTGGTGCATGCCCCGCGCGAGCTCAATCTCA
>JAGQPW010000031.1:0-1458 GCA_020426515.1 Planctomycetaceae bacterium | reverse complement strand
GATGCACTGGGGCCACTCTCCGCCCCAGTCCGTACCAGCGAGCAAACCGTGGTGCATGCCCCGCGCGAGCTCAATCTTAACGAACAGGAACTGCAAATCCTGAATCTGATTGAGACCGCCCCCACGGCGATTGACCATGTGCTGGGACAGACGACGCTCGATTCCCCACGCGTCCTGGCGACGCTGACGGTGCTGGAAATGAAGCGACTCATCAGGCGACAACCGGGCGGCTTCGTCGAACGCACCGGGCGTTAGCCGCAGGTTGGTTTTCACCACGGCGCCTGCCCCAGACTACTTCAGCCGCTCTTTGATGCGGGCCAGTTCCTGCAGTGCATGCAGAGGCGTCATCTCGTCGATGTTGAGCGACTTCAGTTCGTCAATGACTGGATGTGGTTCCGGTGCGAACAACGTGAGCTGTCGGCGACCCGACGATTTCGGCCGAGCTGGAATGGTTGGTTTGCCATCGGCGGCACGATGATCATTTTCAAGCTGAGTCAGAATGACATCGGCCCGGCCAATCACATCGCGCGGGACCCCGGCCAGTCGAGCGACATGAATGCCGTAACTGCGGTTGGCCGATCCCGGCACGATCTTGTGCAGGAAAATGACATCACCTTCCTGTTCGTGCACCGCGACATTCCAGTTCGCGACGCGCGGCAGAGTTCTGGGGAGTTCCGTCAGTTCGTGATAGTGCGTGGCGAACAACGTGCGACAGCGGACCTCATCATGCAGAAACTCGGTGATGGCCCAGGCGAGTGAGATGCCATCGTAGGTGCTGGTGCCACGACCGATTTCATCGAGAATGACAAGACTGTGTGCCGTCGCCGTGTTGAGAATGCGGGCGGTCTCGGTCATTTCAACCATGAACGTCGACTGCCCTTTGCCCAGCTCATCGCTTGCTCCCACGCGAGCAAACACACGGTCGGCAATGCCAATGCGGGCCTTGCTGGCCGGAACGAACGATCCCATCTGAGCGAGAATTGTGAGCAGCGCCGCCTGCCGGATGTAAGTACTCTTACCGGCCATGTTCGGGCCGGTGATGAGTGCGACCGTGGCACTTAAGGCCCGGTCAACGGGATCATCGGTAGCGGCTTCCGCTGCCGGCGTTTCCTCTCCAAGGAAAACATCGTTCGGAACAAACTCTCCGGAGGGTTTGAGCTTGTCGAGCACCGGATGCCGACCATCCACAATCACGAGCACGGGATCGGTGGTGATCTCGGGCCGACAGTACCGTTGAGCCGTCGCCAGGGCGGCCAGGGCGGCCAGCACGTCAATCTGGGCGAGGACTTCCGCCGTTTGCTGTAAGCGGCGGCAATCCTGGCTGGCCCGCTCGCGTAACTGCTGAAACAACTCCGACTCCAGCGCGACGGCCCGTTCCTCAGCCCGCAGCACTTTGTCTTCATACTCCTTGAGTTCCGGCGTAATGAAACGCTCCTGGTTCTTGAGCGTCTGCTTGCG
>JAGQPW010000319.1 GCA_020426515.1 Planctomycetaceae bacterium | reverse complement strand
ATCCTTACGCAAGAGCCAAAGCGTTGGAGCAGCGTGGAAGGAGAAACGCCGAAAGGCCCGAGAGCATCGAACTCCGTTCAATCGACGCCGACCTGCGTGGTTGGACTGGGATGAACCCGAGGCCAAGTACAAACTCAACGACGGCGCAGCAGCGATCCGATTCATTTTTGAGAAGACTGTAGAAGGTCTCGGGCAGAGGTACATTCTTAAAGAACTGCAAAAGCAATTCCCGCCCATCGGCCCATCCGGGCGTTGGAACTCCTCATATATCCAGAAAGTCTTGAGTGACAGAGCAGCGTTCGGCGAATTCCAGCCGTACCGATTCACTGAGGATGGTGAACGTGTAGCAGATGGACCGCCAATTCCCGGCTACTATCCCGCCGTGATTGACGAATCGCTGTTTCATCGTGCGCAGACATCCAAAGAAAAGCGTAGTAAGCAGAAAGGGCCGTCCTCTCAGTTCGTCAACATCTTCGTCGGCCTAGTAAAAAACGCTCACGACCGACAGCCGATGCACATTCAGAGAACGACTCGCATCCGAGATGGCCAGACGATTGTTGACCGCAGGCTCGTGTCGTATGGACACCTACGGAGCATCGATGGCTCCGATCCGGTAAGTATCCCATACGAGCAATTCGAGACCGCCATTCTCTGGCGACTGTCAGAATTGAAGCCATCGGACTTGATTTCATCGGCTCCGCAAAATGACGGGCTAGATTCGCTGCAACAGGAGCTAGAAGGAATCACGAAGCGGCTCAGTGAGCTTGAAGAAGCGTTGTCCGACATCACCTCTAAGCAAAAGCCACAGGCGATTATTTCGGCAGTCCACCGTTTGGAACAGCAAAGAGACGACGTTCGCAATCGAATTGACAAGGCGAAAGCGCTCAGGGCGGCAGGAGACCCCCTTCGAGAGGTTTGTAGCGTCTTCGATCTTTTGGCCGATGCCAAAGAAGAAGAGCGAAATGAACTCCGAATGCGCATTCGTGGCAAAATTGCAGAAATCCTCGACGAGATTGTCGTCAAGCCAGAAAAGCACTTTGGCAGAGTGTGGGTACTCGCACAGCTTTGCTTCGGCGAGCAGTACAACTGCTATCTCAAACATGTGGCATTTGGCCCCGGCTACTTGGCAGAGGGAGTGCCCGGCGACTTCGATCTCGATAATAAACGTGATTGCCGAAAGGTTGTATTCGCAAGCATCGCTGCTAAGAAATCACAGGCCGATCAGCAAGGATTCTGTGGAGAAGTCCCTGATTCTGTCGGACAGGCGGCGAGTGCATGGCTGAAAATCGCTCGGTCGCAGATGTCGAAGGGTTCATTCCGAGTTGTCCCCTCCAAGATCGCTAGGTTCGTTGAGTTTTTGGGGAAGAATACTCACCTCTCTGAAATTACAGACGCTCGATGGAATGAATGGACACGGTGCCTCAAGAACGAAATTGTGACTCAGAAGTTGGAGTTTTCAACGGCCCGAGTGACGTACAGTCGAGCGAGGGAAATGGTGCGTTGGCTCGTGGACGAAGGCAAAGTCGAGCCAATCGCAGCGTTATCAATCTCAGCAAACAAGGCGCTCACCTGACAACAAATAGCGAGGCACCTGCTACGGCTCCCAGTTTTCAACCACAAACTGGGAGCCACAAATGCCACGCAATGCCCTCGTCGTCATCGCTCGCTTCTGGGTGATCTGCTTCGCCTTTGCCCTCATCCCCTTCGGCTTGCCTGCTGTTCTTGCGGGAGTTCTCTCCCTTCCGTTTTTGGCGTTCGTCGCTCTTCTTGCGGCGGTCTTCTTCAACGGGCTTCAATGGCTCGGACACCGTGTTCTCTTCGGCGGCACTCGGGAATACGAGGAACTTCGGGCGAAGGGCCTCGATGCGTGGTTCGACGTGACATGCCCGTGGCCGTTTCGCTCTGA
>JAGQPW010000318.1 GCA_020426515.1 Planctomycetaceae bacterium | reverse complement strand
GAACGTGCTCCTGTCCTTTGCCCAGTTCGAACGGGAGATTACTGGCGAACGTATCCGCGACAAGATCGCTGCCTCCAAGAAGAAGGGGATGTGGATGGGAGGCCTTCCCCCGCTGGGTTATGATATCCGTGACAAGAAGCTGGTGGTCAATCCGCAGGAGGCCCAACAGGTTCGCAGGCTGTTCGAGGCCTATCTCGATCTCGGATCGACCAAAGCCCTGACCCGCTGGGCCAGGGAGAACGGAATTATCACCAAGGTGAGGCGTTCGGCCGATGGCCGGATCAGTGCGGGTGGCAGGCCGTTCTCCAGCGGCAACCTGCACGCCCTGCTCAAATACCGGACCTACATCGGCGAAGTGGCCCACAAGGGCTCAAACTATCCCGGTGACCACGATGCCATCCTGACACGAGACGTATGGGAACGGGTGCAGGCCAAGCTCAAAGCATCACCAAAGCGCCGCGGGGCAAGGTCTGGTTCTCCGCCTTCCCTGCCCCTGACTGGTCTCATCTTCGATGAGACCGGCGATCGCCTCACACCGGTCCATGCTACTAAGTCTGGATGCCGCTATTACTACTATGTCTCCTCCCGGCTCAGCCAGACTGACACCCGTGATCCCTCCGCGTGGCGGCTCCCGGCGCCGAGGCTGGAGCGAGTGGTGGCTGAAGCGATGCTCGGCTTTTTCGATGATCATCGCAAGATTCAGGACATACTGGAGGAGCATGCAGCTCCGACGATGAAGCAGGCGCATGTCCTGGCTCAGAGTCTCAACAGCTTGAAGCAACTCGTGGAGAAGATTCAGCAATCACAGGATTCCGAACGGCTACAGATCATCATTCCGATAATCCGCCGCATTGATCTCGGTCGGGATCACCTGACGATCCGGATCGACGTCTCGGAACTGCTCACGCTGATCGGGCTCAAGGATCAAGGCTCTGTCCGCACCAATGCTGTTGCTGTTGGAGCAGCGCAACATTGCAAAAGCCACAAGGACCTTCTTCTCAATGCCGTCGCAACAAATCCAATCCATGCCTTCTCGGTTCCGCTGGTCCTGAAGCGCCGGGGCGTCGAGACGATGCTTGTTATCGGAGGAACACAGGAGCCAAAGGCGTCACCAGATCAGCATCTGATCCGGACCATCGCCAGGGCACGCGCCTGGTTCGAGGACCTGAAGTCGGGTGCCGTTGCTTCGATCAACGACATCGCGGCCCGCGATCAGCTTCCCGCCAGTGAAGTGAGCCGGCAGCTTCCCCTCGCCTTCCTGGCGCCATCCATTGTCGCCGCTATCCTTGCCGGCCGTCAGCCCGTCGATCTCACCGCCAAGACGCTGATGCGACTCCCCGATCTTCCGCTCGACTGGAGCGCGCAATTCCGGCGCCTCGGCTTCCCGAACAACTGATCAATCGTCAAAGAAGCTCGAGTGAGTTCCTGCACGAATTCTCGGCGGCAGATCTCTGCGACCCAATCCATCAGGGCTCGTCGCGACGGATGATCTGCCAAGTGTAGGCGCCCAGGTCTGATGCGCCCGCCTCACCGTCTGGACCCGGAATTCGCAAACTGAGACGATGTCCCGAAAACCCCGGAATATCCGTCTCTCCTGCCGTCTCGGCGCCAGACCGCGTCCACGCAACGCGCGAAATTGCCGGCTAACGGTGCCTTTTCCACTCTACCGGCGGACACCGCCAATAGCGGCAGACTGGCTGGTGGTCCACTCAGTACACGAACCCAGTACCAGTCTCTGTTTCCAAGCCTCGGAAATGGCGCGACAAAATGCGCACCTCAAGGTCGCGAGACTGTCGAGAGCACCCAAGAGTTGTGAGGCGGTCTCTTCGACTCAAGTCTCGAATTTGCACAAGTCTTTCAAATTGACAAAGATCACAATCATCAGCCTACAGAATATCAAAATACCAATAATATCAATGA
>JAGQPW010000317.1 GCA_020426515.1 Planctomycetaceae bacterium | reverse complement strand
ACTCTCATCGGTCAGTATCACACTGGTCAGTATCACACTGGACACTCTCGCCACCAATGCCGACACTCCCCTGACTCGGCTCCTCGACCTCCAGATGACGACCAGCTCTACGATGACCTTGACCGAACTGCAGAACCTGATTCGCGAGATGTACTCCAGCAAGGATGAGGCTCGCGGCGTTGACGGGACCTTTATGTGGCTGATGGAAGAGGTCGGGGAACTGGCCGCATCGCTGCGGGAAGGGACGAAAGAAGAACAGGCCCGAGAGTTCGCCGATGTGCTCGCCTGGCTGGCGACGATTGCAAATGTCGCGGGAATCGATCTGGCGGCCGCGGTTCATGAGAAGTACGGGCAAGGCTGTCCCGGCTGTGGGCAAATGGTGTGTGCCTGCGGAGTTGAAGAAAAGCCGTGAGCTTCACAGCATCCACTGATGCGCCACTTCTGGCTGCGGTCCTCACTCCATCTGGACGCGCTGCAGTGGCCACAATTGGACTCGGCGGCCAACTGGACCTGCTGGATGCGGCCTTCCATCCGCGAAATCGATGTTCGGCAGCGGCTCAGATTCCCAATCACATCGCCTTCGGCCTGTGGTCGCTGCTGGGCCCCGGGGCCGCCGATACGGAAGAAGTCGTCTACTGCCGCATTGCCGAACATCAGGCGGAGCTGCATTGTCATGGCGGGGCCGCCGCCGTCTCCCGAATTCTGGCCGATCTGACCTCCTGCGGCTGTCGTGTTGTCTCCTCTGGTGAGTTTGCCGCGCTGGTCACCGATCCAGTGCTGGCCGATGTCGATCTGACATTGTCGCAGGCTGCAACAGCCCGCACGGCCCAGCTGTTGTTGCAGCAGCGAACGCTGTTCCCTGCTGCGGTCTCTGATCTGAAGAACCTGCCGCCCGATGAGCGGGGCCAACGCATTGGAGAAATGCTCTCGTGGTGGTGGTTCGGACGGCACCAGACGGCACCGTGGCAGGTCGTATTGTGCGGTGAGCCCAACGTTGGAAAATCGACGCTGATGAATGCACTGGTTGGTTATGAGCGGGCCATTGTGTTTGATCAACCGGGAACCACCCGCGATGTGCTGACCGCCGAAACCGCGCTCGCTGGCTGGCCGATTCAGTTTCTCGACACGGCCGGGCTGCGAGAGACGGACGAGCACCTGGAGGCGGAGGGAATTCAGAAGGCCCGCCAGCGTGTCCACGCGGCCGATCTCGTCATCATCATGCATGACGCCACGGTCCCGCAGCGATCAGTCCAACTGGCCCGTGAAATCGAAAAGCTCAATACGCGGGTGCTGCAGGTCTGGAACAAGATCGATCAGTGTCCGGAGGCGTTCACACCTCCAACCGGTCATGTGCAGATTTCGGCCCTGCGCAACCTGGGGCTGGAGGAACTTCAGCGGGCCATTGTGGCCCGCCTTGTTCCTCGTCAGCCGCCTGAGGATCTGCCGATCCCCTGCAGCGCATGGCAACAGGCTTTGCTGTTGCGCCTCTCCGGGCATCGCGACGCGTGACGACTACTCGCCGAGATTCATCGTCACCGTTTTGAGTTCCGTATACGCCTGGAGTCCAGCGGCTCCCAGCTCGCGACCCATGCCGGACATCTTGAAACCGCCAAATGGGGCAGCGGCGTCGAAGACATCGTAGCAGTTAATCCACACGGTTCCGGCCCGCACGGAGTTGGCGATGCGGTGAGCCTTGGCCACATCCTTCGTCCAGACCGCAGCGGCAAGGCCGTAGAAGGTGCTGTTTGCCCGTTCAATTACTTCGTCAACGCCGCTAAACGGTAACACGCTGAGGACTGGGCCAAAGATCTCTTCGCGGGCAATGTCCATGTCGTCGGAGACGTGGTCAAAAATGGTCGGCTGCACATACAGCCCTTTGTCGCCGTGTTGTGCTCCGCCCGTCAGGCACTTGGCTCCGGCCTGTTTGCCGCGACCAATGTAGTCCATGATCTTGTTG
>JAGQPW010000316.1 GCA_020426515.1 Planctomycetaceae bacterium | reverse complement strand
ACCGAAAAACTCCGCCAGGCCGCTGCGGCAGGATCGCTCCGCATCACCGCCAACAACGACCTCGCCGGCGGCGACCCGGCACCGAACCAGCCGAAGGAACTGCACCTCGAATACAAACTCGGCGGCGAGCAACTCACCAAGGTCGTGAGGGAAGGGGAGTCCCTGGCGCTCGGCGGCAACACCAAGTGGGAAGTCAGCACGCCCGCAAAGCCGGCATTCCGCCACCTGCGGATCGAGCGCAACACCGCCGGCAAGCCAATGCAGGTGAGCGAGTGGCAGGTCTTCGGCTCGTTTGCTGATTGACGAGTCTGGACCGCCGTTGCGAAAGCAGGGGCATACCGCGAGTTTACGCTTCAGGACCCGACGGCATGACGTTCCCCTTGTCTTTCCGAACGCTTCCGGGGCCAACCCCGAACAGCTTCTTGAAAACGAGGCGCATGTGTCCGCTGCTCTGAAAACCGGCGCGATGCACGATCTGCTTGATCGGCATGTCGGTTTCCAGCAGCAGGGCCTTCGCCCGCGCCGCCCGGCAGTGCTGGATTTCCTCCAGCACCGTTCTTCCTGTGGCTTCCCTGAACCGGGTCTCCAGCGTCCGGCGGCTGCAGCCGATGAGCCTCGCCACATCGGCCACGCTGATCGCCGTGTGGGTGTGATCGATGATGAAATCCTGCGCCCGCCAGGCGATTCCGCGGGCTGTCCCCTCGGGACACTCACGGGCCACACTGACGTCCACGACGAAATGGGAAAGCAAACCCGCGGCCTGCCAGGAAATCGCGGCTGAATTCATGTAGGGCAGCTGGCTGATGGAATCCAGCAGCCTTACGAACTGCATTTGAAATAGCACTCGATCCTCAATCACGGCGATGTTGTGCGACAGCTTGAATGCCCCGTCGCGCATCCATTCGTGGGGCAGATCGCCGTTGAAGTGCAACCAGAGGTTGGTCCAGCCCGTCTCCGGGTCGGGCCGGTGGCGGTGCCATTCGCCGGGTAGGAACAGGTAGGCATCGCCCGCATCGAATCGCCGGATCCCCTGGCGCGTCTCCAAGGACCCTCGTCCTTCCGCGCACAGCGACAGGCAGAATTCCGGCAGAATCCGACCCTCTTCAAAATTGAAGAAATAAATCGGTGCCCGCGGCTCGGGATAGGGCATGTGCGGCTCGATGACCTCGCACCCGGCATGCGTTGCATAGATTCCCTCCTGGAACAGCCGCTCGGGAACGGGAAGGGTGCGGGACAATGGCTTCAGGTTGCGCATTCGTGACAAAATATGGAGCGTTCATTGAAAATAAAGAGATTTTCTTGCGCAAAATCATCGCTCGAATGGCTGGATCATCAAACGGGACGCCTTCATTGTCCGTAGTGTCCAAAGAATCCTGAAGTTCGGGCCCTGGCTTCGGCAACGTGGTTCGCCCCCCCATCCCATTTCGCGATCCGCTCCATCCCGGCCAAGTGCATCAAACCTCGTCCGATCACCAGAGATTCCCCAACCCAACTCCAAAACCCATGAAAACCCGCCCCAATCCGTTCCTGCGTTTCCCTGTATTTGCCGCAGCCCTGGCTCTCGCCAACACGGCAAATGCCGAAATCCTGAGCTTCGACGGCAACGTCGCAACCAGCGTCACCACGCACACCATCCCCGCCACCGACTGGGCGGATTACCTGGGTGGAGACTTGTACAACGGCACCTTCAACAGTGCCAACGACTGGGGCCGCCTGTTCTACCGCACTACCGGCGGCGACGGGCAATACATCCATTTCGATCTGTCCTCGCTGACGGGGCTCACGGTTGTCGCTCCGACATCGGTGACACTGCAGAATGCCAATCCTACTTGGGGTGCCAGTGTGGATGGTTCCTTTGTCGCGACGGCAGACGGCGCGTGGACGGCGGCAGGCGGGGCATCGATCCCCGGTGCGACGGCCATCACCCATGCGGTCAACGCCACCGGAAGCTACGGAAACGGAGCGTCGGTCTCGTGGGGCATCGGATA
>JAGQPW010000315.1 GCA_020426515.1 Planctomycetaceae bacterium | reverse complement strand
CGATCTTGCCGCCTCAATAGATGGTTCGTCCGTAACCTCCTAACCCCATTGGATCTTCAGCGATTCGAGCCTGCTCAAGTCCCCCCGCTGATCCCTCGATTTCCCGGCTTACCCTTCCGGATGACATGATCGATTCACCCTCGCATCCTGCCTCGCTCCTCCTTACGGGCAATTCACCTGTCATTCCCTGCAAGAAGTTCTTGACACAATCCGCGCAAAAGGTACATGATGGAGTAGGCTGGATGTCGGAAATTTCTGCCGGATAACCCTTTACGTCCTTCCCCGCCACCCCGCTCCCGAGTTCTCCGTACTCTCGGATTTCTCTGGATCCCCCAACTGATCGAATCAGTTTTCACTCAGATTACTGCCGGGTTAAATTAACCCTTTCTTTGTTAAGGAGAATCGCCGTGAACCGACCGCATCGCAACAGAGGCTTTACGCTCATTGAATTGCTCGTGGTGATCGCGATTATCGCGATCCTCATCGCGCTGCTGCTGCCAGCAGTGCAACAGGCGCGCGAAGCCGCCCGCCGCAGCCAATGCAAGAACAACCTCAAGCAGATTGCTCTGGGGATGCACAACTACCATGACACCCACAACACGTTCCCGTTCGGTGTGCATGCCAACGGCATGAACAACCATGGTGGCGTCATCGGGTTTCCAGAACGGATGTCCTGGATGCCTATGTTGCTGCCGTACATCGATCAGGCACCGCTCTACAACCAAGTGGCTCCACTATTCTCCACTGCGAACTCATCTGAGTACCCGAGCGCTCTGATCAACACGATCATTCCCACGTTGATGTGCCCGTCCGATCCGAACTCTCCCAAAGTGACGACCGTGCATGGTACCGGTTCCCCGACACCGGACAAGAACGATGGTTTCTGCGGAAACTATCTAGCCAGCTCGGGCAGCCAGAAGTTGTCCGAATCGGGGAATCAGTCGAAGAACGCAAACGGCATTTTCTATTACCTGTCTCGCGTCCGCATGGGCGATATCATCGACGGTACGTCCAATACGGTGATGTTGGGCGAGTGCAAGGTTGTCCCAGAAACGACAACAGCGCACCGCGACTGGCGTGGCCGCTACTGGCGGGCTGACCACAATTCATCCTTATTCAGTACTGAACTTCCGCCGAATACATCCGCCAACGACATCTGCCGAACGTGTGAGGCATCTACGACCGGGTTCGGTCTGCCAGGTTGCACCGGTTCGGGCACGACGGGAGATCAGGTGATTTACACCCGCAGTTACCACACTGGTGGTGTGCAGGTTGCCTTGGCCGATGGCTCATGCCGCTTCGTCTCCGAGAATGTCGATACGAATACGTGGCGTGCTGTCGGAACACGCAACGGCGGCGAAACGATTGGCGAGTTCTGATGGTAATGTCCCGAGCCTGTGGAGCGTTCCACGGTCCGGAAAAGACATTTGGAGGCTCGGTTGCCGCGACACAGCGACTTCCGGGCTTTCCTGTTTTCAGTGCTGAGCAATCGGCTTGGCGAAACCATTTTCTAGTACGGAAGGCAGAAGTTGTCATGCTGAGTCAGTTGAAACTGGGACTACTCACTACTGGAATCCTTGTGTTGTGCGGCTGTGGTGGTGGAGTCGCCGACGCTCCCGACATGTTCGAAGTCAAAGGGACCGTCACTTATGACGGCCAACCACTGGAGTCGGGGCAGATCCTGTTCATCAACGCCGATGGCAGCGGTCGTCCCGATGCTGGCCAGATCACCAATGGTGAGTTTTCTTTCAAGTGCGCTGCTGGCGAGAAGAAGGTCGAGATCACATCGACCAGGGAAGTGCCAGCCGAAGCGCCAGATGGACTGCCCGACTATGTTTCGCTGATCCCCAAAGAGTACAATACTGAGTCGATGCTCAAGGCCAGCGTCAAGGCGGGCGGTTCTGCGGAAGATCACACTTTTAAGTTCGAAACAACTTCGAAGTAGTTCGGATCGTGTCCGCAGAGTTCTCACGAATTGCGGTCGGACTGCACGCGATGTTG
>JAGQPW010000314.1 GCA_020426515.1 Planctomycetaceae bacterium | reverse complement strand
CACCTGGCGAACCGCCAGCGAAGTCCCCCAACTCACACCCTACTTCAACGCCGGCTCACCCCCGCCACCACCCCCACCGGGAAGTTGACAGAGGCTCAGTAGCTGAACTCGCCAGAGTTCAGACATTCACGATGTGTGGATGGGTCTGGAGCGACATTAGGAGCGAAGACCCGGAACGGGCGCCCCTTCACATCACGACGTGTGTGACAACGCCAGACATCGCGACTGCCCGCAATCGCCGGGGCTTCCTTCCCGATGGTCCGTCGGCCCCGGCCACCTGCCGGTCGGGCCACCGGGCGCTCTTACCGGTGTGGAAGGATTCAACCATTGGATTTGTGGATCTTCTTGGTAAAGGAGAATTCCATTGTCACTTGATCATCGTGTTTAACACCGAAGTGATAATCTTGTGCTGAAAGAATGTTTGGTTCGCCGCAGTCGTACATCGCCGAACGCTCTCCAAAGTATTTATAGTCTTTGCGTTCCCCGACGAAACCGAGGTGTCGCAATTCTTTGTCAATCGTATTGGAATCCGCATCAAGTGTTTCCCAAGTAGCGTGTTCCGACACTTCGTGTGCCAGCTTGTTTCGTAAGTCACGAATAGATTGGAGTTCAGAATAGTTGTCAATTGACAACTTGTCGTTTAGGAATTCGATGCGCCCGTGAAGGGAATTCCGATATTTCTTTTTTGGCACGGTAAGACCTCGGACATCAATGAATCGAATCAGTGCCTCATCCAAAATCGCAACCATATTCACGTATAGTAGAGATGGCAGGAGGAAGTCCAGGAGTGGGTTTCGAAATGTCGCAGCTCCGATCCCGTCGAGCAAATACGGCATGTGGTAGTTCTTCGCGAGTTCCATTTCTTGAAGAAAACGGTTCCAAGCGGAGTGAATGTGGGATTTCATAGATGTCGTCGCCTTACGACAGGGTGTCGAGTGCGAGGTCGCTGTTTGATGGTGCGTGCAGATCGCGCGATCCACGTTGCTCAACATTCGATGCTAACCCTGAGTGGAACGCACCACCACTATCCACGCCCACGACTTCACTGCGATGACCAGATTGGGTGGAATGCTCTCATGCCGATCGGCAGGTGAGCATGTGGCCAGAGCGTCCAAACATGTCGACCCGACTAACGTCGTGACGCCATGCCACCCAAAACCAGAGCACCCGGCGTATCCTACTATGTTCACATGGCCTCCAACTCAACAAACAAAAGCAAGACAGCAAGTATTACGACTTGAAGATCTTCGTGACTGTATGATACTACTAAGAAAATCCGTAGAATTACAAATGGCAAAGGGCCCGAATCAATGAGTCTTGAGGAAGACCGCAACGCTATGCGCATGGTCCAAGATGCCCTTCGAAGGCGGGTGGAAGGACAGCCGGTCGATCTGTCGGACATCGAAGAGACTGATCCCGGGTTTGCAGAAGAGATTCGGACGTGGCTTGTCACAATGGAGGCCGATCTCGTTGCTACCCAACAAATAGACCTGAAAGTTGACACGGATTTAGAACATGCCCATATCAGCGCTGACGGTCTTCCTGTCGACGAGACCATCGTGAGTGATTCTCTGGGTCAGCTGAAGAGATACCGGCTGATTCAACAACTGGGCAGCGGAGCGATGGACATTGTTTACCTTGCGCACGATCTCATGCTGTCGCGATACATAATCATCAAGGTACCAAGAATCGATGACGCCAACTACAACTACGAAGTCGTCCGCTTTCGATTTCGACGGGAAGCGCAGGCCATTGCGCAACTTGACCATCCGGGCATCTGTCGGCTGCACGACTTCGGAGAAGTGGGTGGCCTGCCGTACCTGACAATGACCTACATCAAGGGGAAGCCGCTTTCCCATTTCCTGGCGACAAAACAATTCCAGGTTCGCCAGGCTGTCGTTCTTGTGGGACGCATCGCCAAAGCACTCCGCCACGCTCACCTTCAGGGTGTCCTTCATCGAGACCTCAAACCGGCCAATATCCTGATTAATCAGGAAGGCAAGCCGATCGTCACC
>JAGQPW010000313.1 GCA_020426515.1 Planctomycetaceae bacterium | reverse complement strand
GCCACGGCTGCTGCTCTGTGAAACGAATGGAGTCCAGCTGGACACATACCAGTTCGACAACCTGGATTACCTGTCCGCAATGGCAACTCGCACCAAACTGGAGGACGTCGCATGAATGCCAAGTTCGATCCCCAGGTACGGATGATCCCCGTCTCACAAATCAACATCCTAAATCCGCGTGGACGCGGGAAGAAGAAGTTCGCCCAGATCGTCGCCAACATCTCTCACCTGGGCCTCAAGAAGCCGATTACCGTCTCTCATGTGAGCGGCAAGAACGGAGATGCCCGCTACGATCTGGTCTGCGGACAGGGGCGGCTGGAGGCATACATCGCACTCGGGCAAACAGAAATCCCGGCGCTCGTCGTCGAAGGGACCAAGGAAGATTTGATGCTGATGAGCCTGGCCGAAAATCTGGCCCGACGACAGCACACCTCGGTCGAACTGGTCCGGGAGATCAGCTCGCTGAAAGAGCGGGGCTACACCCACACGGAAATTGCCCGCAAAACCGATCTGGATGTCACCTATGTCAAAGGCATCCTGCAACTGCTGGCCAAGGGGGAAGAGCGTCTGCTGCAATCCGTTGAGAAGGGCCAACTGCCCCTCTATATCGCGATCACCATCGCCACTTCGGACGACAAGTCAGTGCAGCGGGCACTGCAGGAGGCCTATGAACGCAACGATCTGCGTGGGAAGTCGTTGCTTCAGGCCCGGCGACTGATCGAAAACCGCCGAATGCGCGGCAAGAAGCCACGTGGGGCGCCGCGCAAACCATCAGGCTCACCAGTGTCGACCGAAGACCTGTTGAAGACGTTTCAGAATGAAACCCTGAAACAAAAGATGATCATTCAAAAGGCGAAGATCTGGGAAACGCGATTGCTGTTTGCGGTCTCAGCACTGAAGCAGCTGTTTCAGGACGAGCATTTCGTCACGCTGCTGCGCGCTGAAAACCTCGACACGCTGCCTCAGTACCTCGCCGAACAGTTGGGACACTCGAAAGGTTCACCATGAGCAACAGACTCCGCCTGGCTTGTGGCACGGAGGTCCTCGTCCTACCAATTCAGAAGATTCTTCCGTTACGGCGACTGGCGGATGGCATCCGCAAAACGTCGAAGTGCAAGTGCATCGAGGCGTCCATCCGGGAACTCGGGTTGATTGAACCGCTCGTGGTGTTCCCGCAGGCCAACTCCGATGGCTGCTACATGTTGCTGGATGGGCATGTCCGGCACATGATTCTCAAGGCCCTGGGCGAATCGACTGTCAAGTGCCTGGTGGCGACCGACGATGAGGGATTCACTTACAACCACAAGATCAACCGGCTCTCGGCCGTCCAAGAGCATTTCATGATCATGCGGGCCATCAAGAACGGAGTATCGGAGGCCCGCATTGCGCGGTCACTCGACGTGGACGTCAATACGATTCGACAGAAGCGGGACATGCTCGATGGCATCTGTGCCGAGGTTGTGCAGATTCTCAAGGATCGCCAGGCGACGAGCAAAACGTTTCGGCAGCTGAGGCGGCTGAAACCAATTCGCCAGATCGAGGTGGCGGAACTCATCTGCGCTGCGAGCAACTATTCGGAGGGCTACGTGAAGTGCTTGGTCGCAGCGACGCCACCGGACCAGCTGATTGAGGAGGAGCGTCCTAAGGAAGTTCGCGGACTGTCCCCGGAAGACGTGGCCCGCATGGAACACGAAATGGCGAGCCTGGGTCGCGAGTTCAAGTTGATTGAAGAGTCACACGGCAAGAATGTGCTGAACCTGGTGATCGTCAACGGCTATCTCAAGAAGCTCCTCGACAATGCTCGCATCGTGCGGTTCTTGTCACAAAATCATCCGGAGATCCTGGTGGAGTTTCAGAAGCTGGTGGAGGCGCGCAATCCCTCCGAAATGGCGGGCAATTGAGCAACTTGACTTCGCACGCCGTTACCCTCGGAATGGAGATCTGACCGCATGAAGCGGTCGTCGCCGGCCCAGAATCTGGACAGCGTCCTCTTGGCCACTCGGACGGTGATTCAAGCCGTC
>JAGQPW010000312.1 GCA_020426515.1 Planctomycetaceae bacterium | reverse complement strand
CTTGTCGCTGATCGGGTGCTCCAAACGGAGCATGTCAGGTGGTCATAGGGGACAATAAAATCGTAGCTCGTTCGATGGGCGTAGGATGTACTGTAAGAGGCAGTGGAATCGGACGGGCAACTGATCAGTTTGAGTGAGTTCGTCGCCGCCTTGGCCACGTTGATGTTCGCCGTCGCGGTTCCGGAACAGATCGCCGTCCCATCACTGCTGATGCGTGTTCCGAATGCCTGATTGAAATTGAATTTGTTGTAAACGGCCGATTGTTCGGTAAAGGGCAGAAGCAGGACCAGGCCGCTCATGTTCATGGAACATGGCGACGGATTGGAAGCATTCGTTCGGCAATCGCCATTCGCCACCTGAGAAGGTGGGAAGACACTATGTGTGGAGAGGTAATTGTGCAGAGCCAGCCCCCACTGCTTGAGGTTATTCTTACACTGGCTGCGTCGAGCCGACTCGCGTGCCTGCTGCACAGCGGGAAGCAGCAAAGAGATGAGAATGGCGATGATCGCGATGACCACTAGCAATTCAATCAGAGTGAACCCGCGTTTCCCATTGCCGTGACGATCTTCAAACGGCCACCTGAACTCCCCAAGCGAAATACTGCTCATCATCTTCTGCACTCCAGATTAGCGAGAACTGAACAAGCGCGTGCCGAACTGATACTACAGTCCGCATCAAGACGATACACATAGCCCAGACCGAATGGCAATCAAAATCCCACCAAACAGGGTTCCTTGATGAAACTGGCCAGCGGAGCAGCGCAGCCATCAGCCCGCCATTCCGACGCTGCCTCGCTTTGATTTGCCCACTCTTGCCGCCCCCCTACCGGCACCAATCCAAGGCTGGACGGTTGAGTCGCCTGATCGAATACTTCGTGCAAACTGCGAAGTGGGAATGTGCCAGTAGGGGCAGCGTTCTCCTGCTCATGCAGCCTCGCGACCACTCCGGCTCACGCTCGAACAGCTCCTTGCCGCCCCAACCCGGCATCGATCAAACTTCGCGACGAACAGGATTGGGACAAGCCAGCTGTGGCACACAGCGAGGCCTGATTGCCCCCCTCGTGACAGTCGGTCACACATCCTGCGGGACTGCTCGAAGTGATTCCGAGCGAAGAATTGACTACCCTGAAACGCGCCGTAGCGTCATAACGACGTGATTGCTGCAACACCCAAGACGACACTCCTCGAAAACGTCGCAAGGCCTCATCATGCAACGCAAGCAAGCCTCTGATTTTGACCAGAAAGTCCTCGACCTCTATGACGAGTTCGCTCACGGGCGGATGAATCGCCGCGACTATGTCAAACACCTGCGGACATTCGCCGTGGGTGGTCTCACCATCGAAGCTCTGGTGTCGAGTCTGAGTCCCAACTATGCCTGGGCGGAACAGGTCAAAGCCGATGACCCGCGCATTCGCACGGAGACCATCGGCTATGAATCCCCCAAGGGAGGCGGCACCATCAACGGGCTGCTGGCCCGACCGGCAGAAGGCAACAAGTTCCCGGCTGTGCTCGTCATTCATGAAAACCGCGGACTCAATCCTTACATCGCCGATGTGACACGCCGACTGGCCACGGACGGATTTCTCGCGTTCGCTCCCGATGCCCTGACTCCGCTGGGCGGGTATCCCGGCAACGACGACGATGGCCGAGCCATGCAGGCCAAACGCGATGGCGAAGAGATGACACAGGACTTCATCGCCGCCGCCAAATGGCTCGATGCCAGCAAGTTCTCCACCGGCAAGCTGGGCGTTGTCGGCTTTTGCTTTGGAGGCGGGATGGTCAATCAACTGGCCGTTCGCATTCCCGATCTCGTCGACGCCGCAGTTCCATTCTACGGACGCCAGCCAGACCCAGCCGATGTCCCCAAAATTAAAGCTCCACTGCTGATCCACAATGCGGGCCTCGACCAACGCATTCTCGCCGGAGCCCCTGCCTTCGAGGCCGCACTCAAGGAGAATGGCAAGTCATTCGAAGCGTTCGTTTACGAAGGCGTCAACCACGGCTTCCACAACGACACCACCCCCC
>JAGQPW010000311.1 GCA_020426515.1 Planctomycetaceae bacterium | reverse complement strand
CGCAACGCATCATGACTTTGCAACTTCTCCAGCGGAGCGGCAGCGAGACTCGGTACCGGCAAGGCGTTGTTGCCCGGGGGATTTGAAAGGAACATGACACACCAGAACCATTCCAACCGGACTTCCGGCATTCCTGCGAAAGATGCGGATTCACCATGCCACACCACGAGGAAAAAACGATGAAACGCCCCTCTCGTTCGGCTTTAGCAACCACCATCATTCTTCTGACAACGGTTGGATCACTCCAACTGCAATCAGCAGCCCAGGCAGAAGTGCCCCAGGGCTTCACGCCGCTATTCAACGGGGCAGACCTGACCGGTTGGAAAGGGCTGGTGGGAAATCCCAAGACACGCGCTGCGATGTCGAGTGAAGAATTGTCGATCGCCCAGAAGGAAGCGGATGAGTTGATGCGGGCACACTGGAAAGTCGTTGATGGTGTGCTGCAGTTTGACGGGAAGGGCAAGAGCCTCTGCACCGCCAAGGAGTACGGCGACTTCGAACTCTACGTCGACTGGAAGATCCTTGAAGGTGGGGACAGCGGCATCTATCTGCGAGGCAGTCCCCAAGTGCAAATCTGGGACACTGCATTCGAAGACTACTTTCGCCACGGGGCGGAAAATGGCTCCGGGGCCTTGTGGAACAACAGGAACAATCCGAGATTTCCGCTCGTGAAAGCTGACAATCCGGTTGGTCAGTGGAACACGTTCTTCATTCGCATGGTCGGCGAGCGAGTGACAATCAGACTGAACGATCAACTGGTCGCCGATAACGTCGTGATGGAAAACATCTGGGATCGCAATCTGCCAATCTATCCTCGTGGGCAGATCGAACTGCAAAACCACGGCAACACATTGTTCTTTCGCAACATCTATCTCCGTGAGATTCCGGCGGATGAAGCCAACGCCATCCTCGCTCAAGATGAAGCGGACGCTGGCTTCAAGAGTGCTTTCAATGGCGAAGACTTCACCGGCTGGACCGGTGAACTCGAGAATTACGAGGTCGTTGACGGTGCGATTGTGTGCAAGGAAGGTAAAGGCGGCACGATTTTCACTGAGAAGGAATACGCCGACTTCGTCGCGCAACTGGAATTCAGGCTCCCACCGGGCGGCAACAACGGGCTCGCGATCCGCTATCCAGGCAATGGCCAGCCGCATCTGGACGGACTCGAGCTGCAAGTACTCGATTCTGGCGATGCAAAGTATGCCAAGCTCGATCCGCGGCAATACCACGGTTCGGTCTACGGGCTCGTGGCAGCGCATCAAGGCTATTTGCGACCGACCGGCGAGTGGAATTTCCAGCGGGTTACCGTACGTGGCTCGCATGTGAAGGTCGAGTTGAACGGTTTCACAATTCTCGACGCCGACTTGTCGGAAGTCAAAGAGTCAAAAGATGGTGCCGTTCCCGCGGGAGCAAAGCGGAAGAGCGGCCATTTCGGTTTCGCAGGGCATAACGATCCGGTGGCCTTTCGTAATATCTCGATCCGAGAGCTGCCGGGCGCTCCGGCCGTACCGCCGTCTCGCGACAGCGCCATCAGCCCGACCGATGGTCCCATCAAGCTGTTCAACGGTCGCAACCTGGAAGGCTTCTATACCTGGATTCGTGACTCACAGTACTCCGACCCCGAGAAAGTGTTCACGGTCAAGGATGGGATGATCCATGTCTCCGGCAACGGTTACGGCGGGTTGATTACCAACCGTTCCTATCGTGACTATCACCTGATTGTTGAATTCAAATGGGGTGACAAGACCTGGGGCAATCGAGTTGACCGGGCACGCGATTCCGGCATTCTGGTCCATTGCTGGGGGCCAGATGGTGGCTATGCCAACACCTGGATGGCTTCCATCGAAGCCCAGATCATTGAAGGAGGCGTCGGCGACATTCTGGTGTTGACTGGTTCGGATCCCGTGACCGGCCAGGTTCTTCCCACATCGCTGACCGCCGAAATCACGAAAGACCGCGACGGCGAAAAAGTCTGGAAGAAAGGGGGAGAACGAGTCACCCTCTCCAGCGGCCGCATCAATTGGTTCGGACGTGATGTGGACTG
>JAGQPW010000310.1 GCA_020426515.1 Planctomycetaceae bacterium | reverse complement strand
CCTCGTAGTGTTTCTTCGGGTTCGTTCATGCTGTTCTCCCATTTTGAGTTGATCAGGAAATTCAACGTCAGCTGCTTCGTGGCTGGCATGACGCGGGCGACATGACATGAGTTACCTCGATGACGCACACATCTCCAGCAGCAATTCGCTGAATTCTGTAAGGAAAAATGCACGCGATTTCTGACGAGAGGGCCTTGATTCACTCCGCCGATTGAGGCTCACTGTGCGTGCGGGTGAACCGTTTCAGAGACCTATCGAAAGGACATTCATGACCATTTCCAAACCATTCGACATCAATGCCGAAGTCGCCGCGATGCAGCGACTGAGTGCTGGCCAGCTTCAGGAGAAGTATGCAGAGGTCTGTGGCGAACCAGCGCGGTCTCGACATCGGCAATGGCTGATTCGCCGAATCGCGTGGCGATTGCAGGCCAACGCCGAAGGCGATCTGAGCGAACGAGCCCGTCGCCGAGCTGAGGAGTTTGCCAACGATGCGGATGCTCGGGTGACGCCGCCCAGGACGGTGTCGATCCCGGTGCGCGTCGAGCGGGTGGACGAGCCGTTGGTCTTCGACTCCCGGTTACCGAATCCTGGGACCACACTTTTCCGAACGTACAAGGGGCGTCAGATCGAGGTCCACATTCGGGCAGATGGGTTCGAATACGCTGGCGATCTCTACAAATCGCTCTCCGCCGTCGCCAAGGCCGTGACGGGGAGCCATATGAATGGGTTCCGGTTCTTCAAGTTGGAGGAGAGCAAATGATCCGTGCAACGTCGAAGCCAGAGCCCAAAAAGATTCGTTGTGCCATCTACACGCGAAAATCCTCTGACGAAGGCCTGGATCTGGAGTTCAACAGCCTGGATGCACAGCGAGAAGCGGCAGAGGCGTTCATTGTCAGCCAGCGCAGCGAAGGGTGGACCTGTCTGCCAGATCGATATGATGACGGCGGGTTCTCCGGTGGAAACACAGACCGTCCGGCTTTGCAGCGGTTGATCGCCGACATTCAGGCGGGGCGTGTCGACCTGGTCGCGGTGTACAAAATCGACCGATTGTCCCGCAGCCTGCTCGATTTTCTGAAAATGGTGGAGACGTTCGAACAGCACGACGTGTCGTTTATCTCGGTGACTCAGCAGATGAATACCTCGACGCCGATGGGGCGGCTGATGCTGAACGTCCTGCTTTCATTCGGCCAGTTCGAGCGAGAGATCATCGGGGAGCGGATTCGGGACAAGATTGCGGCCCAGCGGCGGAAAGGGAAGTGGGCCGGTGGAATTCCGATCCTGGGTTATGACATCGATCGGTCCGGTCCGAGTCCCAAACTGGTCATTAACTCCACCGAGGCTGCACAAGTTCGGGAACTGTTCCGGCTCTACGTTCACCATGGGGCACTGTTGCCTGTGGTTCAGGAAGCGGAGCGACGCGGATGGACCAACAAAGCCTGGCGAACCAAGAAGGGGGAAGAGCGGGGTGGTCGGCCGTTCGATAAGTCCGCCCTGCATGCGTTGTTGACCAACCCGCTCTATGTCGGTCGGATCAAGCATAAGTCCGAGGTCCACGCTGGCGAACACGAAGCGATTGTCGCGGACGAGACTTTTGCCGAGGTTCAACGTCGACTGCAAAAGAACGGTCGCGATGGTGGCTGCGAGGTTCGCAATCGCCACGGGGCGATACTCGGGGGACTCCTGCATTGCAAAGCCTGTGGCCGTCAGATGACGCACACGTTCACCAACAAGGGGAAGCGGAGGTACCGGTACTACAAATGCACCAAGGCCATCCAGAACGGTGTTCGTGCCTGTCCGTCGCGATCGCTGTCGGCACCTGAGGTGGAGCAGATTGTGGTCGACGAAATTCGGGGGATCGCCCACGATCCCGCGCTGAGGGCCGAGGTTGTCCGCCAGGCCCAGTCCCTTGCCAACGGGGAACTGGACGCCGCGCGTCGGGAACAGGGGGACGTCAAACGCGAACTGGGTCGTGTTCACGGGGAGATCCGCAAACTGACGGTCGCCAAGTCAGGGAATCGGACAGAGCGGATTGCCGAACTCAACGATCGTGTCG
>JAGQPW010000030.1:36020-44382 GCA_020426515.1 Planctomycetaceae bacterium | reverse complement strand
TGTGAATGGCGTGGAGGTAAGGTAAATGGGCGCTGGACTGTTCAGGAGTCTGCCCCGCGCAGGTGCAGGACAATCATCTTCTCTTCGGTCATTTCCTGCAGCACGTATTTGGGACCTTCCTTGCCCATGCCGCTGTGCTTGAGACCACCGTACGGCATGAAGTCGGCCCGCCACTGGCTGGACCAGTTCACGTGAATGTTGCCGCTGTCGACCTCTTTGGCAAACAGCATGGCTCGTTCCAGGTCGCGGGTGAAGATGCCAGCGGCGAGACCATAGGGGCTGTCGTTGGCGACGGCAATGGCTTCGTGAATATTGTCGAACCGTGTGAGAGCTACGGCCGGGCCGAACAGTTCCTCGCAGCTGATCTGCATCGTGGGGGCCACCTGATCGACAATCGTGGGACTGTACATGGTCCCCGTGCGCTTTCCGCCCGTCACCAGCCGGGCTCCTCCAGCTACGGCGTTGTTCACCCACTGTTCAACCCGTTGAGCATCCGCCTCCCGCACCATCGGGCCCATACGCGTTTCGGGGTCCAGTGGGTTGCCAACGGTGAGTGCATCCACACGCGGTTTGAGGGCGTCCAGAAAGTCTCCGGCGATGCGGTTACTTGTGAGGATGCGCTGGGCCGAGATGCAAACCTGTCCGGCGTTGGCATAGCCTGCGGAGGTGACGGCCTGTGCCGCCAGATCGAGATCGGCGTCATCCATGATGATGACCGGGCTGTTGCTGCCCAGTTCCATCGTGACCCGCTTCATCCCTGCCATGCGGCAGATCTGGTCACCCACGGCATACGACCCCGTAAAGCTGATCTTGCGAATGCGGGCGTCTTCGCAAATCGCCTGCCCCAGAACTTGTCCAGAGCCGGTGATGCAGGCAATGGCGGAGGGAGGCAATCCTGCTTCGAGCAGAATCTCCACGAGCTTGAGTGCGGAGAGGGGCGTGTCGCTGGCCGGCTTGATGATCACTGCATTTCCACCAGCAATCGCGGGGCCGACCTTGTGCGTCACCAGGTTGAATGGGAAATTGAACGGCGTAATCGCGGCGACGATGCCGCAAGGAACACGGAGCGTGAACCCCAGCTTGCCAGCACCCGCCGGTACCCCTTCGAGCGGAATCATCTCGCCCGCCAATCGACGAGCCTCTTCGGCTGAGAGTTGAAGGACATCGGCCCCACGCTGCGTTTCGATTTGAGCTTCGGCCAGGATCTTGCCTTCTTCGCTGCTGATGGTGCGGGCGATTTCGTCGGCCCGCTGGCGAACGAGGGTGGCCGCCTTGTCGAGAATCTGGCTCCGTTCAAAGGCAGTCAACTGCCGCATGACCCGGGCACCCGCTTCCAGCGTGTTGATTGCCCATCGCACATCATCGGCGGTCGCTGCGGGAACAGTGTCGATGACCGATCCATCAAAAGGATTGGTGACCTCAACGACCTGATTTCGGTCGACCCATTCTCCCTCGCAAAACATCCGCATGTTCTGAATCCTCAACTTTATTCCAATCGGTTGCGATATCTGGAAGTGTACCGCGAGTTCTCTTGAGAACCGAGTGAGGTGCGTCGGGATGTGAAATCGACCTGCATCCCATCAATGGGGGGACGGAGCATACGTGCCGCTGGGATTTTCGCCTGGATAGAAGTGAAAGCCATCGCGGCGAATCGTCAGATTTAAATCGGAATCAGCAAAAGAGAGGTTTGTGCGACAACTGTGGCCCAGCTAACAGAAAGGCTGCATCTGTCACTCTAAAGTCTTTGGTGTCGCCGCTGGTGACTTCCTCACTCAAAGCGTTTCACTGGAGAGAACTGATATGTTGACTCAATCGACGCAGGGTATGGCCCTGTTGATGACGGTACTTGCACTGGGGTTCGCGACGTCTTGCGGAGCCGAAGATCGCGCGGCTACGAGGCCGGGCGTTGGAGATGCTGCACAGGACTTCGAACTGCAGGCTGTCGCCGGATCGCGACAAGGGAAGGTCAAGCTGTCGGAGGTGCTGAAGGAGGGACCTGTGGTTCTGGCCGTGTTGCGCGGGTATCCCGGTTACCAGTGTCCTGCCTGTTCTCAACAGGTTGGCAGCCTGATCGGCAAGGCCCGGGAACTCAAGTCGGCGAATGTGCTGCTGATCTATCCCGGACCGGCGCTGGAACTGAACTTGCGAGCCGGAGAGTTTCTGCAGGGGACGGAGTTGCCTGCCGGTTTTACGATGTTGCTCGATCCGGACTACTCCTTCACGAATGCCTACGGACTACGCTGGGATGCCCCGCGTGAAACGGCATATCCTTCGACGTTTGTGATCGATTCCAATGGCAAAGTGCGCTATCGGAAAGTCAGCATGACGCATGGTGATCGTGCGAATGCGACCGAAGTGGCTCAGGCTGTTGCCAACCTGGAAAATTAGAATTGTCCCAGGTCGACGCTCGCCGCATGGGCGAGCGTCACTTGCCGGGCCTGGCCGGTTCCAGCTCCACCTGCCGCCCGCGCAGGGTGAACTCGGCAGGTATAAATCCGGGATCGACATAGCTCAGCGACACCTCCTGATTCCCCTTTTGAAAGGTGATGTCGCCTACCTTGCCATCAGCGATGGTGACCTCCTCTTTCCAGCCAGCTTCCTGCATCGATTTCCGCAGTGCATCCGCAGCGGCCTTCCCCTGCCCGCTGGCGACCGTGAATTCAATACGCGTGGGCGATGACTCCGCGAGTGTGGCTCCCGCCGGCAAGGCGATGCTCACCTTCGAAGTTGGGGTGTTCTCCAGTTTCTTCTTTGCGGCCATTGCTTCATTCAGCCGTTTCTCCTGTGCGGCGACTTCGGCGGCGGACTGATGTCGTAAGGTCACCCGCAGAACGCCTTCATCCTTGACGGGATACATCTCCAGTGTGAACAGATCCCCGGGCTCATTGCGGAAGATGAGGATGTGTTTGAAGTCGACGGAAACCGGGTTTTCGGTCGTCGCCTTCCAGCCTGCCTTGCCAAGCGTCTCGTGGTAGAACGCCACGATGTCTTCCTCACGGTCCTTGGTGTCGAACAGCACCTGTTTGGTGGAATCGGCGTATTGCAGCTGGACCGTTTCTGCGGGGGCGGGGACATCGGCAGAGAGCTGTTCGGCACTCAAACTGACTGCTGTCTTGCCAGCCTGCGCCGGAGCGGCGGAGACGGACACTGTCAGCCGAATGGCATTCTGCTTGAACCACTCAACTCCGGGAGCCTTGCCGTAGGGCTGCCACCCGTCCTCGACCAGTAACTTTCGGCAGGCCACAGCGGTCTCTTCCACGGGGGCGGACGTGGAGTACATCGCGACCTGCGGACCGACATAGATTTCAGACATACCCGCCGGACGCGGGAGCGACTTCAGGTCGACGTTCCCATGCAGTGTCAGGGAGACGAAGATCACGCCCGGCTGCTGAGGATCTCCCAGTGGCACAGCCGAAAGCGAAACGACAAAACCATGATGTGTGAATGTCCCGCTGGCATACTGCTCGGTGGTCACTGCCCCCGGCTGTTCCGTCCAGTTCTGTTCAGTCAGTGACTTCTTGTGGAATGCGTAGGCCGTCGGGCAATCGGCGACGACTCGATATGACAGGAGGGAAACGCTCTGGCTCGTTGGGGCCTGAGCTCCCTTCATCAGTGGCAGTCCAGTCAGGTCCAGGGCCTTGACGGCCTCCGCGACAGTTGCCGGTGGGGCCGCGGAGATTGAGGCTGCCGGCGCGAGAAATGTCAGCAGACCCAGTACGCAGGTCAACACGGGCCCAGCGTGAGCTGGCCTGAACGTTGTGCCAGACATCATGAATTCCTTCACAAAGACCTCTGAGACACTGGACTGGGGCAGCCTTCCGTGGCGATCAGTCCGATTGAGAAAGTGAGCAAATTCTTGTACTCACAGCCAGTCTCTGGATCATTGCCTGCGGCGATTGCGAATGCAATTGAATTGATCGGGAGTCATCCAGGTAGTGAAACGAGACTGGCGAGACACATTTCTCAAGCTGATCTCGTCCCGGCGGATCGGTTTTGTGTAGACTTCCCGGACGTGTGGCCACATGGTTTTGAAGATGCTGCGGTACTGCATTCTCTGCACAGTGATCTGGTTCGGCTGGGCGGGTTTCTGCGAGGAACCCGTCAGGGCTGATGATGCGCCCGCTTCGCCGGTCCAACAGTTACTGGAACGGCTGTCGTCAGCGGATTATTCCATTCGGCAACAGGCGCGGAAGTCTCTGCGGGACGTTCCACTGGAACAGCTTCCGGAACTTGTCGATGGTCTCTCCGAGCCAAGTGCCGAATCGTGTGTTCTCCGTGTGCGGATTCTCGAAGAGATCATGCTGTCGGACACCGGATCACGGGGAGAACTGGCCGAACAGGGGCTCGAGTATCTTTCCCTTCAGGATGGGCCGCTTGGGGCTGCGGCGAAATCGACACTGATCCGCAACAGCCAGTTGCGTGAATCACGGGCTCGACTGGCGATTGAACGGCTGGGCGGCGCGGTGACTTACCGCAATCCCAATTCACCAGAAGCGATGATGGCTCGCCCCGCTCTGCCTGATGCTCCGGGAACAGGGGTCGGCTTTGGGCCCCCGGCCATCCCCTGGTCAATCTGGCTGCACGACAGCTGGAAGGGAAAGCCGGAAGACTTGTGGCACCTGCGTCGCTTTTCCCGCTGGACGGGGCTGGTGGTGTACGTGATTAAGGGGAGTGGCGTTGATGCCAATGATGTCCGCATGCTGACCGGGTGGCTGCCAGGAATGGTGGTCCAGGAACGAGGGGCCAGTCTGGGGATTCGGGCGGGCGTGGATCAGGACTCGTGCGAGATCCGCGAGGTCATGCCCGGCAGTCCCGCTGATCGGGCCAGCCTTGCCGTGGGGGACCGAATTCTGACGGCCGATGGCCGACGGATTCGGTCATTCTATGATCTCGTCAGTTTTCTGACCGAAAAATCGCCACGGGATACCGTCGACTTCGAGGTCCTTCGCGCCGGAGACGCCGGGCAGAACATCAGGCAATTCAAAGTGACATTGGGCTCGTGGCGGACACATGAAGACCCCGACCGCGTGGCGCCTCCACCGGATTTCGCTGGGCCGCAGGGGACAAGCTACCTGCTGCTGCACGACCGGCCACCGCAGGTGCCTATGCCCGAGCCGCAGCGAATTGAAGGCATTTTACGATAGTCAATTCCACCTGAAACTCTGGAGTGTACAACGTGGGCAGACTTGGACTGCGATTCAGCGGGTGGCAGATCTCTGGGGTATGTCTGCTGATGTGGACGCAACTGGTTCACGCGCAGCAGATGGTGCCGGTCCGAGGTGTAGTGATCTCGCTGATCGACGACATCGATGTTGCCAGCGAAGATCTCGGACTTCTCCGCGAGGTCCATGTTCACCCGGGAGATCAGGTTGTCGCTGGACAGCTGCTGGCGCAGCTGAGTGACGATGATGCCAAGCTCACCCTGACGCGTGCCGAGGCTGAGCTCAAGATTGCCATGACCGCAGCCAAAAACGATCTCGCAGTGCAGTTGACTCGGAAAAATCTGGGAGTGGCCAGCGCTGAGTTGCAGCGTGCCGAAGAGACGAACAAGAAATATCCGGGAACGGTTTCCGCCACGGAGGTTGACCGTCTGCGATTGGCGATGGAACGTGCCGAACTGGAGATTCAGCAGGCTGAACAGGACATGGTGCAGAAGACGCTGCAGGTGGAACTTCGCCAGGCGGATCGCGATCTGGCGCGCCGTCAGGTCGAGCGCCGCAAGATCATTGCCCCTGGTCCCGGCCTGGTCACGCGGGTCGATCTTCAGGCGGGCGAATGGATGCCGCTTGGCTCGCCGCTGTGCCGAATTGTGAACCTCAATCGTGTCCGTGCCCAGGGATTCGTTAGCGGGGCATTGCCTCAACAGTTGATTGGCCAGCCGGTTGAGCTCGTCGTCATGCGTGGCGGCGAGCGAATTGTGCTGCCGGGTGTCGTCACCTTCATTGATCCGGAAGTCAATTCCGTCAACGGACAATCACGCATCTGGGCCGAGATCGAGAACGAAGAAGGCGTGCTGCGGGCAGGTGAACCAGCTGAGCTGTTGATCCCGCTTCCGGAAGCGGAGAAGTCCTGATGTCCCCCGATCAGCCGTTGCCATTCCGTCGGCGGACCGATCTTGTCATTGTGGCGGTGGGAGCCGCAACGCCCCGCTGGTCGGTCAAAGACCCCCTTGCCCAGCGATTCTATCAACTGCATCAGGCAGAACACTTTATTCTGCAGCAACTCGATGGCAGGACGTCGCTCAAGGACGTGGTGCAGCGATTCTCGCGGCTGTTTGCTCCGCAGGAACTGACGCTTTCACAAGTGATGCAGTTCGTTCAGCAGCTGTGGTCTCAGGGGTTGTTGGTTGTGGATCATCCAGCGCAGGCGGCGGCGCTGGTCGCCGCAGCAAGTCAGCAGCGTGGTCGATCGCGCTGGCAATGGCTGGCCAGCCCGCTGGCCATTCGTTTTCGAGGCATCGATCCAGATCGCGTGCTCACAGCGCTGTTGCCCGTCGTCTCCTGGATGATGTCAACCCCGGCGCTGATTGCAGCAGCATTGCTGGTATTCTCTGGTGCCGTGGTGGCCATTTCGGAATTGCCTCAGATTGTTCGAGAATTGCGTGCCGCGGGCGCGGCGGCTCAGGGAAGCCGGTTGGTGATGCTGGCCGGGGTGTTGGCCGTGATCAAGATCTGCCACGAACTGGGGCACGCCTTTGTCTGTAAACGGATGGGGGGCGAATGCCGCGAACTGGGACTGATGCTGCTTGTGGGGATACCCTGCCTGTATTGCAACGTCTCCGACGCGTGGCTGCTCAAGAGCCGCTGGCAGCGGGCGGCAGTTGGAGCTGCGGGAATGGGGGTGGAACTTGTGTTCGCGGCAATCGCGGCGTGGGCCTGGGTTTTGTCTGAACCGGGAATGATTCACTCCATGGCGTTGCCGGTAATGCTGTTCTGCTCAGTCAATACACTGCTGCTCAACGGCAATCCCCTGCTTCGCTACGACGGTTATTACATTCTGACCGACCTCGTGGATGTGCCCAACCTGCGGCCTCGGGCACTGTCCGTTCTGCAGCGTTGGTGGATGAAACTGTTGTGGGGCGTTACGCCAGATGGCAGTGCGGGGGCGTTTGGGCGGACACTGGCCCTTGGCCTGTTTGGCCTCTGTTCGTGGCTCTACCTGTGGATGGTTCTGGGGGTCATCCTCTGGGCACTTTACCAGTGGCTGGAACCGTATGGACTGGGAGCACTCGTGGTGGCTGCGGGAGCCGCTATGATTGCCGTGCGTGCGAGAGGAGCGATGCAGCGTTTTCGATTGCTGTTTCGGCGAGCCTTGCAGTCGAGCGGTGAAGTGGGATCAACCAGCGGAGTCGCGGGAATCAACATGGGGCACTGGCGAATTTATCTCGGCACCGCACTTCTGCCGCTACTGCTGATTGGCCTGCTGTTCGTCCCCGTGCCACGCAGTGTCTCGGGGCCCATTCGGGTCGTTGCCAAACAGGAACAGTCGATCTTTGTCACCGTTCCGGGACTGCTGGACGGACTGCTTGATCAGCAGATTCAGACCGGAACTCACATCACTCAGGGAGAGGTGATGTGGCAACTCTCCAACGACCGGCTGGAACAGGAGCGGCTGGAACTCAGCACAACGAAGCAGCGTCAACAGCGTCGACTGGAGACGCTCGAAAGTCGAATGATTCAGAATCCCGGTCTGGCTGCGGAAGTTTCCTCGGCAGAGACGCAGCTGCGTGATGCAAGCGAGAGGCTGGCTCGGCACGAAGAGAAGCTGGAGAGGTTGCAACTGGTCGCCTCGCAAACTGGCACCGTCATTCCGGGAGCCGCCCGACTCGCTGTTCCGCTCCCCGATCGGAAGCGGGCCTCACCGCTGCTGGAAACTCGCGGCGATCGGCTCTGGCTGAGGGCGGGGGACGAAGCGGCCCGCATTGTCTCCGAGGAGCGAGCCGCTGTGCTGTATGTCGCCCAGGTCGATTTGCCCAACCTGCAACGAGACCAGTCCGTTCGCCTTTCGCTTCCAGAAATGGGAGGCGCCATTGTGCTGGGCCGCGTGGCTGAAGTCTCCGCTCGACCGCTAATGGAAGTCCCCCCAGCGCTGCTGAGAGATGGTCGCCTGCCCGTCTCCGTCGTCGACGATGCCGTGGAATTCCAGCCTCCCGTCCACGAAGTCCGCATCGCCCTGGACCGTTCGGCCCCGGCCCTCCAGTGGCTCAATCAAGTCGGAACTGCCCGTATATCACTGGCCTCGGAACCGCTCTGGATGCATCTGTCCCGATTGTTGCACCGCACGTTTCCGGGCTTGGGATAAGAGACCAACACGCCCCTCACCGCTCATTGCGAGAGTTTCACACGCAGCGTTCCAGAGACTC
>JAGQPW010000030.1:28607-35921 GCA_020426515.1 Planctomycetaceae bacterium | reverse complement strand
TTTGAGTGCTGCGACGTTGGGGAACCGCTGGTTGGGATTCTTTTTGAGGCACCCGGCGATCCACGCCGCCGAGTACGTCCAGTTCCACCGGACGAGCATTGGCACTGAGCCAAATGCAGCCCTGCGTTGTCGGGTGGAACCGGACCGACTCGTGCTCAACCAATCAGTTTGGTTACTTCGTCTTCAGATCGAGCTTCACGTCCGTCTTCGCTTCGTCAACTTTCAGGATATGGGCCGGCCTTTCGGGATCAGGGCTGGACAGTTTTTTGGGCAATGACTCCGTCGCGCCCACATCTGCTGCATCTTTTCCTTCCGGTATGGGGTTTCCATCCGGCATCGTCAGTTTTGAAAAGGACAGCACATAGCTCCCTGGCTCAACTCCATTCGCCCCTTCTACGTTGGACATGTGTTTGACTTCGAAGTGACCACTGTCGTCTGTGACGGTATAGCCACCTTGTCCTGCTGTGGCGTTATCTGGAGTGAAGACAATGGTCACATGCGAAGCGGGTTCGCCATCAATCGTGAGAGTCCCGGAAACCGGGAGCAGATCACTGGGAGCTTCCCTGGCCGCTGGACCACATCCCAGACATGTGAGCACAGCGAAGACGAAAACGCAGTTGTGAAGTCGGTTCATGAGTTGTTGCCAATCCCAGATGTACGGATTCAGGTCAGGATTCAATGATCACGAGAGAACGTTGATTCAAATGGACTGTCGAGAGTGGCAAGGGCCGGTCGGCTCCTAGAATTCTCCCAACACCTGACCGTCTGAGATTCTGGAGAGATAGGTGCGAGTCGTGGAGTCGATATTCTCGGACATGAATCGAACGGAACCGTCCCCCATCAGCACCTGGATTCCACCAGTATGCAGGCTCCCGGGTTCACCCCACTCACCGTTTCGTCCAACTTGAGTCGTGGCATTGGGGGGCGATCTCCAGGAGCAACAGTTAAAGTTGTTGATTCCACGGCTTGCGGCCAGGTTGATGCCCTGGCCAACATGCGATGAGCAGGCCCAGGATTGCGTTTCTCCGTCGTCAACATCCAATGTTGTTTCAACGACTGCCACGCTGTTGGTGGTCCCATCTGTGATGTCGCGGATTCTGCAACTCGAGTTTGGGCCAAACATGGCTCGCGTAGTCGTCCCATAGCTGGACCACATTGTTCCGCCGTTCCCGGTGTTTACACTAAATCCGTAGGAACTCCGGGCACTGTTCGTGACCCCGCAACCGTAGCTAGTATTGGCACTCGTATAGACTCTTGGGCCGTTGTCGGAGGGACAGATCAGTGTGTCGATGATCGTTCTGCTCAAGTTGAGATTTGTGTTCGTTGTCGCGGAAGTTCCTCCTGGCAACGTTGCTCCATTCAAATTTCGGATTCCGCTGGCCCAACTGAAATTGAATTGATTGTAGAGCGGTGCCTGATCCATGTAGGGCAACAGCATCGTCCAGCCGGTGGCGTTCAGAATGATTCCATCCGATGGCGTAGGTGGCGTAGGTGGCGTATCTCCAGCATTTGAAGACGAATTTGCGGTTGAGAACGGAAACAGCCCCATGCTGTCGTGATAGTTGTGCAGAGCGAGACCAATTTGCTTGAGATTATTCTTGCACTGAGACCTCCGAGCTGCCTCACGCGCTTGTTGCACAGCGGGTAGCAGTAGGGCAACCAGGATCGCAATGATGGCGATCACGACCAAGAGCTCAATCAATGTGAATCCGGTGGCACCCGGACGTCGTCGCAGCAAGACGGAACGTACCATGCAAACCCCCTGTCATTAGATGACGTCGATGAGAAATGACTTAGAAACTTGATTTGCGAACAACTTGGCCGGAACCAGCCAGATCAACGCAACCTGATTTGAACAGACAGACAAGACGAACGCAACTGCAATCCGTACAATTTGCAGCAGACGCTATGTCTTTTTTCTGTCGCCAGTGGAGCAGGTCGGGGAGTGGCGGGAGGATATGCTGGTGGAGTGTTCGTATGCCCAAGCTGTTCGAGCGATGTGGGCATGGCTCCTGCAGCCTTGACCTGCAAGTCAGGCATGCCACTTTGTCGTGACAGTTGAGTTCACCGGTGGCCAGCGTTTTAACGCTCAAGAGCGGCTTGCACCTCTCGAATCAGGGGGCTTCAATGCGGCGGGTCGTCTTCCGTCGGGAGAGTGGTCGTTCTAGAATGCGGCCCGTTGAGAAATTCTGATTCGTATCCCCCTGCCCCAGGTCAGCACTGCCCATGTCCACGGAAGAGGCCCCCAAGTTGGATTTCATGCGTCAGATTGTGGCGGACAGCATTGCCGCCGGGACGCATGGTGGACGTGTGCAAACGCGGTTTCCGCCCGAGCCGAACGGCTACCTGCACATCGGGCATGCCAAGAGCATTTGCCTGAACTTCGGCATTGCGCGAGAGTTTGGGGGACGCTGCAATCTGCGGTTCGACGACACGAATCCGACTAAGGAAGATGTCGAGTACGTGGACTCCATCAAGGAAGACGTCCGCTGGCTGGGCTTCGAATGGGACGAACTGCATTTCGCCTCGGACTACTTCGAACAGCTCTACGACTGGGCCGTGCAGCTGATTAAGCAGGGAGATGCGTACGTTGACAGCCAGTCGCTGGAGGCCATTCGGGCGGGACGCGGCACGGCGACGGAACCGGGCATCAACAGTCCGTTTCGGGATCGGAGTGTTGAGGAGAATCTCGATCTGTTCGCCCGCATGCAGGCCGGGGAGTTTGCCGATGGCGAGCATGTGCTGCGGGCAAAAATTGACATGGCGTCGACGCATTTGATTTTGCGCGATCCGCTGATGTACCGCATCCGTCACGCCCACCATCACCGCACGGGAGATACGTGGTGCATCTACCCGATGTACGACTACGCCCACGGGCAGAGCGATTCTCTGGAACAGGTGACGCACTCCATTTGCACACTGGAGTTTGAAACGCACCGCGTGCTGTATGACTGGTTCGTTGAAAAACTGGGCATCTTCCCTTCGCACCAGTATGAGTTCGCCCGCCTGAACCTGACATATTGCCTGATGAGCAAGCGTCGACTGCTGGAACTGGTGGAAGCGGACGTTGTTTCTGGCTGGGATGATCCCCGGATGCCGACGCTGCGCGGGCTGCGTCGACGCGGCTATACGCCGGAATCGCTGCGAAACTTCTGCCACGATATTGGCGTGACCCGCTACAACGGGCTGACGGATATGGTGGTGCTGGAGAATGCGCTGCGTCACGATTTGAACAAGCGGGCCGAGCGACGGATGGCGGTGCTCAACCCACTGAAAGTTGTCATTACCAACTACCCGGAAGGGGAATCGGAACTGCTCGAGGCGGTCAACAATCCGGAAGACGAAGCCGCCGGAAAGCGTCAGGTGCCATTCAGCCGGGAGTTGTACATTGAGCGGGATGATTTCATGGAAGATGCTCCCAAAAAGTTCTTCCGCCTTGCTCCAGATCGTGAAGTTCGGCTGCGCTGGGCCTACTTCGTGAAGTGCAACGAGGTCATCAAGGATGCCGACGGAAACATCATTGAATTGCGTTGCACCTACGATCCCGAAACCAAAGGGGGGAACGCTCCCGATGGACGCAAGGTCAAGGGGACGATTCACTGGGTGAGTGCCCAGCACGCAGTCTCGGCCGAAGTGCGGCTGTACGATTACCTGCTGAAGGTGGAAGACCCCGCCGACATTCCTGAGGGAGACGCCTGGCGTGAGGCTTTGAATGAGAATTCACTGCAGGTGCTGGCCGACTGCAAGCTGGAGCCGTCACTGGCCGAAGTCTCCAGTGACATGGCAGTGCAGTTTGAGCGATTGGGATACTTCATCGCCGATTCGCAAGACTCGACACCCGAGAAGCTTGTCTTCAATCGGACAGTGACGCTGAAGGATGCATGGGCAAAGGAGCAGAAGAAGGGATAGCGCTCTCTGCCGCAGCAGGTCGCACTCTTCCGAGCATCGGAGGCCGCAGCCTCGCCCTGGAAGGCGCGACCTGTTATTGGTGTCGGCTGAATTCTTGTCTCCCCCGCTCGCTCTCAATCGAGGAAGACGTGTCCCATGTCGTTTCGTTATTCGCTCAATTCCAGCACCATTAAACCGACTCCCATTGTCCGCAAGATCGAGATTGCGGCGGAGGTGGGGTATGCGGGCATTGAATTGTGGCATGCCGATATCGATCTGTTCCTCGAAAGCGGAGGCACGCTGGCTGAGTTGCGGCGCGTGGTGGAGGCTTCCGGGCTCGCCGTGCCGACTTCCATCATGCTTAAGGGGTGGTGTGAACCGGATGGGCCGGAGTACGACGCGGGCATCGAAGAATGCAAACGGCGACTGGGGCAGGCAGCGGCGGTTGGTGCGAAACATGTGATTGCCGGCCCCCCCCATGGCGCAGTGGACTTTGAGTTGGCCGGACAGCGGTATGGGGAACTGGTCGATCTGGGATTGAGCTTCGGTGTGCGCCCGACGATGGAGTATCTCGGATTCGCGCAGGATGTGAATACGATTGCCGCGGCGATCGACATTATGCGTCGGTCCGGGCATTCAGAGGCGACGATTGTGCTGGACCCGTTTCACGACTTCCGAGGCGGTGGCGGGCATGAAGCGATTCTGGAATTAAAGGCCGAGCAGGTGGCGATGTGTCACTTCGATGATGCCCCGGCGACGCCTCCGGCGGACGAGCAGCGTGATCCGGATCGCGTGATGCCCGGTGAGGGAATTATCGACCTGCCGCGCGTGCTCAGTCACCTGCGGACGATTGGATATCGCGGGTGGATTTCACTGGAGTTGTTCCGGGAAGATCTGTGGGCGGAAGATCCTCTGGAAGTGGCGCGCCGCGGGCTGGTTGTCATGCAGCAGATCTGCGAAGCTTAAGGCCCCTCGCGTGGTGACGTTTGCGAAGTCGACGTTCGTCGTGAGTGCACAGTGGACAGTGGTGCCCGGAGGTTCGCAGGCGGCGGACTGGCCTCAATCAAGACACCTGTAGTACAGACGGTGGAAACGGATGGCAACGGACAGTAGCGTCATCGATCTCGAATGGCACGGAGATGCCCTGGTGGTCGTCGTCAAGGGGGCGGTTGAAAGCCTCGACTGGACGCTCATCGACAATGCCGCTGTGATCATTCTTGATCCCATTCGCGAAATGCAGTCTCCGTTGATCGTGTTCGATCTTGGTCAGGTGCGATACTTTGGAAGCGTCTTTCTGGCGCTGCTGCTGAAATGTCAGAAGCAGGTCAAGCCTCGTGGCGGCGTGATGGTGCTGTGCGAATTGAACGACCTGGCTCGCGATCTGTTGCATACAACTGCACTGGACACGTTGTGGCCCATCTATGACACTCGGTCCGAAGCTCTGGAATCCATTGGGGCTTGACTCGTGAACCGCGCTGCGGTGACGGGTGAGGCCTGGAATGGAGCGTCCGGGGTGAGATTTCAGCGGCCGGGAAAGGTGAACGTCATGTGGAGTGATTCCACATTCCCGCTGCATGACCATCAAACCAACGACAGCGACTCGCCGTGACTATGGATTCTGATCTGCCCGCAGGGACGGGGCATCTTCCTCCTTCGGAACGCATTGCTCCGCCAAATCTCTCCGAAGAACACCCGTTGGCGACCGAGCATGCTCCGGATTCCACCGGCACGGCCCGGCTGATCGAAGAGATCAAAGAAACAGCGGACAAGTTTGCTCGTGATCATGCGACTCGCGGCGATTTGAAAATCGTCTCGCGGGCACTGCGGGAACTGCGATACGCGTTCAAAGTTTTCAAACCGTATCGACGTCAGCGAAAGATCACTGTCTTCGGCTCGGCCCGCACGCGGCCCGGGACCCCCACATATGATGCCGCGGTAACGTTCGGCCAGATGTTTGCCGAAGCCGGATGGTACGTGGTCACCGGAGCGGGAGGCGGGATTATGGAGGCCGGTCACGTGGGGGCCGGACGAAAGATGTCGATGGGGCTGAACATCATGCTCCCATTCGAGCAGGAGTCGAACTATGTCATCAACAACGATGAGAAGCTCGTCAATCTGAAATACTTCTTTACCCGCAAACTGCTGTTCGTCAAAGAAGTGCACGCGGTCGCCCTGTTCCCCGGCGGCTTTGGTACGCAGGACGAAGGCTTTGAAACGCTGACTCTGGTGCAGACGGGCAAACGCGATCTGATGCCCATTGTGCTGGTGGATGAACCGGGCGGGACGTACTGGCGGGAGTGGCAGGAGTACATCGAGCAGAACCTGCTTAAGCGGGAACTGATTTCCCCTGCCGACATGAGTCTGTTCAAGGTGACCGACGATCCCCTGGCTGCCTTCCATGAAGTGATGCACTTTTACTGTGTGTACAACAGCATGCGGTACGTGCGGGACAAGTTGTACGTTCGCCTGCATTCCGAGCCGACAGCCGCCTTCGTGGACCAGTTGAACCGCGACTTTGCCGATATTGTCGCAAGTGGTCGCATCGAAAAGGCGGCAGCGCATCCGCTGGAATCCGATGATGAGCACTTGCAGGACCTGCCGCGCATTGTGTTCAACTTCAATCGTCGCGACTTTGGTCGTTTGCGAATGCTGGTGGATGCGATCAACAACGAGATGGCGTGTACCTGTGATTGAGTGTTCGAGAGAGAGATGAACAAAGCCTGACAATTCCTTGCCTGCTCCCCCTCCACCTCGGCCCTTTTCCGCACGACTGGCCATGCACTGGAAGTGATGCTGGTTGTGGCGGAGTCAGAGCGTGATTTTCTTTCAACCGCAACTTTTCTGTCCGAACGGCAACCTGATCATGCTGCTTAAGATTGATGGTCTGAAGACGTACTTCGACGGTGGACAGGAACCGGTCAAAGCGGTGGAGAACCTGTCGCTGACGCTGCGTGAGGGAGAGACGCTGGGCCTGGTGGGAGAATCCGGCTCAGGGAAGTCTGTGACGTCGCTCACCATCATGCGGCTGCTGCCCGATGTCTCGGCACGCATCGCCGGGGGATCGATTTCCTATCTGGGACGCGATCTGGTCAAACTCTCTGAAGCGGAGATGCGCGACATTCGCGGTGACGAGATCGGTATGATCTTTCAGGAGCCGGGCACCTCGCTGAATCCGGTGATGCGAGTCGGCTGGCAGGTGATGGAAGCGGTGCTGCAGCATCAGAAGGTGACTCGCGAAGAGGTCCGTAAACGAACGATCGACCTGTTTCGCGAAGTCGGCATTCCCGATCCGGAACGCCGCGTGGACAGCTATCCACACGAAATGTCGGGCGGGCAGAAGCAGCGGGTCATGATTGCGATGGCCCTCTCCTGCAATCCGAAACTGCTGATCGCCGATGAGCCGACGACTGCACTCGACGTCACCAT
>JAGQPW010000030.1:0-28507 GCA_020426515.1 Planctomycetaceae bacterium | reverse complement strand
GACCAGATCTTCCGCGATCCCCAGCATCCCTACACGAAGGGGCTGCTCGCCTGCCGACCGAAGCTGGAGACCACAAACCGCCGGCTGCCGACGGTCAGCGACTTTATGACGGCCAGCCAGAATGCGGATGGCAGTTATCAGATTGTAGAGAAAAAGATCGATGCAGAGCGTCTGAAGGCGCTCTCCTTTACGGGACGTGGTCGATTGTTGCATCCCGGTTCGGAGCTGGCGCCCGCCGGCAAGGATGCGAAGTGTATTGCGGAGGATGCATCGCCGCTGTTGAGCGTGCAGAATTTGCATCTGCACTTCCCCATTCGCAAGGGGATTTTCAAGCGACAGGTTGGCGAAGTGCGGGCAGTTGATGGCATCAGCTTTGATGTTTATCAGGGGCAGACACTGGGACTGGTTGGCGAATCGGGCTGTGGCAAGACCACGACTGGTCGGACGATCGTCAAACTGCTGAATCCAACGTCAGGCGAGATCTTCTACAACGGCACCGATGTCACCTCGTTGTACGGCGAAGAGTTGCAGCAGTACCGCAGCAATGTGCAGATCATCTTTCAGGACCCGTATGCCTCGCTCAACCCCCGTATGACGGTGGAGGCGATGTTGATTGAGGCCATGCAGGTGCATCGCATTGGTACCAGCCGCACTGACCGCCGGGAGCGAGCGGCTCATCTGCTTGAAGAGGTGGGATTGGAGACGCTTCACTTGCGGCGGTACCCGCACGAGTTTTCCGGGGGACAGCGACAGCGAATCTCCATCGCTCGGGCTCTCGCCACTGAGCCACAGTTCATTATTTGTGATGAATCGGTGTCCGCGCTGGATGTTTCGGTACAGGCTCAGGTGCTGAACCTGCTGCGTGACCTGCAGGAGAAGCGGGGGCTGACCTATGTGTTCATCAGCCACGACCTGAGCGTAGTGAAGTTCATGTCGGACATGATGGCCGTGATGAATGAAGGCAAGATTGTCGAGTTCGGTCCGTCCGATGCGATTTACGCCAATCCCAAATGCGACTATACCCGAAATCTGATCAGCGCGATCCCGGACGATTCACTGGAACAGATCGACGCCCGCATGAAAGCCCGGGCCGAGACACGCGCCAAGCGGGTTGCGAAGGCTGCCGGGGCGTAACGTCAGGATTGCTCGGTCGGCATTCCACGTCGCTCATTCACGCGAGATAGCCGGTTGAGCATTTGCTGCACCTCCTGCTCCAGTAGATTGGTGAGCTGTGCAGTCTGCCCGGAAGTCCCGGCGTTGTGTTGAATCGGAATTGGTTCACCGAACAGAATGCGGACGCGGCGGCGGCCGTGAACGGTGGGGTAGGCCGTTTCGAGGACATCCTCCTCCAGCTTGTCGACTGTTTCGGCCAGACGCTCGCGGCTCGGATGTTCCTGCAGATAGTCGCCGGGATAGCTGTAGAACTGAATGGCCATGAACAGGTCGGCGAGTTCGCGTTCCTTTTGCTCGCGGGCGGCTGTCGAAAGTGTCGACTGTTCGAGCGAGTCGATGATCCGCCGACGCAGGTCTTTGACTTCCTCGGGAATAGGCTTGGTGGTGGTGGGGCGAGATTCTGCACGGGCGATGCGGTCGACAATGCTGCGGGAAAGGTTCTGCAGCCGTTCTCGAAGATCGCCGGGCCGAACCTGTCCGTATTCTTCGATCTCCTGAATACAAAGCACGGTGCGGGCCACGCGAAACACGCGTTCGATCAGCGGGAGATCGGTTCGGCGGCGCAGAAGCAGCCTGTCTTCCAACCGGCCCACCACCTGTTGCAGGCTGGGGAGCGGATCGTCGAGATATTCAAACTTGATCGCGGTGGGGATGCACAAGACCTCCCGCGTCTGTTTTTTCGCAGCGGCAAGGGCGATGGCAGCGGCTCCTTCACGAAACGGCAGTACGCGGTCGTTGACGTGGTGAATATCTCCTTCCGGGAAGATGACGAGTGGCCAGCGACCTGTTTCCAGAATGTCGACGGCCTGTCGAAAGGCTTTCAGGTCGGTCCGCTCCCGGTCGACGCTGAAACAGCCATGCCGCTGGTAGCTCCACTGGTCCCAGCGACTGGAGACGCCGAAGACCTGCCAGGCGGTCATGAAGTGGCAGGGAAACCCCAGTGTTTCCAGTGTGAGGTAGAGGCAATTGGAGTCGTAGTGGGTGGAGTGATTGGGGGTGAACAACAGGCCCGCTCCGCTGCGAAAGGCTGCGCGAACAGCCTCGCCACCTTCGCTGGTGATGGAGGTGATCTTCTGCCGAACCTGAACCTGTCGCTGCCGCAAGGGGCGGCACAGCCTCACCCACCAGGGGGTCAGGCGTGGCTCCCAGTAGCGTGGAGGCGTTTGAAATGGCTGGCGATTCATCCAGGCGATGGCCCCTTCCCAGGCGACGCAAGATTTGCGTCGATTCTGCTGTTCACGGCTCTGATCGGCAAGGGCGGATTGAACAGCGTGGGGGAATCCCGACGAAGTCAATCACGCGGAACGGACGCAGGATCGTCGTTTTCTGTTGGTTCCGGCTTCGAATTGCGGATCGAGAGTGGAGGAATCTGTCGGTTCCTCTAAACTCCGGGGATGGGCAGTGGGAGCTCCGCTGCACGGATGCTTACTGACGAGGTGTTTCGATGCGAATTCTGTTGGCCAATCCCCGGGGCTTTTGCGCGGGGGTCAACATGGCAATTGAATGTCTGGAAGAGTGCATCCGGACTTTCGGGCCGGACATCTATGTGTATCACGAGATTGTTCACAACCGTTACGTCGTCGACCGCTTTTCACGCCAGGGAGTGACGTTCGTTGATGCGATTGACGAAGTCCCGGAAGGCTCGATTCTGTTGTACAGCGCCCATGGTGTCTCACCGGAGATTCGAGCGAAGTCACGCGCCCGAAACTTGAGAACGATTGACGCCACGTGCCCGCTCGTCACCAAAGTGCATATCGAAGCGGTCAAGTACGCCCAGTCAGGTTACAACATTATTCTGATCGGCCACGAAGGGCACGACGAAGTAATTGGGACGATGGGCGAGGCTCCTGAGAGCATTACCCTGGTGGAGACTCCGGAGAATGTCGACCAGTTGACCTTCGCCGCCGACGCAAAACTGGCCTATCTCACGCAGACAACCCTGAGCGTCGAGGAAGCAAATGCGGTGATTTCGCGGTTGAAACAGCGGTTCCCGCATATTGAATCGCCCCCCAAAGAAGACATTTGTTACGCCACCACGAACCGCCAGCATGCGGTTCGACAGCTGATTCGGGAATCGGATCTGCTGATCGTGCTGGGAAGCCAGAACAGCTCGAACAGCCGTCGCCTGATGGAAATGGGGCTGGCTGAAGGAAAGCCGGCCTATCTGATCGATGGGAAGCAGGAACTGCAGTCGGCCTGGTTTGAGAACGTAGGGACGGTCCTGATGACTGCCGGGGCGAGTGCTCCCGAAGTGGTGGTGCAGGAATGCCTCACGCATCTGGAAAGTGAATTCGGCGCCACGGTGGAGGAAGTCACCACCCGCGATGAACATGTGACATTCCCGCTTCCCAAGGAACTGCGCATGTTGCAGGCGGGAACATAGTCTGCCTCAAGGCTCGCAGCGTGCCGGGTCGCGTGTTGCGGGCAGGCTGCTATCATCCGACCCACTGGGATTGCCGCCCCGATGGGGAAACTCTTGTTGGCTGCCTGAGCCAACTGCGGTTTTTGTTTAGTAACGTCACGATTTCGACTCCCTTTGCCCTGTACTGCCATGATTGCCGCTGTTGATCAAGGAATTCAGCCCATTCTCGATAAGGCTGTCGCCGGAGAGCGATTGACCCGCGAGGAGGGCCTGCAACTGCTGCAGTCTCACGACCTGTCCGCCCTCGGGCAGGCAGCTCATGCGGTGACGCAGCGACTTCATCCGGAGCCGTACCGCACGTACAACATCGATCGGAATATCAACTACTCGAACGTTTGCGCAGCAGTCTGTGACTTTTGTGCGTTTTACCGTCCCGTTGGCCACAGCGAAGCGTATGTGCTGACGGAAGATGTCCTGTACGAGAAGATTCAGGAAACGGTGGATCTGGGGGGAGATCAGATTCTGCTGCAGGGCGGACTGCATCCCGAACTGCCGCTGGAGTGGTACGAGGACCTGCTGCGGGGAATGAAGGCCAAGTTCCCGCAAGTGAATATCCATGGGTTCAGTCCGCCGGAGCTCTGGCACTTTCACAAGATCAGCAAGCTGCCCCTGGAAACTGTGCTCACACGGCTGAAAGAGGCTGGGCTGGGAAGTTTGCCCGGTGGGGGCGGAGAAATTCTGGTGGACCGTGTTCGCAAGGCCATTACCCGTGGCAAAGTGCTGACCGAAGGCTGGCTGGAAGTGAGTAAGGCGTGGCACCGCATTGGTGGCAAGAGCAGCTCAACAATGATGTTTGGCCATGTGGAAACACTGGAAGAACGCATCGAGCATCTGGACCGCCTGCGCGAGACTCAGGATGAAACCGGCGGATTCACGGCCTTTATCTGCTGGACGCATCAGGCTCCGCACGAAGCTCCGTGGTATGGTCAGGATGCCGTCGCCGGGCGCAAGGGAGGTGTGGATATGTCTGCCGTTCCCGAGGTCGGGGCGTTTGAGTATCTCAAGACGCAGGCCGTCTCCCGCTTGTATCTGGACAACATCCCGAACATTCAGTCCTCGTGGGTCACTCAGGGGGACAAGATCGGTCAACTGGCGTTGTTCTTTGGAGCCAACGACATGGGGAGCCTGATGATCGAGGAAAACGTCGTCGCTCAGGCCGGAACGGTGTTCCACTTGTCGCTGGAAACGATCCGCCGCTGCATCAGCGATGCGGGGTACATCCCGCGGCAGCGGAACGTGTTCTACGAATACATTGATGGCGACGAGTGATCTTTCCGCATTCGGATTGGCCCTGACTGATCCGTGGCCAAAATCAGGCCGATGATGACAGATTCGTCACCATTTGCGGGGAGGAAAGCGGTTCGGGAGATTTGAGGTTTTCCCCTCAACGTGCTAAAACTCCCGTCCAGCAAGTGGCCCAACCGGGGTCGCCGTGCGTACCTACGACCACGTTACGGAAAGAGCAATGGAACAACTCGCCAAGCTGGCACTGGCGGATGGAACTGTCTTCACAGGTCGCCATTTTGGAGCCGAAGGCGAAGTCTTCGGCGAGGTTGTGTTCAACACGAGCATGACCGGGTATCAGGAGATTCTGACCGACCCCTCTTATAACGGTCAGATCGTCACGATGACCTATCCGCTGATCGGCAACTACGGCATCAACCGTGCCGATGTGGAAAGCAAAGGGCTTTCTCTGCGAGGCTTCATCTGCAAGGAATTGTGCCGCGAGCCCAGCAACTACCGCTCGGAGCAACCCCTTCAGGACTACCTGAAAGAAAACGGCGTGATTGGCCTGGAAGGGATCGACACCCGGGCACTGGTGAAGAAGCTCCGCGTGAAGGGGGCGATGACCGGCGTCTTGTCGACCATCGATCTTGACGATGCCTCTCTGGTGGCCAAGGCTCAGAACAGCCCTGGACTGGTTGGGCAGGATCTTGTTCGCGATGTGATGCCTGATCAGGTTTCGGAATGGTCGGGCGAGCTGCACGAAATTGCCCGCTACGCCACAACCCCCCTGCCCGTTCGCAATGGGGCTGGCAAAGGCAAGCACATCGTGGCGATTGACTACGGGATGAAGTGGAACATTCCCCGGCACCTGAAGGAACTGGGGTGCAAGGTCACCATCGTGCCCGGAACTGCCACTGCCGATGAGATCCTCGCGCTCAACCCGGATGGCGTGTTTCTCTCCAATGGCCCTGGCGATCCCGAGCCGCTGGACTACGCCATTCAGACTATTCAAAACCTGCTGGGAAAGAAGCCGATTTTCGGAATCTGCCTCGGCCAGCAGTTGCTGGGACTGGCTTTGGGGGGCAAGACCTTCAAACTCAAATTTGGTCACCGTGGAGGGAATCAGCCGGTGCTGAATCGTGACACCGGTCGGATCGAAATTACGTCCCAGAATCACGGCTTTGCTGTTGATGCGAGCACCCTGCCTGAAGGGGCGGAAGTGACCCACATCAACCTCAACGACAACACGGTGGAGGGAATTCGCCACCGCGGATATGGCGCTTTTGGCGTGCAGTACCACCCGGAAGCCTCAGCGGGGCCGCACGACAGTCACTACCTGTTCGGCGAGTTTCTGAAGCTGATGAACTGACCTGATTCGCCGAGACAATCGACATTGACCCACAGGGTTCATTGCACGATTCTCTGCATGCTGATGTGCGACTCTCCGAGTTGCCAGTATCCCACTCGCCACCGCCATGTGGCACGACTCAAACAAAACTCATGCAACGCACACTGATTCTGTTCAAACCGGATGCCGTCGAACGCCGCCTTTGCGGTCGACTTCTGTCTCGCCTTGAGGACAAGGGGCTGAAGATCGTAGGGCTGAAGATGCTGCGGGTAACTCCGGAGCTGGCCCGGCAACACTACGCCGAGCACGTGGAGAAGCCGTTCTACCCGCTGCTGGAAGAATTCATCACCAGTGGCCCCGTCGTCGCAATTGTCGCGGAAGGACCGGGGGCTGTTCTGGTGGTTCGCAATCTGATGGGCAGCACCAACGGTCGTGAATCGGCTCCTGGGACCATCCGGGGCGACTACGGCATGTCCCGCCAGATGAATCTCGTGCACGGCAGCGATGGCCCCGAAGCAGCTGAACGCGAAATTGCGATCTACTTCAAGCCCGAAGAGCTGATCGAGTACGGCACCTCGCTCGATGGCTGGATGTACGCCTCCGACGAGAAGTAATGCGTTGCAGCAAACCATGATTCACAACAGGCCCGCCGGATGAATTTCTGGCGGGCCTGTTGCATTTCACGAATGAAAGTGAGTGCTGTGCACAAGAGTCGCCGGCCGGTCAGCTCCCGCTTCTTCTTGAAGCACCAGACGCATCAGTCGGTGTTGTTGAAAGTGTGGCCCCGGCAGGCCACACTGTGCCAGACCCTGACACGTACGCTTTCCCTTTGCACTTTTCGTAATCCATGTCCTTGAACCGCTCGTTGTTCTGGCTGTTCGTGTGCTGCCTCAGCGCTCAAGTGGCCGAAGCTCAGAAACTTGATATTCCGCGACGGCACGATCGTCCGCCGGGGCCGCCGGTTTCGGCGGAGGAAGCCGTGCAGAAGATGACGGTTCCCGAGGGGTTCTCTGTCGAGCTTGTGGCCGCCGAACCGGACGTGATGAATCCGGTGGCGATGTGCATCGATGAACAGGGCCGATTCTGGATTACGGAGAGCTTTGAGTATCCCCGCCGCGAGCCGGGACCGGGGCGTGACCGCATCAAGGTTCTGGAAGATACCGATGGCGATGGCCGCGTCGACAAAGTGACCGTATTCGCGGAAGGCCTGAACATTCCTTCGGGTATCGCCGTCGGGCATGGCGGTGTGTGGGTGGCGAACTCACCGGACATTCTGTTCCTCCAGGACACCGATGGCGACCTGATGGCCGACAAGCAGGAAGTCATCGTCACCGGCTTTGGCCGCACCGATACGCACGAGCTTCCGAACTCGTTGACGTGGGGACCCGATGGCTGGCTGTATGGCCTCAACGGAGTGTTCAATTACTGCGATGTGAAGTACGCCCCGAGCAATCCGAATTTCAATCCCGATCATCCGGGCTGGAAGTTCACGGTGGCGATGTTCCGGATTCATCCACGGACCCGCGAATTCCAGCTCTTTGCAGAAGGGACAAGCAACCCGTGGGGAATTGCCTTCGATGGCGAGGGAGAGGCGTTTATTTCCGCCTGCGTGATTGATCACCTGTGGCACATTTCCGAAACGGCGTACTACATCCGCCAGGGAGGTCCCTACCCGCCTCATACCTGGCCGATGCGTTCGATTGTTGACCACAAGCATCAAAAGGCGGCGTATTGCGGCATCGTGTGGTTCGACTCCCCCGCCTATCCGGAGGAGTACCGAAATGTGCTGTACATGGGGAACATTCACGGTGGCTGCATCAATGCCGATATCGCCGACCGGGCAGGCAGCACCTACAAGGGGCGACCGCATCCCGGCTTTGCTCCCAAGCCCGGTGCCTGGGACAAGGATGAGTTTGGGACGATTGCCAAGACCGGTGACGCCAAGAATCCGAAGCTGGCCGATCTGCTGACCGCGAACGACCCGTGGTTTATGCCGGTGGCCCAGAAGGTGGGGCCCGATGGCTGCCTGTACATTCTGGACTGGTACGACCGCTATCACTGCTATCAGGATGCTAATGCCGATCCGGAAGGCATCGAGCGGGAACGAGGTCGCCTGTATCGGCTTGTGTACAAGGGGCATCAGAATCGCAAGGCGGAGAACCTCGGGGCGAAGTCGGATGACGAACTGATTTCGCTGCTGGGGGATGCCAATATCTACAACCGCAACACAGCACAGCGGCTGCTGGCAGAACGAAGCAACGGCGAGACCATTGAAAAACTGATTCAACTGGTGGCGAACGCTCAACCGGGATTGTCGACTCAGCAACGACATGCCCTGTGGACCTTGCTGGGCAGCGACCTGCACACGCACCTGCAGGATCCTCGATCGGAAAAAATCTCGGCTGAATTGTTGGGGCATGCAGATGCCTGGGGTCGGGCCTGGGGCATTCGACTGCAAACTTCCCAGCGGATGGCGCTGTTTGAGACAAGCGATCCACTGGAATTGCAATCCTGTGAATGGGCACTGGCTGCCATGGAAGACCCGGATATCCGTGTCGTCACGCAGGGAGTGCAATTTGCCACGCGGCTGACATCGCAGCAGGCTCCGCCCGTATCGTTTGATGACGCTTTGATTGGTGTGTTGCGGCGCGAGGATGTGGATGCTCACCTGACACACCTTGTCTGGAACAGTTGGCGAGCGGCCTGTCTGCGTGATCCGAAGCACATCGATCAGCTGCTGCCTCGGTTGATCGGGAGTGTGGAGAACAAGCAGGCCGGAACGGTTGAAGTTGTGCGTCGGCTGTTGGAACTCGCCGTCCAGCATCAGCGCTGGGATGCTCTCGCAGCGATCGTGAAGTCGGCCCTTGCGGAACCCGGTCTTCCGAAGGGGCCAGCACGTGACTGTCTGTCGATTCTCTCGGATCGTGTGCAGTCGGGTGAAATTTCCGGAGCAGACCAGAAACGTTTGAGCGAGCAGTTGCAGACAGAGTTGATCGCGGCTGTGAAACGAACCGACCATCCACTCCGGTTCGAGGCGTCCCTGCTTGCCCTGTCAGCTCGCTGGCCCGGTGACCAGGGCGTCAATCCGGAAGCGATTCAGGTCGGGCGCTATGCCGCGTTGAGTGAAACCGATCCCGTCAGCCGAAGAATGCAGGCGGTGCGGGCGCTGGTGGCTTCTGGCGATGCCTGTCACGTTGCGGTTTGCACAGAACTGCTCGACCGTCCCAAGGCCTCGGCCGATTTGAAGGGGCAAGTGCTGGCGGCGATGTCACGAGCCGATGCATCGCAGGTGGCTGGCGTAATTCTCGAGCGGTTTTCAGGACTGCCGGCAGATGTGCAGCCGAAAGCACTTGAACTGCTCACGCAGCGTCCCGAGTGGTCCAAGACCTTGTTGGCCTCCATTGCCAGCAAGTCGATCCCCAAAGAATCGCTCAATCTCAATCAGTTGCGAAGGGTGGCATCCTTCAAGGATGAGGCCTTGCAGGCTCAGTTCAAGGAGATGTACGGCACACTGCGGGAAGGTCGGAATCCGAATCGCGAGCAGGTCTACAACAAAATGCGGGACTTCCTGCGAGGGACACCCGGCGATCCGCATCAGGGCGAAGCTGTGTTCAAGAAGGTCTGTGCCCAGTGCCACAAGATCTATGGCGAAGGGGCCGAAGTTGGTCCAGACATCACACGGAACGGGCGGAACAACTGGGAGCAGTTGTTGGCGAACGTGTTTGATCCCTCGGCGGTGATTGGTCCCGGTTATCAGGCACGCGTACTGGCGACAACAGATGGTCGTGTGCTGACGGGACTGGCCGTGGAAGAAAGCGAACAGCGCGTGGTGCTCAAGATGCAGGGGGACAAGATCGAGACGATACCGCGCGACCAGATCGACGAGTACCGCGTCAGCGAAGTCTCCATGATGCCCGAAGAACTCGAGAAGCAGCTGACTCCACAACAACTGGCCGATCTGTTTGCGTACCTCTCGCTGGACAAACCACCCGGCGATCCCACGGCACGCATCCTGGGGGGAGCTCCGCCGCAGAAATCGCGGTAGCGGCTGTAGTCTCACTCAGCGCTGTCGGCCTTGTCTGTCGGCAACGCCACTTCCTTGATTCGGATGTTGCGGTACTGCACGCGGGCGCCGTGGCCGAGGAAGCCAATGTGGCCGGTGGTGCGCTTCAGGCCGGGGTGATCCTTGCCATCCATGGTCATCGGGGTGCTGGCTTCGTCGAGATTGCCATCAACGATGGCCACATCATTCAGGATCACGTGGATGTCCCGGCCGATCAGGCTGATTTCCATGCTGTTCCATTCACCCGCGGGCTTCAGGTGGCCTCGTTTGGCGGGAATGATGCCGTATACCGAGCCGCAATACTGGTAAGGCTGCAACTTGGCATACTGTTCGGCTTCATCGTCGAGAACCTGGATTTCAAAGCCATCGGTCGAGGCGTGTCCCCCCTTCGGAACGCGAAGCCCGACTCCGTTGTTTCCCCCTTCCGGGCAGACGAAGTCGAGCCGCAACACGAAGTTGGCGTACTCCTTTTCCGTCATCAGATTGCCCCCCTTGGTCTGGATGCAGGTGAGCACGCCCTGTTCTGCCTCGTAGCCATCGGTGGCTCCGGTCCAGCCGGTCAGCGTCTGACCATCAAACAGGCTGACGAAGCCGCTATCGGAATCCGCCTCACCAGACTCGGCGACGGCCAGGACGGGACACAACAGGGTCAATGAGAGAATTGTGGTGCGGAGCATAGCTGGTTGGGCAGGTGTGTTGGTGATGGCGGGAAGATCGGTACGGCGGGGGTCGACTGCAATGAACCTTCGATGCATCAGACCAGTTCGAGGGGAATTTCGCCAGCATCGAGGAGGTACTGGGGGCGGCCCTGCGGGTCCGGGATTGTGACGCCTCGGGCATCAATGCCGAGATGTCGGTAGAGAATGCGAAAGACATCCTTGTACGTGACTGGGCGAGAAACCGGTTCGGCAGCGTATCGGTCGGTTTCGCCAATCACCTGCCCTGTACGCAGATTGCCCCCGGCCAGCAGGCAGGGGCCGACACGTGGCCAGTGATCGCGTCCCCCACTGCTGTTGACCTTGGGGGTCCGACCAAACTCACCCCAGACGACGATCAGGACATCATTCCACAGGCCTCGTTCCTGCAGGTCGGCGACAAACGCGGCGAGCCCATGGTCGACGATCGGCATCAGATTCTGCATCCGGGGAAAGTTACGGGAGTGGGTGTCGAAGTCGCTGATGGAAACGCTCACCATGCGCACGCCCGCTTCGATCAGTCGCCGGGCCAGCAACAGCTTCTGCGGCGAATTCGGGCCCTCGGAGGTCGAGGACTGGACGCCGGCGATGGTCTGACCTGCGGTGTATCGGGCGAGAATTCGCGGATCCTCCTGACTGAGATCCAGGGCACGTGCCAGCCTTCCAGAGGTCAAAATTCCAGCCGCCTGCTGCTGGAACTGATTCATGGCCTCCATCATCCCGGAACCATCGATCTCATCGCGGACCCGGTCGAGTTCTCGCAGGAGTCCACGGCGGTCCGCCAGTCGGTCTGGACTGAGCCGTTCATCAAGGGTCAGGCTGAGACTATGGTTCTCACCCCTCCGTGCAAGTTCCCCTTTCATTCCGGCTTCAAGTTCGCGCTGGAACATCTGGCTGATGTCAGGGCGGAACGGGGCATGGGCTGGCCCGAGGAATCCAGGGCGAGCGCTGTTGCGAACAAGCGGGCGGCCTTGCATCAGGTCGACAAATCCGGGTGATGAATCGTCCGCATGAGAGAGCAGGCGAGAAACAACGCACCCCATCGCCGGACGACCGCCAAGGGACTGAAGGTCCTTTTCTGAGTAGCCCGACTGACACTGAAATGCATCGTGCCGCCCGGTGGATTCCGTCAGCGTACGTAGAAACACAAAGTTCTCGGCCATGGCCGCGACCTGGGGCATCAGCTCGCTGATATGGATGCCGGGAAGCGAAGTGGCAATAGGATTGAAGGGGCCACGAATTTCAACCGGAGCAAAGGGCTTGGGATCAATGGATTCGTACTGCGAGGGACCCCCATCCAGGTGGATGTTCACCACAGCACGCATCGAGGTCGTCTGGCCCGAAGCCGCTTCCAGCCGAAGCAGGTCGGCCAACGAAAATCCTGTCGCTCCGAGAGCCCCAATACGCAGGAACTGCCGACGAGAGTGGCGAATTATGGGAGGTACCATTGCATCCGTGGTGGATGTCATTTCACTCTCCTGGGCGGGGCTGGGGGTGACCCAAGCATCATATGCGTGCGGGTTGATTGGTTTCCAGCCCGGTTGTCGCGTCGCGCTGCAGGCAATCTTAGGCGATAAGTGGGGAAGACTGGGGTGAATGTAGGGATGAGGGGCGGCGCGAATGTGCCGATTGTGTCCACGAATGTGGTCTTAACAGGGGCTTAATGGAATATTTCCGATGTCAAATGTAAGCGACACTTCGCGCCGAGGTTGCGGTGAGATCGAAGTGACTCAGATTTGACGTTCAGACCGGAGAGGCATGGATGCCCACCATCGGCCGATATGGGATCGTACTGGCTATTGCCTCTGCTCTGATGGCAAGTGCAGCCTCGGCGCAGGAACTTCTCCCGCCGTTGCCAAACAGCGGAAACTTTCTGGATGTTTCTGCTGATGCCCCTGAGGATGAACTGACTCGGCGGCTCAAGGCACTGGAAGCTGAATGGGAAGCCCACAAACTCAAGCTTTCCTCTGAGAAGATTGCGGCCGACCAGAAAGCGAAGCAGAAGGAACTGGATGGCAAGAAGAAGCCGACCATGAAGATCAATGGTCGTATTCATCTGGACTACTGGGCATTTCCGGAAGCGACTCCTGGAATCGGGTATTTTGAACATCCCGCCTCTATGCCTCCCAACGCCCAGCAGGGGCAGGACCCGGAAGACCGTTTCGCATTTCGACGTGTGCGACTTGAGATGAAGGGCGATCTTCTGGAATCGATGTTGTACCGCTTGCAGGTGGACTTTGCCGATCCATCTGATCCGGCCATCAAGGACGTCTATATTGGGTTTCGGGACCTGCCGTACAACCAGGAATTGCTGATCGGAAATCAGAAGCGTCCGCTCGGACTCGATGCGCTCAACAGCAGTCGATTCAATGTGTTTCTGGAACGTCCGTTTGTTGTTGAGGCCTTCAATGAAGATGCCCGTCGTCTTGGGATTGCCGTCTATGGGGTAAGCGACGATGAGTTCATTAACTGGCGATACGGGGTGTACAACCTCGAAAACGTTTCCAGCGACGGAGCATACATTGGGGATGCCTATCAGTTGAGCTTGAACGGTCGATTGTCGATCAGCCCCATCTACGAATGTGATGGCGCCCGGTACCTGCACATGGCCATCGCGGGAGTGGTCGCCCATCCAAATGGCGATGCGAACAGCATGTCGTCAAATTCGAACGAAGGTCGCTTCCGAACGCGACCGGAAGCCCGCTCCTCGAATCGCTGGCTGGATACCGGGGCTATTTCCGGTGCCTTTGCGTATGAAATTCTCGGCCTGGAAATGATGTACAACGATGGGCCGTTTCAGCTGACGAGTGAATATCAGTTCAACTGGACGCAGCGAAGTGGCGGTAGACAGGATGTCATGTTTCACGGGGCGTATGTTTACGCTTCGTACTTCCTGACCGGCGAACACATGGCGTACGACCGAGCCTCGGGAACGCTGGATCGAGTCAAGGTGAAGAACAACTTCTTCTGTGTCGACAATCTGTCCGGCCAACATGGAACGGGGCTGGGAGCCTGGCAGGTGGCCGCTCGCTACTCCTATCTCGATGTGTCCGATGGCGACATCTTCGGAGGCGTCGGGCACAGCGGCACGCTGGCCATGAACTGGCATTGGAACGACTACGCAAAGGTGCAGTTCAACGCGATCTACGGAGCGATTGACGACCATAAGGACGTGGGCGGCGGCTACACGGGCGGCGATTACTGGATTCTTGGAACTCGCTTCGCAGTCGACTTCTAGTACGCGTTGGGAACAATCACAGTGCCAGGGGCGTAGTTGAAGCTGATCGCCGGGGGCGTCACAGGTGGTACAATCGGATCACCTTTGGTGTCTTCGTTATTTTGCCCACCCTTTCAAGTGGTTGCGTTCAATTTGGCCATCGAAATGAGTCGAACAGCGACGCAGGGTCGGTGCCGAGCGCCGACGGGCTACTGAAGGCCAGCGGACAGGAGGGAGGCTGTGCCCTTCGCTCAGAAACTCTTATCCGCCAGTCCTGCAGGAGTCGCCCATGCTGATTTTTCTCGCCGTTTCAGGTCTCATCAGGCTGCTGAAGGGGGTTGGACTCACTTCAGAAAATTCACAGTCGACCATTCCCCTTCCACTGGAACTCCGAGAAATCAACTGATACACTGCCGGGCTTGAACTGTCCGCCAATGGATTTTTCGGAACAAATCGATGAAAGAAGGCATTCACCCTGACTACCACCCAGTGGTGTTCCACGATGTCGGGGCCGACTACAAGTTTCTGACCAATTCCACCATGACCTCCAAAGAGAGGATTGTGTGGGAAGATGGTCAGGAATACCCACTGATTACGGTCGACATCAGCGCAGCTTCGCACCCGTTCTTTACCGGGAAGATGAAGTACGTCGATGCCGCCGGACGCGTGGAAAAATTCCAGAAGAAGTACGGCTGGGGCAAGAAGGGCGAATAGTTGTCGATTGGCAACTCTGTCCGTAGTTCCAGTTTTCGAGCAGATTCATCAGGGGACGCCCCCGCTCTCGGGCTGGCGTCCCTTGGTGTATTTTAAGAGGTACGTTCGTATCATGACTCGCCGGCCTGCACTGCCGCTTCCGTTCCATTAGCTGGTCTGCTGCTTTCGCATGTTTTCCTCAGGGAATGCATGCCTCGGTAGTTCGGCCCAAGGTTCGTCTTCTTCCAACCCAGTGCAGCCATCATGATGTTTCCCACGCTACAGCAGAAGCTCAACCGATTTCTCGAGTTGGAGCAGGAGTTGCAGGACCCCGAGGTCCTGTCGAACTCCGCGAAATTTGTCGAAGTTCAGCGTGAGTATGGCGGTCTCCGCAAAGTGGCGGAGGCGATCCGGCGTTTTAACGCCTTGCAGGATGACATTGCTGTTGCCGAAGAGATGCTGGAGACCGAATCCGATCCTGCATCACGGGCCTACGCCAAAGAAGAACTGAAGTCGCTCGAAATTCAGCGCGATGAACTTCAGGCCGAACTCGAAGAAGTTGTGACTGCGGGAGATTCGATCACTCGTGGCGGCCTGATCATGGAAATTCGGGCCGGAACGGGGGGCGACGAGGCAGCGTTGTTCGCTGGCGACCTGTTCAACATGTACATGCACTTCGTCGAGAATCGTGGCTGGAAGATGGAGGTCATGGAGTCCCACGAGTCGGAAATGGGGGGCTTCAAGGAAATCGTCTTTTCTGTTACTGGCGAACGGGCGTTCCACGAGTTGCAGTTCGAAAGTGGCGGACACCGAGTGCAGCGTGTCCCCGAAACGGAAACCCAGGGCCGCATTCATACCAGTGCAGCGACTGTCGCCGTGCTTCCGGAAGCCTCCGAAGTCGAAATCGATATCAACGACGAAGATCTGCAGATCGACACGATGCGGGCTGGTGGACCTGGCGGTCAGAAGGTGAACAAGACGGAAAGTGCTGTTCGCATCACGCACATCCCGACCGGGATCGTCGTGAAGTGTCAGGACGAGAAAAGCCAGCACAAGAATAAAGCCAAGGCGATGCGTGTGCTCCGCGGCCGCATTCTCGAAGCGGAACAGATGCGGGTCGCCGAAGAACGTGCCGAGCACCGCCGCACCCTGGTTGGTTCTGGTGACCGGAGCGAACGCATTCGCACCTACAATTTCCCACAGGGACGCGTCACCGATCACCGCATCGGCCTGACGCTGTACAAAATTGATCAGATCATGGCCGGTAACCTGGACGAACTGGTCACGGCTCTGCTGGATTTCGACCGTCAGGAGCGACTGACGGGGGGCGCAAATTCCAACTGACCGAACGGCGACCAGATGACGTCCTGGGCAGAGTTTCCAGGCCCGTCCCAGCGAAGGATCAGACGCACATGGCCACGGATGGAACACCTGTCGGCGAAACGCAGCAGGACGCCTGGACAGTTCGCAAGGTCCTCGACTGGACGATTGGGTATCTGAAAGAGCACGGCAGCGAATCCCCACGGCTGGAGGCGGAAGTTCTGTTGGCTCACGCACGAGGCTGTCAGCGCATTCAGCTGTACACTCAGTACGATCAGGTCTTGACGGATCAGCAGCGCGGTGTGATGCGGGAACTCGTCAAACGCCGGGCCAACAAGGAACCGGTGGCCTATCTCGTGGGGCATCGCGAATTTTTCAGCCTCGATTTTCTGGTGACGAAGGATGTGTTCATCCCTCGCCCCGACACCGAAACTCTGGTGATGTCGGCGATTGATGCGGCCAAAGAGTGGTCTCAGCCATCGATCCTCGATCTTTGCGCCGGATCGGGATGTGTGGCCGTTTCGCTGGCCGTCAACGTGCCGAAGTCCAGAGTCACTGCGGTGGAACTGCACCCGGCGACCGCTCGGGTGACACGACAGAACATCGACAAGCATAAGGTGACCGAGCGTGTGACGTTGCTGGAGGGGGACCTGTTCGCGCCCGTTGAGCGAGGTGCCCGCTTCGAGTTGATTGTCAGCAACCCACCCTATGTGACAAGCGGGGAGATCCCCGGACTCGAAGCGGATGTTCGTCACGAGCCGCATCGTGCATTGGACGGCGGCGTCGATGGTCTGGATGTCATTCGTCGGATTGTAAACCAGGCGCCCGGCTTCCTCGTCCCAGGGGGATGGCTGATGATGGAACTTGCCCCGGAGCAGGCACCGACGGCGATTTCGCTGCTGGAAGACGGCGGCTTTGCGGATACGGCGACGGTTAAAGATCTGGCTGGACAGGCTCGCGTTGTCAAAGGGCGCTGGCAGAATTCGGCCCGCAACTGAGGCGGCCGGGGTTCAGGTTTTGCCCTCGTTTTGGGCTTGTTGGCGTCCAGCCTGCCAGCGATCATTTTCAGGGTGTTGAAGTCCATGGTGATTGTCGAACCGGACCGTGCGGCGTCATCAAGCAGAGAACATTGTCATTGCGGGCAACCGGGGAACACAGGTCATGGTGCGCTGGCAGGGTGAACGTCGCAGTTCCAATGTCGAAGACCGTCGCGGGCAACGCATGCCTCGCGCTGCTCTTGGTGGGGGCAGCATTGTCCTGCTGATTCTCGTCTTCTTCCTCAGTGGAGGTGACCTCGGAAAGGTGCTGCAGGTCCTTCAGCAGCAACAGGCCGCTGGTCCGCCAGCCGCTCCGGTCAATCAAGAGACGACACCAGAGCAGGATCGACTGCTGGATTTCGCCAGCGTCATTCTTGCGAGTACGGAAGACGTCTGGACTGATCTGTTTCGAACAAAGCTGGATCGCGATTATCACCCCGCCACACTGACTGCGTTTTCCGGTGAAACGACGACCCGCTGTGGGATTGGTCAGGCGGCCATGGGGCCGTTTTACTGCCCTGCTGACGAACGCGTTTACATTGACCTCGTGTTCTTCGAGGAGTTGTCATCCCGTTTCGGAGCTCCAGGAGACTTTGCCCAGGCGTACGTCATCGCTCACGAAATCGGTCATCATGTGCAGAATCAGCTGGGAATCTCCGAGCAGATCCAACGGGCGCAGCAGGGGGCGAGTGAAGCGGAGGCCAACGACTTGAGCGTTCGTCTAGAATTGCAGGCCGACTTTCTGGCAGGAGTCTGGGCACATCACGCCCAGGAAGCGCGACATCTGCTCGAACAGGGAGATGTGGAAGAAGGGCTGAGGGCGGCGAACGCCATCGGTGACGATACCCTGCAAAAGCGGTCTCAGGGGTATGTCGTGCAGGAGAAATTTACCCACGGAAGTTCCGAACAGCGCGTCCGATGGTTCAAAAAAGGTCTCCAAACCGGAGATCTGTCACTAATGAACACTTTCTTTGACGTCAGGTCGGCTGAGGACTTGTAAGATGTCATGCTGGCGGTCGATCTTATTCAGGAAGAACCAGATAATTGGCAATTCAGGCGTGCAAAAAGGAAATCAGTAAGGGGACCCCATGGCCACAGAGCGTTTACGCGGAATTTTTACCCCGAATCTCGTTCCATACACCCCGGATGGTGGAATCAATGAGAGCGAGCTGCGGCGGTACGTGAACTGGCTCATTGAGCGCGGCGTGCATGGGCTCTACCCCAACGGGTCGACCGGCGAATTCACGCGGTTCAGTCCCGAAGAACGCCGTCGGATTGTGGCCATTATTGCCGATGAGAATCGTGGTCGTGTTCCTATTCTGGCCGGGGCCGCCGAAGCCAACGTCAAGGAAACGATCAAGGCTTGCGAATACTACCACGACCTGGGAGTGCGCGCTGTCGCCATCGTGGCTCCGTTCTACTACAAGCTCAGCCCGAAGTCGGTCTACGCCTACTTCCGCGAGATTGGTCGCAACACTCCAATTGATGTCACGCTGTACAACATTCCGATGTTCGCCAGCCCCATCGATGTTCCCACTGTGCAGCGTCTGAGCGAAGAGTTCGAACGAATCGTGGCGATCAAGGACTCCTCCGGGGAGATTCCGCACATGATCCGCATGATTCAGGCTGTCCGCCCGAATCGACCTGAATTCAGCTTTCTCACGGGCTGGGATGCGGCGCTGATGCCGATGTTGCTCATCGGTTGTGACGGCGGAACAAATGCATCCAGTGGAGTTGTGCCGGAACTGACCCGTCGACTTTATGATTTGACCGTCGGCGGCCAGATTGATGCCGCCCGTGAGGTGCAGTACGACCTCGTCACGCTGTTCGACACGATGATCTACCAGGCCGAGTTCCCGGATGGATTCCGTGCTGCTGTCGAGCTGCGAGGCTTTCTCATGGGACGCGGTCGGCAGCCTCTCTCCGAGGAACAGTTGTCCGATCTGACAACTCTCGCACGCACTCTCCAGTGTATGCTCTCCACTCACGGGTTTACGGACCAGCCGATTGGCGGATGCGCGATTGGTGATCCAACGGCTCGCTCGGGTGAGATCGACAGCATTGTGCAGAATGTTGTCTCCGAACTGCGCCGCCGCGGCCTGATGTAGGCACCAGGAATTTGCGGTCTTGCTTTGGTGTGGTCCGGTCGAACCGCTCCACTCACGGGTCTCGCGAGACAGGTCCGGATTCGGGTGCTGCGCAGCAATATATTTGTGGTTATTGATGCTTGCGTGGCGAGATGCGGCCTGATTCAATTCGAATTCATGGATCACATCGACCTCTGAGTCTCGCGAGATCAATCTGATGCAAATTCGAATCCGCCCGGTCTTGGGCCTGATGATTGCGTTCTGTGCCTTGTGGTGTGCTCAGGTTTCTGAAGCACAAGAGATGAGAACCTGGACCGACTCCACCGGGAAATTCAAGTTGCAGGCCTCGTACGTTTCGCACGATGGAAGCAAAGTGACGCTTCGACTGGCGGACGGCAAGGAAATGAAGATTGAGATTCGGAAGCTCAGCGCTGCCGATCAGAAGTATGTGGCCAAAGCCAAGGATGAAAACCCCTTCAAGCCTGCCGATGACAACCCGTTTGAAGCGGCGGGGGAAATGCGGCGAGTTGATGACATTGACCTGCGTTCGGCCAGGCTCATCGGAGTGACGTCGGACGGCTGGAATCTCACGTTGCCGCAACCTGCCGAGGCTCAATCTTTCAAGTCGGTTCCCCTGCCGGAGAAGCGGCACTTCTTTGACGGAATGAAACAGGTTCTGGTTCGCCCGGAGGCGAGGCGGGCGCTCGTTTCGCGTTTTCTGTCTCCGCCAGTGTCCAAGCGAGAGGATCAGAGTACGCACCTAATGTTGTGTGATCTTGAGAATGGCCGCATCGTCGCCCAATGCACGGCAGTGGGACCGGTGACGCCTCTGGCAATCCACCCGGATGGCGAACAGGTGCTCGTGCGGATTCCTGTCGATCGGCAGGCCGACCAGGTGGAACTGTGGACGATTAAGGGGAATGGTTACCAACCCACGCTTGCGTTCACCCCGTATGAGAAGGATTGCGTCTGGGCCGAGTTTCTGGACGAGCAAAGGCTGGTCTCGATCAGTGAATCGGGTCAACTTGTCTTCTGGGATCTGGCTGCGGTAAAGCCCACGGCATCGTTTTCGATGGCCGGTTCCACAACTCCCGCATTGAGCTTCGATCACAAGTGGCTTGCCTTCTGTACTGGCGACAAGGTGGGAATTATTGATACCGACCGGCAGGAGGTCGTCGCCGTAACAGATGCACCGGGGAGAATCCACTTCCCGCGCATGGCCTTCAGCCCATCGGCTTCCAGGCTGGCTGTTGGTTCACAGCAGCGTCTGATGGTGTTCGACGTTCAAAATGGGAACCTGTACCGAGACATTACCCCGGAAGGGATTCACATTTTCACGGGGCTTTCGTTTCCCGATGATGACTTCGTGCTGGGCGGAGGCAAGTATCTCATTGAACTGGAGAATCAGATCAAGCTCTGGGAGTACGATATGGGGCCGGTCGACTGTGTGGGCACGACGATGGCGATCGGTACGTCCAATGCGCTGGTGATCGGAAAGATGCCCCACAAAACCGCTCTCGACATGCTGGCGAAGGCAAAGACCGATCCCGACCTGTTCGTCTTTCGGGAAGGAACGCGGGTGAAGCTCGATCTGAATGGAATTCCCGCCGCAGATCGGAGCTCCGTTGAAACGGCACTGACGGAGCGACTTCGCAAGATGAACTGCACCGTCGATCAGGCTCGCGGTACGATCACAGCCGTGGCTTCCGTTGAAGGTCCCAAAGCGAAGAAGGTTCAATTTATTGCGGATGGTACCTACGACGTGCAGGAGTACATTTCCAAGCTGTCACTGAACTACAATGGCAAACCGGCGTGGCAGACCCAAACGACAAACATTCCCCATTTCGTTTCCGTCCCCAGCGACGACAATCTTGCGAATGTGCTCAAACGTGCCAGCGAGAAACCCAACTACGGGTTCTTTGGCAGCGTGGCTCTGCCGCGATTTGTCCAGCAGCCGACGGGTGATGGCAGGGCCGGTTCTGGACAGACACTGGGCAAATCTTCGGTCGATTCGAGCGGACTTCGATAGGAGTACGGCAAGACCCGAAAAGGCTCAGGTGGTTCGTTTCATGGGCCTGATTCCATGAACCAGCGGGGAAGAGCAATTTCTTCTCCGCTTTTTTCGTGATATTGCCGCTGCCAAGTCGCCTTCCTTGTGGAACCGTTCGATCTGTCATCCACAAAGGACGCTGTCATGGCCCGAGTTTCCCACAGTCTGCTTGATCCCTACGTCACCGTTCCGCTCAAGCGGCACTATCACCGGTTGCCGATTCCGCGCTCCTTTCCACCGGAGGGTCTGATCGCCCTGGGGCACCTCTCGGCAATCCTGGGAGGTATTGGCTTTGCGTTCAGCACAACGACATGGTGGGGCGGATTACTTGCGGCGGGTGGCGTGGCGGGAAATCATCTGGCCGACATCTTCGACGGGACGCATGCCCGGGAGACGGGACAGTGCCGCCACGGCGGCGAGCTGCTGGATCACTTCACCGATCCCCTGTCCTTTTCCTACTGGATCGCCGGATTGTCGCTCGGTATGGGGCAACCGGAACTGGGGATTGCGGGGGTGATTGTCCTTTACGCAACTGCGGTGCTCACCAACATCAAAGCGAAGCTCACAGGCGAGTTCGCTCTGGCGACCTTCGGCCCCACCGAATTCAAGTCACTGCTCGTGATGTGGGGCGTTGCACTCGCCGCCACCCCCTTGCTGACAGCCGCCCTGCCCGTCGCCACACTCGCACTGTGGGGATATCTGGCTCTGCTTTCAGTGGGCATCGTCCAGCTGGTCTGCGGGCTGATTCGCGGAGTTCGCGAAGTCAACCGGCTCGCGGTCGCCCCGGATACAGAGGAGTGGATTACCGTGCGAGATGAGGCCGCTTCGGGTGAAGCCGCTGCGTCTACGCGGCGATGTGCCTGAGCCGGAGTCCTGGCCTCAGGACGTTTTCTTTGGAGGCTGAAGCTGCTCCATAATCCAGATCATGTGTCGACGATGTGGGAGCCGCGTTCCGAAGGCCAGCAGCCAGTTGACCCAGCCGGGAATGACCAGTCGTTTTCGCTTGCGGACCGCTCGATGGCCCGCTTTGGCGACATCTTCGACTCGCATGCTGTTGTATTTGAAGACGGGGGTCTGATCCATGTCGGAGTCGGCCCCGAATCCCGTTCGTGTTGGCCCCGGGCACAGGCAGCTCACGCAGACTCCCTGCTTGCGGGTTTCGGCCCACAAGCCTTCGGAGAAACTGAGTACGAATGCCTTGGTGGCATAGTACACTGCACTGTTCGGTCCGGGCTGAAAAGACGCGGTGGAGCCCAGGTTCAGGATCGACCCGCTGCGACGTTCAAGCATGCCGGTCAATACTCGATGCGTCAGTTCCACCAGTGCGCGGTTGTTGACGTCGAGGATCTCCAGTTGCCGCTGCATCGGGATGTTCGCAAAGTGGCCGTACTGCCCGAACCCGGCATTATTGATGAGGACATCGACCGCGAGACCGAGGGCATCGATCTGCTCCATCAGGGCTCCTGGCCCTTCGGGTTTGGCAAGATCGACCGGAATGACGTGCGACTGCGTTCCATGTGTGGCGTTGAGTTCTTCGGCCAGTTGCTGCAGTTTGTCAGCGCTGCGAGCGGCGAGAATCAGTTGAGAGCCATCGGCCGCGAACAGTTTGGCCAGTTCCAATCCAATTCCCGAAGAAGCTCCAGTAATCAAGACAGTTTCTTTAGATGACATATGGGAACGCATGAAAGCAGGGAAATGAATAGGAGAAGTGCAGAATTGAACGCCAGAAAGTGCTCTTAAGTCAATCCCGATCATGGATTTCTGACGAGGTGCCTCTTTCTTATCGGTCAAATGTGTCCGTAAAGTTCATGCACGCATTGCCGATGGAAGCTGTGTATCCTGATTTGATGGAAACCGCCGGGCAATGATCGCTCGCAGCATTGCTCCAAATCTCTTTCCCCTGGAGTTGAGTCCCGCCATGAGAATGCCCCGCGTTTGCCCTCGTTGTCACCAGCTGCTTGTTCCGGATGCAGAACGGGATTCCTTGTTCGCCTGCCGCCCGTGTGGCGGGACACTCGATCTTGCATCGCCTGCAACCATTTTTGAGCCGTCTACACAACCCGAATCAGGTCATTTGGCCTGTCCGGAATGCCTGCAGCCCATGTTCGAAGAACGGGGCGGCGAGATGCTGCATCACCGCTGCCTGAGTTGCGGCAGCCTCTGGGAAGATCATCAGCAGGCCGTTGAGACGAAGTCGTCAGTCGCTGTGGCAAAAGTCCGGCAAGAACCCGCTTCGTTCACGCAGCAGTTGCTGTTTGGTCTTTCGCTGCCCGAGCGTCTGCTTAGAACCGTCGTGGGAGTCTCTGCCGGAACAGTGCGTGATGCGGCCAGGTTCTTGGTTCCCCAGGCATTTCAGAATTCAGTGACGTATCAGGTCGCGATTCGCAATTCCTTGAACTTCCTGACTGAGGGCGTGGGCGGATTTGAGAGCGAATCGGGCGAACAGGGAGCCGCTGCGGAGTATCTTGCCAGGAAGACAGTTGGGAACTTTATTGAGTTGGCCGGGCTCACTCTGCTTCCAGTCTCCCCGCTGTGGCTGCTGGCCGCAATCAGCGATATCGCTCATGGCAGTTCGACCTATGTGCGCGAGCTGGCAGCCGAGCTTCAAACGCAAGGGATTATTGACGACACCTCGACCATCCACAGTATCGACGATCTCTTGAAGGCGATTCGGACCTCCAGCAGCAAGATTTCGACAGTTTTTGACCAGCCGCCGTTTTCGGTCGCAGAATTGCAGGATGTCATCAATGAGACCCGCGCCTCGGTGACGACGGCAGATCTGCGGAAACTGCTGCCAGAATCGGAGGTGCGGCGGTACTGGGACGAACTCAAGCAGTCCGCCCGTCAGCAGGATTCCAGTCTCTGGCAGATCTCGACGGCGGTGGCCATGTCGACATACCGCCGGTTGGGAATGACCGCTCAGGGGGCCGTGACCGGGGTGAATGTGGCGCAGCGGCTTATCGGTCGCAACCTGCTTGATCAATTTCGGCAGAGCCTGCAAACGATCAATAAAGAGGGCCTGCTGACGATCATTCAGGATGCGTACGAGCCGTACGTTTCGCGGGTCTGGGACAATTTTCAGCTGGACCGGAAATCCTGGACGGAGTCGGCACTCGATCCGGCGAATGTGAAGGGGACCATTCGGTGGGCAGCTCAGCTGCTGACAGGATCGTCGATGACCGATTCGAATTCGCCGAATTGAAGCTGGTCAAGGCAAGCGAAAGCCGATGTCGATGCGTTGCGGGCACAGTTTGTGACCGTCCCTTGTGACGGGGCGAGAAGCGCCTAGAATCAGGGCAGGAACCATACTTGCCCTCAACCCACTAAGGAGATACGCCATGGCTTTCACCCTTCCGGCGCTGCCTTACGCTTACGATGCCCTCGAGCCGCACATTGATGCCCGGACGATGGAAATCCATCACACGAAGCATCATCAGGCGTATATCAACAACGTGAACAAGGCCCTCGAAGGCCACGCTGATCTGGCCGCCAAGTCGGTTGAAGACCTGATGCGCGGTCTGGCCAGTGTCCCCGAAGCGATCCGCACTGCCGTTCGTAACAATGGCGGCGGACATGCCAACCACAGCCTGTTCTGGACCATCATGGGCCCAGGTGCTGGCGGAACCCCCAGCGGAGAACTGGCAGCAGCCATCGATGCTACGTTCGGCAGCTTCGAAAACCTGCAAACGCAGTTCAACGCTGCCGCCGCCACCCGATTTGGCAGCGGCTGGGCCTGGCTCTCCGTGGATGGTGGAAAGCTGGTCGTTGAAAGCACCGCCAATCAGGACACCCCGCTCTCCGAAGGCCGCACGCCGATTCTTGGCCTGGATGTCTGGGAACACGCCTACTACCTGAACTACCAGAACCGCCGTCCCGACTACATTGGCGCGTTCTGGAACGTCGTGAAGTGGGATGCCGTCGCCGAGCGATTTGCCGCCGCGAAGTAGATCGTGTTTGCCGAGGCGTCCTGATTTTCGGATCGATCTTGTCTTGGCCACCAGCCAACGGTGTATAATCACGTCCTCCCTTGTGGCATGTTTCTGTCACAAGGGGGGATTGTGTTCTCTACGCCGATACGCATGGATATCGACGATCATGCTTAAGCCTCAACAATCGCGGAAAACAGCTCACGGCTACCGACGCTTTTTCGTGCGCAAGGTCTATTTGCGGTTGTTGCGACTTCGCGCCAAGCTACTCGAACGCAATTCAAGCACTTGCTCCGTCAGTGACGATTTCGCCGAGAAGCTGATTCGGCACTTCCACGACGCGAAACGGGCTGCCATTTCAAAGCAACACCCTTGGGAAGACTAGTTGCCGATGGCCGAACTCTGGCTGATCGCAGGGCCAAACGGTGCTGGGAAGACAACGTGTGTTCAACATCCCGGGCTGTCGAGTCTCATTCCGAATACCCGTTTCATCAATCCCGATGCTTGGACGTTAGACAAGCTTCACAAAGCGGGAGTTGCGGGCTTTAGTTCCGCCGATCCGGCGTTGCTTCGCAGATTTTTTGTCGAAGCGGCGAACGAAGTCTTTAGTGATGTCGAGCAGTCGATCGCCAACCTCAAGTCAGTGGGGATTGAGACCGTTTTGAGCACGGGAAAGTACCGTCCAGTCGTGGAACAGGCGAGGCAGCGCGGCATGTTCGTTGGCCTGATTTACGTCGCGTTGTCATCACCCTCGCTGGCAATTGAACGAGTTGCCAATCGAGTTCAGCAGGCGGGGCATGATGTGCCTTCGGATAAAATCATCGAACGTTGGTACAGGTCTCTCGCACAGCTGCCCTGGTTTGCGCGACATGCGTCGGCCTTTTTTGTGGTCGACAATTCTGACTCAAATCCAGATCTTCCGCCAATACTCGCGGCAAGTGGTAAACACGGAGTACTGGAATTCTTGGCTGAAGAGACATTCGGCGAATTGAAGGTCGCACTGGAAGAATTGCCACGCAAGTAGCACGGATTGGGAAATCACGGTTCCAGGTTTATCTCCCCTTCTCATCCACCTATCATCAGTGGTTCTCCCACCGAATTCGATGCCCCAATGTGGGGCCAACTATTTTGCTGAACAGCTATGTCCAAACGTCCCAACAGTCAGGCCCAGTTTGAGCGGGCCAAACAACTCATCCCCGGCGGAGTGAACAGCCCGGCCCGAGCCTTTGGTGGCGTTGGTGGAACGCCGGTCTTCATTGATCGGGGCGATGGGGCGTATCTGTTCGACATCGATGGAAACCAGTACATCGATTACATCGGCTCCTGGGGGCCGCACATTCTGGGGCATCGGCATCCGGCCATCGTTGACGCCCTGCAAGGTGCCCTGCATCGCGGGACCAGCTTCGGGGCTCCGACTGTGCAGGAGTCCGAACTGGCCGAACTGATCATCGATGCTGTCCCTTCAGTGGAAATGGTCCGCATGGTCAATTCTGGAACCGAAGCGACCATGAGCGCCATTCGCGTCGCTCGCGGTTACACCGGACGGGATGCCATCATCAAGTTCACCGGCTGTTATCATGGGCATGTGGACAGCCTGCTCGTTTCGGCTGGCAGTGGCGCACTCACGCACGGTGTCCCTTCCAGTCCCGGAATCCCCGCCGGGGGAACTCAGGACACGTTGCTGCTGGAATACAACGACATCGACGGCCTGAAAGCGGCGTTTGAGGCACGTGGCTCAGAAATCGCGGCGATCATTCTGGAACCTGTCGTCGGTAACATGGGCGTTGTCGTTCCGGTGGAAGGCTTTCTTGAAGCGTGTCGCGAGTTGTGCTCGCAGCACGGCAGCGTGCTCATTTTCGATGAAGTGATGACCGGGTTTCGGTTGTCGTACGGAGGAGCCCAGCAGCTCTTTGGGGTCACGCCCGACATGACGACCATGGGCAAGATTGTGGGCGGTGGCCTGCCGGTGGGCGCCTACGGTGGCAAGAAGGAAATCATGCAGGCCGTCTCACCAGTTGGGCCGGTTTATCAGGCGGGGACCCTGTCTGGAAATCCACTGGCCATGGCGAGCGGCATCGCCACGCTGAAGACGCTCAAAGAACTCAACCCGTACGATGAACTTGCCGAACGCACGACTCGGCTCGCAGCCGGACTGAGCGACGCAGCGGAGGCGGCGGGAATTCCTCACAGCCTCGCCCAGGTGGGCAGTATGTTCACGCTGTTCTTTAATCCAGAGCCCGTGCTGAACTACAGCATTTCATCCCGCAACGACACCAAGGCATTTTCACGATTCTTCCATGGTCTGCTGGATCGCGGGGTGTATCTTCCCTGCAGCCAGTTTGAAGCCATTTTTGTCAGCGCAGCACACTCCAATGAGGACCTTGCCGCCACACTCGATGCTGCCCGCGCAGTGTTCGCCGAGTGGTAGCCCATCACGTCCGTTGGATTTGCGACGGGGATTTCCTCGGCCCGCCAAATTGACCTTTGAGTTTTCCAGAAAGCAGTTGTTATGTCCTCCGCAGAACAGATTCGGTCCGTCGTCGATGGAGTTGTCGAACCGTACCTTCAGCAAACGCTCGGCCAGCTGAAAATGGTTCGCAGCGCCGCAGTGGATCGAGTGGAAATTGAGCTGCCAACGCCAGCGTACCGCAAGCGGGACGAACTGGCCGCCGCGATCCAGTCGGCCGTCGGGCAGCCTGTCGCTGTTGAGTTCACCACAGTGGTTCGAGGCAAAAATTCCGGTCGGAATATCGGGTTGAACGTCAAGAACGTGATTGCCGTTGGCAGCGGCAAAGGAGGCGTGGGCAAATCGACTGTCGCCGCAGCCCTGGCTTGCGGACTGAAACACTCCGGCGCCACGGTTGGCCTGATGGATGCCGATGTGTACGGCCCCAGTATTCCACACATGGTCGGAGCCAAGGGCCAGCCAACAGTGAGGCAGTTGCAAACCAATGATGGACGTACCATCGAACGCATTGAGCCAATCGAAGTGGATGGGCTCAAGCTGATGTCGATGGGCTTTATGGTCAGTGAAGATCAGGCGGTAATCTGGCGTGGACCCATGCTGCATAAGGCCCTCTCGCAGTTTCTCCAGCAGACGGACTGGGGCGAACTCGACTACCTCGTGATTGATATGCCTCCCGGGACAGGCGATGTGGCACTGACGCTGTCTCAGATGGTGCCGTTGGCCGGAGCGGTTGTCGTCTGCACGCCGCAGCAGGTTGCCCTGCTCGATGCCGTCAAAGCGGT
>JAGQPW010000309.1 GCA_020426515.1 Planctomycetaceae bacterium | reverse complement strand
CTCTGCCAGAAGCTCCCGCTGCCAGCCGGGCAGCTTTGAAACTGCCCATGTGCGAATGATGCGATGGCCCTGGCCCCACGCCCAAACCGTTGAAGGCAACAGGGCAACTGCAAATACGCTCACGTACGCAATCTGCTGAATCGACTTGTGAAGATGCATAGGGAAGGTCTTTCGATCGGCTGGCGCGAGACTTCAGAGTCGGCCATCAAGGGAAGCGGCTGCAGGTTGACCTCGACGCCAGATCCAACGTCTCGGAATCGGAGTATCAACCGAGGATGGCGTCGCCAAGCAATGCCTGACGATATCTGCCAAAGTGGACGAAATTCAAGCAGTAGAGGCACAAGCAAGCACCGCGACGGCAACATGAGCATGACTGGACATCAATTGGCCAACCGCCGCCCCAGCCATCTCGCCGCTCAGAATGGGGGATGGCCTTGAGAATGACGCCAGTTGTTGTGGATACTCCGATGGTCAAGGTCCGGCCCTCGTGAACGGGATTCGATTGGCATGGCATCCTCATCAAGACGATTTCTTGCAGGCGTCCTGTTTCTTGTCGCGGGACAGGTACTGGGGACAACAGCCCAGGCCTCTGAAACGAGGCCCAATATCCTGCTGCTGGTTACTGATGATCAGCGTCCCGATTCGCTGTCCTGTACTGGGGCGAAGTTCTTTCGTACGCCACACCTCGATGCTCTGGCAACTCGCGGCACTCGCTTCCTGCGTGCGAGTTGCTCGAACCCGCTGTGCTATCCGAGTCGGGCGGAAATTGTCACCGGCTGCACGGGGTTTCGTTCAGGTGTTCGAATTGAAGCGAAGTTTCGCCCCGGCCTGCCGTACCTTCCCAGAACCTTTCGTGATGCCGGTTACCGTACGGGATATGTCGGGAAGTGGCACCACAGTTCTCAGCCGCACGAAATGGGATACGACGAAACCATTGGCTTCTATGCCAGTGGTCGTCAGCCCCCGGGACAGGACTATCGCGACTTCCGTGGGGAGATTGCGACCGGTTATCGCGGCTGGCAATTCCGCAACGCCGCTGGAGAGCGACAGCCTGAACTGGGGATTGGCCTGACACCGGCGATCTCATCGCGGTTTGCCGACGCTGCAATGGAATTTCTGAATCAAAAGCAGGAGCAGCCGTTCCTGCTGCATGTCAACTTCACGGCCCCGCACGACCCGCTCCTCATCCCGCCGGGGACCGATCCTCTGAGTCGGGTCGATCAAGTCGTCCTGCCGACCAACTTTCGTCCGGAACATCCGTTTGACCATGGCAATGCCCGCGGTCGCGACGAACTGTTGTTTCCGTTCCCGCGCACGCCAGAAGCCCTGAAGCCTGCATGGGCTGTTTATGCCGCTCTCGTGGAGGACATTGACCGCAACGTCGGGCGAATGCTGGCCTCACTCGCCGAGAGTGGACGTCTGGCGAACACGCTCATCGTCTTTACGAGCGATCACGGTTTGGCCCTCGGCAGCCATGGACTGACAGGGAAGCAAAACCAGTACGAACATTCGCTGAATGTTCCCCTGATCGTAGCGGGGCCCGGCATTACCAGAGGGCAGGTGACCGAGGCGCAATGCGTGCTGCGTGATCTGTTTCCCACACTCTGTGACCTCACCGGAGTTTCCGCACCACAAACCGACGGCGTGAGTTTCGCGGAAGTTCTGCGCGGTCGTGTCAGCACCGCACGACCGTTTGTAGTCGGTTACTACACGGACTCCCAGCGGTCGATTCGACAGGAGCACTGGAAACTGATCTGGTATCCGCAGATCGACCGCGTGCAACTCTTCAACCTTGATGTGGACCCTGACGAACTTGTCGACCTGTCCGACGAGCCAGCGTTTGCCAATCAGCGTTCCCAACTCATGACCACTCTCGTGTCCTGGCTCCGCGAGCAGGCGGATCCCGTTGTCACGCCGTAGGCGTTGCCGACTGGAAGTGATCGAGCGCGCCGTGGCCCCCGAGCCGGTGGAACCAGCGCTACGGTCACTGCTGGACAAGCCAGCAGTGGCACCCGGCGTCACCCGGCCCAGCGCATCGTAGGCGTACGTGTGCTCCGTTCCTCCCTGATCGGTCACCACCAGCACCTGCTGCTG
>JAGQPW010000308.1 GCA_020426515.1 Planctomycetaceae bacterium | reverse complement strand
CGTTGACCTGATCACACCAATCGCAACAGAGCTTGCGAACCTGATAGCAGCGGGCGTAGCAATCGAGACATAGCAAGAATGCTCTGCCTTGTGCCGATTGGAGGCTGCCTAGCTGCGGCTACCTTGTTTTGCCCCGAAGGACGCGCGCAGGTTCGACGTACGGAACTGGATATTTTCTTATGAGTCTTAATAGGTTAGGCTAAGCGGCAAGTCTTGGGATATTCCGTTCGACCAATCGCAAGTATCGTTGGTTGCCTGCCCCCGCAACCAAATATCTCAAAGAATACAGTCGCTTAAGAGCCTCCCGAACGGGAGGCCTTTTGCGTTCCAAGCCCGTGTCAACACTGTGTCAACAGAATCCCGACGCCGCGTGTCAGCGGATGGCACCGAGTCGTAGCTACGTCGAAAGCTGTTTCGGGTCGTTCGATGTTGGGTTTGCAGCTGCCCAGTCGATACAGGCGAGAAGGCATAGCCGTGCGAACTGCTCTGAGAGGCTCTTCGTCCCGCTCCAATCGTGGCCAAGCTTCGTGTTCGTCCCGTGGATGGTGCGACTGCGCCCCTCGCTATAGATCTGGTCGACCGCGGCCTTCATCGTCGGGCCATTGGGTCGAATGGGCTCGGTTTCTGGCAGCCCGAGCCTCGCAGAGATCAGCCGTTTGATGCCGCCCGATTTGCCACCGCAGGCGAGCGCATCAAGCGTCGCGGTAAACTTCACGATCCCCATCAGCGTGACGCTCTCCCGACAGCCTTCGTGGAACCACAGCAACGCCTGAGCGAGGGTGTTAAGCATGTCTGGTCGACATTGGCCGCGCTCAGGATCGATAACGTAGTCGAGGACTTCAGCGACGCCTCCGAAGAATGATGAGTTCTGGGCAAATTGCGTTTCCCACTCGCCATCCTTGAGCCACGGGCCGTGTGGCATGTGCGACATACTCGACCCCGCAAGCACGATCTTTCCAGGGCCGAACGTGAGTGCCCTTTGCCGATTCATACGGCGGTCATACAGAAGGTTCATTCCTTCGAGAGCACGCGATGGCGTGCTCCAGAGGAGAGCGATGGCCGCAAGCGCTAGGCGTGCTGTCGTGAGGGCTCGTTCCCGTGCGGCGTCGGGCGCCAGCCCAACCGTGACTATACTGCACACGAATGGGCACGTGCCGATGGCATCGATGATGTCTTGTTCAATGATGCTGTCGGTCGACGTCTTTCGTTTCTGTAGCTTCTTTCCAGACCAAGTTTGCTCGACCCGTCGCCGCGTGGTCTTCGAAACTGACCCCTCCGAACATTTCCGCTCAAGCCAGTCGGCTCGGGGTTCGAAGCGCACTGGTCCGATGGCAAAGGGCTTGACCGCTGAATTTCCGAAAAGTGTGCAACCGAACGCGTTCTCGCGTGTCCCATATTGCCCGATATGCTTCGTGACGCCTGAGCGGACTTCTTCGAGGACTTGTGTCGCATTCTGATCGATTGGTTCGTCCAAATCGATCATTGCCAGCGGCGGCCCAAACGAAGCGCGCACTGTCTTCCTCCACTCCGCGAGCATGACCTTAGACGAAAGCGACGGATCCTCGGAGAGTAGCTTGTCCGCGACTTCAAGGATCGCGTCGTCAATCTCCTTGGAGACCACGAGTGATCGACCATCTCCAACGCCGATCATTCGCGGGAGGGGGAACGGGTCGTTCTTGTTGCGCTCAGATGCCGGAACAGTTTGGAGCCTGATCAGCTCCTTGATTATCTTTATCGAAAGTTCGTGAACGGTCGCCATGAGGTGTTTCTACCTTATGGCGGCCTTCCCGCACAGAGGTTGGGATCAGGCCGCCGCCGTCGCCACGCCATCCAGCCGCACAGCGACGCTGTTGACGCCGTTCCCGGCCGCCTCTACTGCGACGCCGATGGGGAACCACCTGCGGCGCAGGTGGTATTTCCTTGGCCGTGTTGTCCCATGCCACGCCCCGCCGGGGTGCATTCTCAATTCGCACTGCAGCGAAAATCGGCCGCAGGATCGGAATTCCATCGATTGCCGTGGCGATGCGGTAGCCATAGACTGCTCCAGGGTCATCTCGATTGCCGGCGTCCGGGGCGTAGCGGCCATGCAGTTCTTCT
>JAGQPW010000307.1 GCA_020426515.1 Planctomycetaceae bacterium | reverse complement strand
GGCGAAGTGTGCGCCACAGCGCGATTCCCCCCAGAATCAGTCCACCGGCTCCCCCGGTCATTCCGCCCACACCAAGCCAGGTGGCGATCGAGACTCCCGTTTGCACAAGTCCACTCAGGCGGTCGAGACGGTCAGCGACATCGGGCGACGTGGCGACCGATGGTTCGTGGGAACCTGTCGGTGCTGGAGATTCCGTTGCTGGTGGATCAGCGACTGGTGCTTCAACCGTGGCGGGTGGTTCTGCCTCCACATCGGGTCGCTGCGGGACAGATTCAACAGGATCAGGCACCACTTCGCGTTGCGGAGGCGGTCGGGCGGCAATCTCCTGCTGAATGCCCAGCCGCGCCAGCAGATCTTCCGGTCCCTGATATCCGGTGACGCGCACACCACCCGTGACAATGAACGTCGGTACTTCCGTCACACCGAACCGGTTGGTCAGATCGACACGCTGGTCGACATCCACGAACTCGACGACGAACGCGGCCTCCAGAGCCTGTCGGAACTCGGCATTCTGGTCATTGTCCGCTTTGAACTGTCGGCACGGTCCGCAGGTCGTGGATCCGAACACGTACAGCATCGGTCGGCCATCATCTGCTGGGCGGTTCTGTTCCGGTCGCTGCCTGACAGCGGTGTAAGCCTGCCGCACAGCGGCTGAGGAGATGAACACACTCGTGCTACAATCGGTGCTGTTGAGAAGCCCGCAGACTTCGGATTTGGCATTCAGTAGCGGCCCGCCGCTCCATCCGGAAGCGGTGCGGAACCCGACGACATTGCCGTTGAACGCTCCGCCGCCGTAGTCGAACGTGCTCCACCGCAGCAGTGGGCCACTGTTCCAGCGGAATTCGCGGCGGTCGTTAACCTGTGGATAGCCATAGGACCAGACTCGCTCGCCAATCTGCGGCGGACTCGCGGCGACCGGGAGAGACGGATAGCCTTCCCCCTCACAGTCGTAGACCACCGGCCCTTCGGAATCGCGACTGACATACACCCGCTGAGCCGTGACGGTCCGATCCTTGAACCGGACGGTGACCGTTGCCGGCAACTCGCAGTGTTTTGCGGTCAGCACTAGGCCGCTGGGATCCACACAGACCCCGCTGCAGCCACCGACCATGACCACCGCGTCCTCGATGGTGTCGGCGAATGCCGCACTACAGCCCGCGAAAACCAACAGCAGAGCAAGCACATCACGGGACCGACTGCGGAGCAGCGCGCCCAGCAGCGTGCGGCAGAGCGCTGTGCCATACGCAACAGCAGTGACAACCAGAAGCACGAACAACGGCAGCCTCCAAATAAGGGAAACGAGAATGCGTGAGCCGATCAGCGGGGCATCACGGAAAGACGCCGTGCGCGCGTCGCGGCAGGGCAGGGAACTCCCGTTCGAACCGGAACGTTCCCTGGCGGACCAGTTCCCGCAGCAGGCAGGCCGGGTTGAACTTCGTCGGGTTCGAGCGGTTCATGCGTCCCAGCCGCATGCAGACGGCGGCGACCAGTTCCGAGCAAAACAGTTCATTGAGGTCGGCCTGCGGCAGCAGTCGGGTTCGTTTGAACAGCCGAGTGCCAGAGACCAGCGCCCCACCGAGGTCATAGGTGACCCGCTGGCCAATGAAGTGCCGCACGAGGATCGTCGTCAGCAGTTCGGACTCAGACTGCGAGAGCTTCTCGATGGGCGAGAGCCGGTACAGGTCGACATGCCCGCCAGTCGTGATGTAATCCCGGATACGGTCTTCCGGCAGATGGGCCTGACAGCCGTCCACCGGATAGCCCAGGATCGCGCAGGGGTGTTGGCAGAGCGTAGTCGATTCGACCCAGACCATGCTGTCTCGGAATTGGCTCAGCACGGCGACATGCGACGGGCCAATCCGCAGTCGAGGCGGAGCCAGCAGCGAGGCCGTGCCGTAACTGATCGCCCGGTCCGTGAACCCGGTGCCGTAACACGCGGCGATATCAAGCGGCTGGAAATTCAGTGTGGTCATCGTCCCTCCCGCAATCGGTCAAACAGGTCATCGTGCCGGGCCAGTCGGCGGCGGATGTCTTCCAGTTCTGCGGACCGCAGTTCGTTCTGGGCTCGGACTTCGGCCTTGATGGCGCTCACGTCGGAACTCATTTGCCAG
>JAGQPW010000306.1 GCA_020426515.1 Planctomycetaceae bacterium | reverse complement strand
CTCGCAGTCCGAGTCGGAACTGCTGACGACGATCCTCGTGCGGCACTTCATTGGCCAGCGGGTGACCTATGACCTTGGCGGTGCGCTGGTCTCCGGAACCCGGCTGTTCAAACGGACCCGACTGCTCCCCTCGGCTGATCTCAATGAACTGTTCTGCTCGGAGCTGGTCGCGGCCGTCTGTATGCGGCTGGGACGCATGAACCGCTCGAACCCGACCAAGTTCAACCCCGCCTGCCTGCTGCGGGAACTGGTCCGCCAGGGGACGTTCCGATTCGAACGGGAGTTCCCCTCTCTGCTGCAACGCCCGCACAGTGTTTTTCCGTGATGCCCTGCTGATCGGCTCACAAGTCTTCCTATCTGCAAACCCGGAGGCTGCTGTTGGTTGTCCTGCTTGCTGTCACTGCTGTTGCGTATGGAACAGCGATTTGTCGCACGCTGCTGAATGCATTGCTCTGCAGGCGATCGCGTGATCTGTTTGCCCTGCTGTTGGCCTTCGCAGGCTGCAGTACGACGTTCGCCGACACCATCGAAGACGCGGTGGTCATGATTGGTGGCTGCAGCGGAGTCTGCGTTGATCCGGTTGGCCTGGTGTTGACCGCCAAACACTGCGAACTGCCAACAACCATCACGGTTCGGTTTAAGGATCGGGCCGTCACGGCTCAGCGGGTGTATGTCAGCCGCGAGGCTGAAGGACCGGTGGTCTATGACTGTGAGGGGGCGGGCTATCCATCTCTCCCCGTGGCCGCGAGTCCGCCGCAGATTGGCGAACGGGTCTGGTCCTATGGCTATCCGCGGGTCAACGGCCGGCGAGCACTCCGCTGGAACAGTGGTCCACTGCTGCGGTGGAGCACGTTCGACTACGGGGGCGGAGCGTTCAACGGCAACGTCGTCGGGTTCCGCACCTCTCCCGGCTGGAGTGGCGGCCCGCTGCTGAATGCCAAGGGAGAAGTCTGCGGGCTGCTCAACAGCACCGATTGCAGCACGAGTGTGTTCATCTCCTCGGCCGCCGTGCGACAGGCGGTTGCCTCTGTTCGTGAGCAACGGGATCAACCTGTTACTGATGGCCTGCCGACGCTATACGTGTTCGGATCGACAACCTGTAGACCGTGCCAGCAGTTCAAGGCGGACTATGAACAGATCGCCGAGTTCCGGCAGACATTGGAAGCCGCATTCGCCATCGAGTTTGTCGACGTGGACCAGCGGGTCGACCTGACCAACCAGTTCGGGGTGACCGAAGTACCGACGTTCATTGTCCCCGATGATCTGCGCATCACTGGATACGCAGGGACGAACGATCTGCTGGTGCGGCTCGACATTCAGCCGGAGATCGCCGCCCGGCCGCCTCCAGAGCGGGATGCGATTGCCGATGGCCAGTCCCCCTCCCCGTCAACCGCGCCGACTCACCCGGAAGCGGCCGTCGTGGAGGACCCGGCTCCCCCGGCAACCGACTCGGCTCAGCATGCCGAATTCAACGACCGGTTGGATCGCCTGACTGGCCTGGTGCAGTCCGCTGTCTCGATCGCCACCTGGCTCGGTGTGGGCGGCATGACCGGGGGAGCCGGTGGATTGATTCTGGGAGGACTCGCCCTCTGGAGGACACTCCGCCGCCCGCGTGATCCCCCAGCCAAAGTCACTCCGCCGCCAGTTGTCACCATCGACAGTCCGCCCCCGCCGCAGGCGATCGTCCCCGAGACCCGTTTCGCTCCCTATGAGCGGGACACGTTCGCTGAAGCGTTTGCCTGGGCCGAAGCCGAGATGGCCCGCAAGTATCCCGGCTCCGTCTCCACGCTGGAAACACTCAAGGGACTCATCAACCAGTTCCTCGCTGCGAAAGGGGTGAAGTCGACCAAGTAATCCGCTGCTCTCTCGCTCTGTTTCTGCTGTTCTCCACCATCACGAAAGAATGCCCATGTCCGGTAACGATGCCTTCCTCTGGTACAACGTCGGTGACTGGGGCCGGTTCGGCCTCGCGATCCCCAACTTCTCCAACGACACCAAGTCGCAGAACGACACGATCCGCTATTTGACGGATGTCGTTGGTCGCAACCTGCAAGCGATCCTCTGGCATCCCGATGCCCGGCTGCGGACGCCACCGTCAATCAACACGCTGACGCGCATTCACAAGCTCTG
>JAGQPW010000305.1 GCA_020426515.1 Planctomycetaceae bacterium | reverse complement strand
GACTGTGATCAAGGTTCGCAGTCGTGCGTGCCCAGCCTCCGGGAGCTATCCCAGTGGCAGCGAACCGCACTTCCCGCGGGCCGCATTGCGCGCATCGTGAACCAGTCCTTTTTGCTTTAGGACTGAGTTGAGCACTCGGGTTCAACCCTGAGAGTGCCCGCTGTGTGTCGCCCCAACGACTGTTCAACCGACTGATGGTCTTGCGCTTCGTCAAATTCAGCGCAAATTCAGTCGGTTTGACTTGGCGGACATGAGCGACGTTTCACTGCTGCCCCTCCACGATTCGGAGTCGAGTCGATGACCACCTCAACGGTTTCTGCTGCGCCTGCAGCCCCGGCGGAAAGTAAACCTGAATCTAACACACGCACTTCGAATGACCGTCCACACGGCTATCGGTTCACGGGAGTATTCGCGTTTGCACTGCATCATGTCCCGACCGTGATTGTCATGGCGGCGTTAGCCGCGTTGGGGGCCTACGGCCATTCAACGCATTGGAAACTTCCGCGATTCTCGGAATTGACCGGGTCCTCAACCATCGCGCCCGACGACTGGTGCGAGGAACACGCCGTCCCGGAATCCAGTTGCGTTGAATGCAATCCGGACCTGTTTCCGCCTGGACCGGACTACGGCTGGTGCAAGGAACATGGTGTCCACAACTGTCCGCTGCATCACCCCGACGTGGCTCAACTGAAGGAAACACCGGTCGTACCAGAGGATTGGCTGAGCCAGTCTGCCGGTGACCTCTCATTACTCGAACGAACGCACAATAACGCCGCCTGCAAGGTCTACCAGCGCCGTATCCAGTTCGCATCTGTGGAAGCCGTTCGTCAGGCGGGAATTGATGTCGAGTTAGTTGATCGGCAGCCGGTCAGCGAGTGGGTCTCGGGAAATGGTGAGATCAGGTATGACGCCACGCGCCTAGCCAGCCTCTCTTCGAGAGTTCCTGGAACAGTCTGGAGGGTGTTCAAGAACATCGGTGATCGAGTCCGCGAAGGAGAAGTGCTTGCCGTCGTTGATGCAATGGAGGTCGGTCACCTGAAAGCGAATCTGGTGAAGGCTCTTGTCGCAGAAGATCTCGCTGCCAAGAACTACGACCGGCTATCGGGCGTAACTGCGGGAGCTGTGCCCGGAAAACAGGTTCTCGAAGCGGAAGCAGTACTGTCATCCGCCCAGGCCGAGGTACTCAGCGCAGAGCAAGCACTGGCAAATCTGGGGCTGCGTCTCACCGTCTCGACGATGAGAGGTATTTCTCAAGCGACTGTTGTCGAGCGGCTCCGGTTTCTAGGTATTCCGCAGGAATTGGCGAGTGAGTTTGCAACAGAAACGGCCACTGCGAATCTGATCCCAATTCGCAGTCCAATGGATGGCGTCATAGTGCAGCGCGAGATCGTTGCCGGGGAAGTCGTTGATCCGGCCGATGCCTTGTTTCAGGTGGCCGATCCCAGCCGGATGTGGTTGATGCTCAATATTCCAAATGAGCAAGCCGGCCTCCTGACGATCGGCCAGCCAGTGCGATTCCTGCCCAATGGAAGTCGGCAGGAAGTCACTGGCACGTTGGACTGGATCAGCACATCCGTGGACAGGCAAACTCGAATGCTGAAAGTCCGCGCAGTACTGGACAACCCTGATGGGCGTCTTCGGGATGAGACGTTTGGAACAGGCCGAGTCATTCTGCGAGAAGCGCCAGACGCCATCGTGGTCCCGTCGAACGCTGTGCAATGGGAGGGATGTTGCCAACTCGTATTCGTTCGCGACAAAGACTACTTCTCCAGTCCGGAAAGTCCAAAGCTGTTTCATGTCCGCTCCGTGCGGACCGGAGCGAGCCATGGTGGCACCACAGAGATTCTTGCTGGTCTGCTGCCCGGTGAAGTGGTCGTCACCGAGGGAAGCGACGTGTTGCGTGCGCAATTACTCAAAAACAGCCTCGGTGCTGGCTGCTGTGCTGAATAGAAGGGACTCGCAAAACCATGCTCAACTGGCTCATTGATTTTTCCCTTCGGCATCGCGCACTCGTCATCCTCGGAGTCATCGTTCTAGGGGGCATCGGCGTCGTGTCGCTGCAGCATCTGGACATCGACGCCTTTCCTGACACGACGCCCGTCCTCATTCAGATCAACACCGTTGCCCCCGCCCTGTCCCCTGAGGAGATCGAGCGACAGATTACGTTTCCGG
>JAGQPW010000304.1 GCA_020426515.1 Planctomycetaceae bacterium | reverse complement strand
AGATGTTATCCCTTGCTTTTCTGCATTCTGACATGGCGAGTGCATTACTTTTCCAGCCGAGGGTCAATCCGCAGCTTCCCCGAGCCAGTCCGCAGGTGAATCACTTCACCATCGACGGTGAATTGCACATCGCACTTGAGATCGTTCACGAGACCCAGCAAAGCCTCATCGCTTGCCTCAAGCTCTATGGCAACCTCAGTTGAATTCTTGTCGATCGATGGCGCGGGGCCAACTGCCGCCAGCCCGACAGGCAGGCCGAGCATCCGCAAACTTGCCTGCCCCTCGAATGGTCGCATCTGCTTCACGGACCAGCGATACGCAATCTTAGTTCCCCGGCGAACACTTTGCGGATCGCTGGCAAGCGCTACGAACGGCTCGGCAACTTCAATGTCGACAACTTCCGACGAAACTCTGACGCGTTCGGAGCCCACGTTTGTGTCGCCCCTCACGGAACTGTCGGCCTTACCACCTCGAGCTTGGGTTGTGGTCACAAGCACATACAGGGGGGAGCTGCCGAGTTTGGCGTTCGCCCCGGCCGACAACGTCAACTGACCTGTGCTCTCACCGGGAGGGATGATCACGGCTGGCGAAGTGCCGACTCCGGATGGCGCAAGCTCGCATTGCATCTCCAGTTCTTCGTCGAAGCCCGGATCCCGCTTGATCTGCACAGGAATCGTGAGTTCGGATCCCCGCATAAGCGGCTGGTTCGGGGCCTTAAGCTCCACTGCAAATCCAGCCGGTTCGCTCACGCCCATGGCGAACCGATCAACCTGGACATTTCGCCACGGATAGTGCGAGTACGACACCCGTTGCAGGTACTGCCGATTGACCGTTTCGAATGGATCGCCTCCCTCCGCAGGCTGGGCCGTAATGCGAAGATGTGATGCTGAAAGTGGAGCGTCGGCCTCGGCAACAAATGTCATCGGCCAGACTGACTGAACCGCTGGAAGTCGCGGAGACAGCATCTGCACGCCCGGCGGCAATCCCTGAACCGAAAGGTCGACCGGACCACTGATGTTGCTTCCCTGGCCGAAATACAGGGAGAGACTGACAGTCCAGCGGCCCCCTCGCGGCACCGAGAGCGACGTCTTCCGTGGTCGCTCCGGCTTGTAGTCTTCCCAGGAGAGGCCGATATGAAGCGTGTTTGAAGGCGGGGCAATCTCGATGCGGTAAGTGTAGGTTGGCCCACCAAATCCTCGCGAATCGGAGATCTCCAGCAGGTAGTCGCCATCAAGCTTTGGCGTCCATATGACCGACGGGTCAAACGTGTCCGGAAAGTCGCCATGCCCACCAAAGATATCGCGTTCACGGAGCGTGGCGTCGTCAGCCTGGACTTCGACGGCACCCGCCGTCCCCGATTGGTCGACGGGGCGTAGTTTAATCGAGGGATCAACCGGTGATCCGAGCGCACTTGCCCACACGCGAACCTGCAGCGGGACACCCTTTTTCACTGTGATCCGAAATCGATCCGTCTCATCCGCTTGAGACAGAATTCCATTGACGGCGACCGGTGTCTGTGGCACTTTTGTCTCGGGTTCGCCGGAGGCTTCGAGGACATTGGGAAACGGGCTCGAACGCAGAGAAAGCGGCAACGGCGCCTCACCAAAATGAGAGTACGTGCCTTGCGACTGTGGCAGTGTGACAGTCTGTGAAACCGGCCCCAGAGGATCGCCAAGCAGTTGAACGTGTAGCGGCTCACCGGCTGGTCCGCCAAGTGGAAACGCAGTCAGCGGCCGGAAAAACTGGCCGATATGGATCGCGTAGTCTCGCGCCTCCGGAACGAACATCGACCGCCGAAGTACGACGGTGTATTCACCATCGACGGGCAACTTCACCGACAGCAGCGGATCCTGGCGATTGAGGGACGAGTCATCGTTCCTGGCGATCCGTTTTCCAGCGGGGTCCAGGATTGTGACAACCGAATCGTAGCCTTCGGGAACAGGATTCCACCGCAGGTCATCGCCCATCTTGGCCATGTCAACTTCCACCGAGAGTCGCTCGTTGGCCTTGCCTGCGACTCGGAAGCAGTCGATGTCGTCGGCAGCACTATTGGACAGCGTACCGCGAACGGTGGTGTTCGGCTCGACTCGCAGTGCTGTTTCCGCACTGTCATTCGTGTTGGCCTTGGCCTCTCCCTCATCGATCACGGGAAACGGTCCAACATGGACCGTGCCCATTG
>JAGQPW010000303.1 GCA_020426515.1 Planctomycetaceae bacterium | reverse complement strand
GGAATTGCGGCAGCGGACGGGATGCTCATCGTTGCACGAGATGTTTCTGCAACTGTCGGGGACGGGGCCGATGCTCAAGCCGGAAGAGGTGGCCGGATGAGTTCGGAAACCATTCCCACGTTTCACCGGGGGGGAGGACGCAACTGGGGACGCGTCTGGCGGATGATCCTCAAGGAGTCACGCGAAATTCTGCGCGACCGGCGGACGATCCTGACGTTGGTGTTGATGCCGTTATTGGTCTATCCTCTGATCAGTATCGGGTTTCAGAAGTTTCTGCTGACCGAAGGGGAAAAAGCGAAACGCCCCAAGATCGGCCTGGGATTTCGAAACGAAGACGAAGCACGATTCGTGATGCGGTTGATCGCTGTCGGAGAGGGACAGGTGTCTCCGAACCGGGGATCGGTCGACAATCCCGCACAGCCATCCCTGCCGCCACAGGAGTTTGAGGCATTAATCGGAGAGGATATCGAGAAAGAAGTTCAACTGGGGAAGGTCGATCTGGGGATCTTCGTCGAGAGCAAGGACTTCAAAGAAATCTCGGAGAATGAGGATGTGGCAGTCGATCTGAAGCTGATCGCCGTGAAAGGGGCCGACTATGCGACGACCGCGGTCTCGGCCGTCGAGAAGCGGTTGACATTCGCGAATGCGCGGCTGCTGCAGGAGCGATTGAGAGTCCTGAACGTGAAGCAGCGTCCGGAACCGGTGGCGACGAAGTTTCTGCTCTTGAAACCGGAAGGAGGGATGTCTTCGGGGGCGGTGTCGCTGACGTCGCTGATCCCGGTGGTACTGATCCTGATGACGATTACGGGGGGAGTTTATCCGGCGATCGATCTGACGGCGGGGGAACGGGAACGGGGAACGATGGAGATGCTGATCTCGTCGCCCGTCCCGCGGATGGACTTGCTGTTCTCGAAGTTCGTGGCGGTAGTGCTGATCGCGGTGATGACGGCAGTGGTCAACATGGCGAGCATGGTGGTGACGTTGATGGCGTCGGGGTTAGGAAAGATCCTGTGGGGCGACACGGGGTTCTCCGTGATGACACTGGTGGAAGTGATGGGGCTACTGGTGCTGAATGCCTGCTTCTTTTCGGCGGTGCTGTTGTCACTGACGAGTTTCGCGAGGAGCTTCAAGGAGGCACAGGCGTACCTGATCCCGCTGATGATGATTTCACTGGCACCGGGGATGATGTCCTTGATGCCCGGAATCAAGCTGGAAGGGTGGCTATTGATCGTCCCGCTGATGAATATCTCACTGTTGGGGCGGGATCTGCTGCAGGGGATGGTCGATCCGGGAGCGGCGATCGTGGTGGTGAGTTTTACGGCCTTGTCGGCGTTTGCAGCGATCAGCCTGGCGGCGCGACTGTTCGGCGGGGAAGCGGTCTTGTACGGAAGTTCGATCGGGTGGGGAGAATTTCTGCAACGACCGAAACGGGAACGGACGGCTGCGACGATGAGCGCGGCGTTACTAACGCTGGCGATGCTCTTTCCGCTGCAATTCGTTTCGGTGAATCTGCTGGCACAGATCGGGGCGATCTCGTTGGGTGCCCGGTTACTGGTCATGGGGATCTGTTCCATGTGCCTGTTCATGGGGACGGCGGCCCTGGCGAACTGGTGGGGAAACGTGCAGTTCGCTTCCGGATTTCAATGGAGACGTCCGCATCTGTTGACGATCCCGGCGGGGATGTTGCTGGGAGTATCGCTGTGGCCGTTCGCGCTGGAGATGACGCTGTGGCTGCGGTCATGGGGAATGGTGGCATTGAAGTCGGAGAAGTTTCAGGCGATTCAGGAACTGCTGGAGCAGGCGCAGGCAGTCCCGTTGCCGGTGGTGTTAATCAGCTTCGCGTTGATACCGGCGCTATCGGAAGAGTTTTTCTTCCGGGGGTTTCTGCAATCGGCATTGATGAAGAGGTTCGAACCTGCGAAATCGATCCTGCTATCGGCTCTGTTGTTCGGATCGTTTCACCTGATCACGACGGACGGACTGGCGATCGAGCGGTTTCCGCCGAGTACGTTGCTGGGAATCGTGCTGGGGTGGATCTGCTGGCGGACGAAGAGCATCTTTCCCGGAATGATGCTGCACATGATGCACAACGGATTATTGACCTCGCTGGCGTATCACTCTGAGGATCTCAAGCGGTTGGGATGGGGAGTATCGACGGAGGAACACGTGCCGTTAACGTGGCTGGCGACG
>JAGQPW010000302.1 GCA_020426515.1 Planctomycetaceae bacterium | reverse complement strand
GGCGTTTCCGTTTCTCTTTTTAGTAGGTCTTCCGGGAATAGGTAAAACTTCGATCGCCTACACCGTGGCGAAGGCGATGAATCGTGAATTTATTCGTATCCCGATGGGTGGTATGGGCAGTGCGCTGCAACTTCGCGGTGAATCGCGCATTACTCCCGAGGCGGAACCTGGGCAGGTCATCAAAGGACTGCGTCGGGCACAAACAAAAAACCCCGTTATCCTTCTTGACGAGATCGACCGTACCGCGGAACAGGCGCGAGCCCAAATCATGGGTGTGCTCCTTGAGCTTCTCGATCCGGAGCAGAACTTTGAGTTTACCGATTACTTCATTAACTACCCGTTTGATCTCTCGGAGGTAGTTTTCTTAGCCTCGGCGAACAACACGGCGGGTATCAGTAACGCGGTACTTGATCGTATGGAGGTTATCAAGATGCCTGGTTACACCGACGATGAAAAGATCGTGATCGCGCGTGATTATCTCCTGCCACGACAGTTAAAGATCACCGGAATGCCAGAGGGAACGATCGTCTTTGCGCCGGATGTTTGGCCGTCGATTACTCGTCCGTTTGGTTACGATGCGGGTATTCGAACGATGTCGCGCATGATTAACTCGGTCGTGCGTAAAGCGGCGATACGAATGGCGGAAGGACGAGGAGAGACGTTCGAGATCACAAACGAAAACATCAAAGACTTCTTACCGAGCGTGTAATGTCTTGCATCTAAAATTTTGCATGAATAATCCTTGGAAACAAAAAAACTCAAAGGTTGTTTACGAGAACCCGTGGCTTTCCGTTCGTGAAGACGCGGTTGTGCGCCCAGATGGCAGCGACGGCATCTACGGGGTAGTAAGTATGAAGGTGAGTGGAGGATATATCGTTGCTCTAAACGAGGATGGGCAAGTTCCGCTAGTAAAGCTTTTTCGATATCCCACACAAGACGCGACCTGGGAGTTCCCGTCGGGCGGCGTTGACAAAAATGACCCTGAAGCGGGGGTGAAAACAGAACTCGTTGAGGAGACGGGATTCGCCGCTAACCGCTGGGTCAGAATAGGCGGGTTTTATTCGATGGCGGGAGTCGGTGACGAGTTTGTGCACGTCTTCCTTGCCCGTGAACTCAGTGATGTCGGCAATGATAAGCAATCAAACGAGGGTATTACAGAGGTTCATTGGGTAAACTTCGAGGATGTCGCAGTAATGATCCGAAACGGGGAGTTTCTCGATGGACCATCGATCGCCGCCTACTTCCTTGCGAAGGACTATCTGCAAAACGAAGCCTGAATATTCTGTTAAAATAGCGCTATGGATGTAAAAATTCATCCTTCGTGGAAACGTGTCCTTTCCGATTATTTTCAGAGTGATGCATTCAAGGAGTTGGCTGCGTTTATACGAAGCGAATACCAAAATAAGAAGATCTACCCGCCAGCAAAACAGATCTTTAACGCGCTTGATCTATGCCCCTTTGATCTGGTCAAGGTCGTTATTGTAGGGCAAGACCCGTATCATACACCAGGGCAAGCGATGGGCTTGGCGTTCTCTGTCCCCGAGGGGAGTAAGCTACAACCGTCCTTGCAAAACATCTACAAGGAGATAATAAGCGATCTAAATCTTGACCAGCCGATACCAGAATCCGGGGATCTTACCTATCTTGCCAAACAAGGAGTGTTGTTGTTAAACGCCACACTTACGGTTGAGGAGCATCAAGCAGGCTCGCATCAAAACAAGGGTTGGGAGGAGTTCACCGATGAGGTGATCCAGAGGCTTTCGGATGAGCGCGAAGGGCTGGTCTTTCTGCTTTGGGGTAAGTACGCAAAAGACAAAGGAGAGAAGATTGATCGCGATAAGCACCTAGTACTTGAGGCGGCTCATCCGTCGCCTTTCTCGGCCGATAAGGGTTTCTTTGGCAGCAAACATTTTAGCAAGACCAACGAATACCTAGAATCTCGCGGCGAGATCCCGATCTTCTGGTTGGACTTTTAATCGAATCGGTTTCATACTACAGACGATTCCACTGTTTGTTAGTAAGTTATGCAAATTACCTAAATAGTGGATTATTACAAACCGCACATTGGGACTTTGCACATGCCCTTTATGGATTAAATGTTTGTGTTATAGCGCGGATCGCTTATAATGGTGAAGAGATTATCTGGCCACTGCCGTTTAATCAAATATAAAATATGAGTAAAGTTACGTATCTT
>JAGQPW010000301.1 GCA_020426515.1 Planctomycetaceae bacterium | reverse complement strand
CACCAGCACCGAGTTGCTCGACACCGTTGCTCCGCTCGATGACTGGCCGACTGAGGATGACCTCGAAGTCCTGACCAACGGCATCCCGATCAGCCACCTGCCGATTCTCGGCCGCTGGCCGTCCGGTCCGAGTGGATCGATTGGAACGGGGACCTCCGTTCCGGTGGGTGAGTCGTTCGCACCGGCTCCGAGTGCGTAACCGGGAGGTCGTTCGCGATGTACGAGTACCGGGCCCGGATCAAGCGGGTGATTGACGGCGACACCGTGGAGGCCGAGATCGACCTCGGGTTTCACGTGACGTTCTCCGCCACACTGCGGCTGACCGGGATCAACGCGCCCGAGACCCGCGGGACTGAGCGTCCTCAAGGTCTCGCGGCGACCCGGTATCTCGAATCACTCCTGGACGATCTGACCGGACACACCCGCGAACTCACCGTCCGCACGCAGAAGGATCGCACCGGGAAGTATGGCCGCTACCTGGCGGACCTGATCGCCGGTGAGGTGAACCTGAATCAGGCCCTTGTCGCCGCCGGACACGCTGTCCCTGCCAATTACTGAGCACGGACCATTTCACGAACCTGATTGAGAGGCAACCACTATGGGTGTTCGGTTGGGCTTGGATGCGAAGCTGTTCCGCAATGCGGCCAGTTACGACACGCCGGACTGGCAGGAGCTGAAAAACGTCAAGGATCTGACGCTCAACGTCGAAGCGGGTGAGGCGGATGCGTCCACACGCGGCAACGGCGGTTGGCGAGCGATCCTGGCGTCGCTGAAGGATGGCTCGATCGAATTCGAGATGGTCTGGGACACGGCCGATGCCGGTTTCACGGCCATCAAGGATGCGTTCTTCAACAACACTCCACTGGAGTTCGCCGCGCTCGACGGCGATGTCGCGACCGCCGGTTCGCAAGGACTGCGGGCCACGATGGCGATTACCAACTTCAGTCGGAACGAACCACTGGAAGAAGCGATCACCGTTTCCGTGACATGCAAGCCCACGTATGCCGAACATTCACCCGAGTGGATGACGACGAGCTAGTCGTTTACTGGGTCAGTCCGATTGGATGGCCGGGGGCGACGAAGGTAGTGGCGGTTGACATGGCTGGGCGAGGGCGGTCTTGAGCAAGGCCAATCCATTCTCGTTCCGATAAATTTCAGCGTCGTCAACGTAGATCCAGTAGAACGTGCGCGTCTTTGCCTTCTCTAGTTCCATTCGCTCAGCGACGACTGCTGATGGCACGAACAGCACTTCTGGCAAGATGGCCTTTTGTGGCCACCCATTGAGTGCCACGAACGCAAACCAGTATCCCTCGTCATGTTCGTCGATGATGCTGCAATTCGTTGCCCACGAGCAGAACGGCTTACCCTGGTGCTTGCCGTAGGGATCGCGTGCGGTCTTGACCTGTAGGCGGATCGGTCGTCCTCGCCTGCTATCGGCCACGAACAGATCGACTCGCGCAGCTCCGCCACGAGGAACAGCAACGGTCAGATCTGAACCCGCCAAGTAAGCTGCCACATAGTGCTCACCGCACAAGCCCGTCAGTTGTCTATCTGGCATCTTCTCGCCCATGACCGAAGTATGAAGTGAAGTTCACATTTGCCGTCGATGATTGTACCACCGATGCAGGCGATCGACATTTTCGCGAGGCCGAAGAGCGACACCGAGAGCCAACACAGAGTGCTTCTCAGAAGGCAAGCGTCGACCTCACACCACACGAGGACACGGACCACGAGGTTCGCGGTGGTGGTCAATGTCGGCTCCGATGATTTGTGTTGTGACCAATCACTCTGCGCGAGAGTCCATCCCCCATGAAAACCTTCACTGACCGCCAGGGACGCTCCTGGACTATCGAGATCAACTACACCACCCTCCGACGCGTGCGAGCGATCACCGGCATTGACCTGACCCGGATCGTTGATCCCAAGTCGAACGTCATGGAACAGCTGACCGGTGATCCGTTCGTGCTGTTCGACTGCCTGGTCGCGATCCTGCAGCCGCAACTGGATGAAAGGGAACTTACTCCCGAGCAGTTCGGCGAAGCGCTCGATGAAGAGTCCGGAGACAAGGCCTCGATGGCGCTGATTGAGGCGATCATCGATTTTTTCCCGGAAGGGAAGCGGATGCTGCTGAGGCGGGCGCTGACGAAGGTGCTGACAGCCGCCGAGCGCCGACAACTGGCGACGCTGGACAAGGCGCTGCAGGCGGTGGAG
>JAGQPW010000300.1 GCA_020426515.1 Planctomycetaceae bacterium | reverse complement strand
CGCCGACGTAACAGATGGCACGTCAAACACGATTCAAGTCGGTGAGACGATGCCAGCCTGTTTGGTGGGCGAGCGCGGAAGTTGGAGCTTCTCAATGTCCACCTGCAATTCCGAGACGATGACGCTGACACCGATCAACGATTACACAACATGTACTCAGCTCGGGCCAAACCGCCGCATCACCGACAGTGCCTGCACCAGCCAGAGCACAGCCTGGAACTTCATGATCGGATTTCGTTCCATGCACGTGGGCGGCGCACACTTCCTGATGGTCGATGGTTCAGTGCACTTCCTCAGTGAGAACATCGACCACGCAAAAACCTTTCAATACCTCGGCGACCGCGCCGACGGGGCCGTTGTTGGCGAGTTCTAGGCTGCAGAGAAGCCCCGAACGATGGCGGTTGGGCATTGCTTGTGTGAGCTGCCGCTGAGTCACGGCAAGGCGACAGCTCACACATTCTGCGTTCTTCACACACCATTGGTCCGCGCGAGACACCGCGAATCAGCCATATCTTTCCGACACATTCATGAAGAGACCTATGAATTCCGTATACAGCGTATTGATTGTAATTTTCGGCAGCTTGCTGTGCGGCTGCGGCGGCGGAGTGAGCGATGCTCCAGTGTTAGCGACAGTAGAAGGAATCGTCACCTGGAAGGGATTGCCGCTCGCGGAGGCGGCAGTCGCCTTCACACCCGAGTCCGGCCCGATCGCCACTGGAACCACGGATGCTGCTGGTCATTTCAAACTCACAACCCAGGGGAGTGAGGGAGCTCCCATTGGATCTCATCGTGTGACAATCCAGGCCTACGAAGCCCCTCCCGAAGGCAAACCGCTCGTCGATGACAACGGAGAACCTACCTACACTCCGGTTTCCAAGATTCCGAAAAAGTACGGCAACCTGAACGAAAGCGGACTGGAAGCCAACGTCTCCGCTAAAGGCGAAGACAACACTTTCCAATTCGATCTGGAATAACCAGCACTGCGGTTCCAGTCAGCGTTGCCACCAGCTTCACTGCTGTCCCGCATCGCAGAGAGTCGGCGTCCAAAGTGATCTCAATATCGGTTTGTGTCGTCAACAGTCCCTCTCAGCGTGTATCGTAAAGTCGTGATTGAGTGTGGCCTGCTCTCCAGGTGGGGCATGCAATCAACAGTGGATGAACAAGATCGAATCAATGACATTCCAGAAGAAAACCTCTCTGCTGTTCATCGGATTTGCACTGCTGTTCGCCAGCGGCATGTGTAAGAACGCCGCCATCGGCGAGGACCAGATCAGCCCGCAACAACTGCAGTTCTTTGAGAAGCACGTCCGGCCGCTGTTGATCGAGCAGTGCTACAAGTGCCATTCCGAGAAAACCTCCAAGGGCGGGCTGCGTGTGGACTCGCGCACATCGCTGCTGTTGGGTGGCGAGTCGGGGCCGGCCATTGAACCGGGGGAACCCGATGCCAGCCTGCTGATGGAAGCAGTGCGGTACGAATCGTACGAGATGCCACCATCGAAAAAGATGAGTGATGAGCAGATTGCGGTTCTCAGCAAATGGATTGAAATGGGAGCCCCATGGCCGGGAGACCATGGAGACGTTGTGCGCCGTCCCACGGGCACAACCTTCACCGAAGAAGAACTCAACTGGTGGGCTTTTCAGCCGGTCGCCGATCCAACTCCGCCAGCACAGCTCGCGCACCCCGAGTGGTGCCGCAACGAGATAGACCAGTTCATCGCCGCCGAGCAGGATCGCCAGCAGCTGAGTCCGGCTCCGGAAGCGGATCGTGCGACACTGCTGCGCCGGCTGTACTTCGATCTGATCGGACTCCCCCCTACCCCCGAGGAAGTGCTGGAATTCGAACTGGACTCCGATCCTCAGGCTTACGAAAAGGTGGTCGACGAACTGCTGGCTCGACCGGAGTACGGAGAACGCTGGGCACGGCACTGGCTGGATCTGGTGCGGTACGCAGAATCCGACGGTTACCGCGCAGATATCTACCGCCCGGAGGCATGGCGTTATCGCGACTACGTGATTCAGTCCTTGAACGAAGACAAACCGTACGACAGGTTCGTTCAGGAACAGTTGGCCGGAGACGAACTCTTCCCCGACGATCCCGCAGCACTGGTCGCCACTGGATTTCTGCGTCACGGAATTTTTGAATACAACGTCCCGGACATCCGCGGCCAATGGGACAACATTCTGAATGAAGTCACCGATGTCACCGCGGACGTCTTCTTCGGTCTCGGATTTCAATGT
>JAGQPW010000002.1:91480-111855 GCA_020426515.1 Planctomycetaceae bacterium | reverse complement strand
CATGCGATAAGGCCCGTGATATTCCTCCGCTGATCCCGCTCTGCGGGTGTCAGTGGGGGGATGTCTCTGTTGAAGCGAATCGTTCTGCTGCCCGGCGGCATCGATGGAAGTCACTTCTCTTCGTTGTGCGGATGCCCGGAAAACCTGGGTCTGATTGCCATCCAAGGGGGGGGCTGGATTCATCGGGGGAGTTCTGTTGCGTTCTTCCGTGATCGATCAGGTGCGGCATGGGGGGCTTGCATCTCGAAAGGCGACCGGGAGGGAAACGGCGGGCAGCGGCATAGTGCGCTGGCAGTTTCTCTCGCCCTTGGCTCCGGCGGCGATTCAGGCACAGGCCGGCGATGTTGACAACTTCTTCATCTCTGGCGGACGTCCTCTCCGCACGCTTGTCCTTGGCGCCCAGCTTGCGATACTGAACGCAACATCACACGGGATGATGCTTACGGTTCACAGACTCACACAGTCGAGGCGGTCATGGCTCAGGTTACGTTGAAGGGAAATCCGGTCAAACTTGCAGGCACCGAATTGAAGGTTGGGGACAAAGCTCCCGACTTTGTGCTGCAGAGCAACGCACTGGCCGACGTCAAGCTGGGCGACTCGGCTGGCAAGACCCGCATCATCGCCACCATCCCTTCGCTGGATACCGGTGTTTGTCACGCGGAAACCAAGCGATTCAATGACGAAGCCATCGGGCTGTTCGATACTGAGATTCTGGTTGTCAGTACCGATCTGCCGTTCGGGCAAAAGCGCTGGTGCGGGGCAGAAAACGTCGACAAGGTGGCCTGTCTGAGCGATCACCGGACGGCTGCCTTTGGCAAGGCCTACGGCGTGCTCATTGAAGGGGGACCACTCGACCGCTGTCTGGCACGCGCAATTTTTGTTGTTGGTCCCGACGATGTGATCAAGCACGTCGAGTACGTGTCCGAAATCTCGACGCATCCGGACTACGATGCTGCACTTGTCGCCGCTGGTGGCGAAGAAGAGTAAGTCAGTCGATCCCGGTCAGCGTCAGTGATGGTGCGAGTCGTGTTCCGCATCGGCGGACCGCGGCCGGGCATCGATCGCGCAGCAGACCCCGGTACTGCAGGGACCGAAGTCTGTCGTTTCAACCTGTAGCGTGAGATGCTGAGCTCTGAATCGATCAGCGAGCAGTTGGTGGACTTGTTCCAGCACCTGCTCGCTGTCTGTATCGGTGGCGAACACCACATGGGCGGAAATCGACCGCAGCCCGCTGGCAATGGTCCAGATGTGCAGACAGTGCACATCCTGCACGCCGGGAACTTCGCGAATGGCAGATTCGACGTCGCTGACAGGCAAGTCCGAAGGAGCAAACTCCATCAGAATGCCAAGCGACTCCTTCACCAGGTTCCACGATGAATAAACGATGATCACACAGACGATCATCGAGGCGACCGGGTCGGCCCACTCCCAGCCAAATGAGGTGACGAGTGCGGCGGCGATAATGACGGCGACGCTCCCCAGCGTATCGCCCAGCACGTGCAGCCACGCTCCCTGCATGTTGAGGTCATGCTGATGGCTGCCGTGCAGAATTTTGAGGCTGATGGCATTGATGGCCAGACCGCCAATCGCGATCAGCAGCATCGGCACTCCGAGAATGTCGTGCGGGTGCTGCAGCCGGTCCCAGGACTCCCGCAGAATTCCGCCCGCGACAAGCAGCAGTAACGCTCCGTTGGCGAGGGCACCAAGAATCTCGGCGCGGTGGTAGCCGTAAGTCTTCTGTCCACTGGCGGGTTGGCGTTTGAGCCAGGAGACCCACAGACTGAGTGCGAGGGCGGCAAGGTCGGAGAACATGTGTCCGGCATCAGCCAGCAGCGACAGGGAGTTCGTCCACCAGCCTCCGATGATTTCAGCCAGCAGGTAAACAAAGACCAGCGACATCACCAATGCGAGTTGGCGCGTTCCATCAAGTCCGGCAGTTGCATGAGAGTGATTGCAGGAACTCATGATGTCGCAGTGCTCGAAGAGGTTGGAGGAGTGCTCGGGGCAGTCTACTCGGCTGGGCTTGGCGGAACGAGACCGTTTGCATGGAGTCGTCAAAACGTGGAGGAGCCTGAGTGTCCCGCGTTGAGCGCCATGGCCTTCGTCAAAAAAGGACAGCCCTTCCCGATGTCGGCCCGTTCCGTTTCTTCTACGGAGGACTCAGGCCCACCAGCGTTCCGACCGAGAAATGATGAGGTCGCATTCCGTTTGATTGATGCGTGGGCTACGCTGTGCGGCGTAGCCAGGGATTATGATCAGGAGAAAAAACGATGCGGCAGGGATTATTACTGTTGGTAGTGGCGGGATTGATTCTCTCGGCCGTGATTGGCCTCTCGTGGCCGGGTGTCTCCGCCCAGGCAGACGTGTTGCAGGCCGAGGGAAAACTGCAGTGGTATCGCGGCAATATGCATACGCATTCCTACTGGAGCGACGGTGACAATTTCCTGGAAATGATCGCCGACTGGTATCAGACGCACGACTACGACTTCCTGGTGTTCACAGATCACAATGTGCTCGCCAATACGGAACGCTGGGTTGATGTCGCGAAGATCAAGAAAGGGGAGCAGGCCTTCCCAAAGTTGCAGCAGCGGTTCCCCGACTGGGTTGAACAGCGCGAGGTGGATGGTCGACACGAAGTTCGCTTGCGGACGTTTAGGGAAGTCGCGGAGAAATTGGACGTGCCGGGTAAATTTCTGTTGGTGCAGGGGGAAGAAATCACGGATCACTATCACCGGCATCCCATTCACATGAACGCGCACAATGTGCAGGAAGTCGTCACGCCGCGCGGTGGGGAGAGTGTTCGCGAGGTGATTCAGAACAATGTCGATGCGGTCGTTGCTCAGCGGGAGCGGACAGGGCAGCCAATGTTCATTCACCTGAATCATCCGAATTTCGGATACGCCGTCACTGCCGAAGACATTATGCCGATTGTCGGCGAGAAATTCTTTGAGGTCTACAACGGTCATCCCGGCGTTCACAACTCCGGAGACGGGGTTCATGCCTCGACGGAACGCATCTGGGACATTGTCTTGACCAAGCGACTGGCAGAACTCGACCTGCCGGTGATGTACGGACTGGCGACGGATGATGGCCACAACTACCACGGTATTCCGAGCCGGGCGAGCGAACCGGGCCGCGGCTGGGTGATGGTGCTGGCCCCGGAACTGGAGACCTCCACGCTGATTCACTGTCTCGAAGCCGGGCGGTTCTACTCCTCAAGCGGGGTCACGCTGTCGCGAGTGGAGTCGAGCGAGCAGGGGCTTGAACTGCAGGTTCAGCCTGTGGATGGCGAATCGTACACCATCGAGTTCATTGGAACCCGGCGAGGCTACAACCCGGAAGGTGTTCCGATTGAGAATCCGGCCAACAGCGAATTGCCCGTGACTCGAAAATACGATGACGCCATTGGCACTGTGTTCAAAACGGTGACGGGAACGGAGGGCCGCTACGAGTTTAACGGAGACGAAATCTACGTGAGGGCTCGGGTGACGTCTTCGGCACCGCATCCCAATCCTTCGGAAGTTGGGGAGTCGCAGCGTGCCTGGGCGCAGCCTGTTCTGGGGCCCGCCAGCCTGGAGCGGCAGCGAAAATAGGGGACCCGGCGACTGATCGTCGAGGCCCGCAGGTCTATTCTCAGCGGTCGATGCAGCCGCGCCGGGACGGACACTTTGTTTGCCCCTGGCCATTACGCCAGTTCGGGATGATGCGACGTTGTGTCGGCAATTCGGAATAATTTGGGAACGATGCATCGAATTTGGGGAGTCATCGACTTCGAATTGGCGTCCAAATTGCCATAAACAATTGTTGCCCACCAAATGCGGGCCTGTGTTCTACGCAACTCGCCCAACTGGTATACTTCTTGCAGTTAACCTAGTTTTCAACTGCGATCTGCCCCGTCAGTGGGGATTTCGAATCGTGTCAGGAATTGAGAAATGCCCTTCTCCCGCCGTCGGCTGACCTGGATTGTCTGGTGTCTGTTGATTCTCACTTCGGGGCTCCCCGGTTGGGCCCAGGAAGCGGAGAAACCTGCATCTGCACCGGGCGAGCGGATTATCTACGTACCGTTCTCCCAGTTGGAGAAGACGTTTGAAAAGCCCGACTCATCGGTGGTGTTGCCATATGAGGAATACCTCAAGCTGCGAAAACAGTGGGAGCAGGCACAAAAACCTCCGCGGCCGGTTGAGGTTGTGTTTACGCAGGCCGATTATGTGGGGACTGTTGAGAAGGACTTCGCACGGATCACGCTGACATTGCAGGCCAATGTTCTGGGGCCGGCGTGGTCGCGGGTTCCGGTCAATTTTGGCCATGCGGCAATTGGCAAGGTGACCGGAGATGACGTCCTGCTGCGCGGGACCGGGGAAGGTCACTACGAACTGATCTTCGGCAAGACGGGCAAGCAAACGGTCACGTTGGAACTGGGATTGCTGGTCAGTCAGTCGCCCGATGGCCGCAGTTTCAGTTTCGCCTGTCCCCCAGTGGCCATGCAGACCATGGAGATGACGGTTCCAGATGCCGACCAGACTGTTGAGATCAATCCAGCTGGCGTCCGTGTCCCTGTGGAAGAGCAGCCCGAAAAGGCCACTCGCGTGAGAGTGAATACCGGGGCGACCGAGAAGATCAGCGTGTCCTGGCATGCCAAGGCTTCGCAGAAGCCGGAAATGGATTTGCTGACCAGTGTGACCAATCGCACGCTTGTGACGATTGAAGATGGTTCCATCCACACCGACGCCTGGCTGACGTACGACGTGCTGCGCGGTCAGTTGGAGCAGTTTCAACTGGCTGTACCGAAGGACCATCGCATTCTGGATATCAATGCCAACGTGCGTTTGAAGAGCTGGAAGCCGACGGAGAAAGACGGTCGGCAGGTGGTCGATGTCGTTTTGCTGTCGCCCAGCAGTAAGCCGGTCACTCTGGATGTGCATACGCAGCGGAAGCTCACTGCGGATGCGTTTGACGTCATTGGATTGGGTGACGATGGCGAGACGCTGGGGATTCACGCTATTGATGCCGTTCGCGAGAGCGGTCAACTCGCCGTGCGGCATGGCAGCGATCTCACAGTGACCGTAGTGGACCAGGAGGGACTGATTCGCATTGAAGAGGGGGCTGTCGACAAGACGCTGGCGGGCAACAACGCACTGGCATTCAAGTTTTACAGTCCGCGTCTGAAACTGAAGTTGTTGGCCCGTCCCGTGGAGCCACGCATCACCGTCGCGCACACGGCCCAGCTTGTGTTCACGGAAGATGAGCTGTCGAGCGATTCCATGCTTCAATATCAGATCGAACGGGCCGGAGTGTTCGAGCTGCGTGTGCAACTGCCCGAGGACTTCACCGTTGATGCGGTAAACTGCGCGGCGATGAAGGACTACAATATCGATCAGACGTCCGGAACGCTGACCGTCACCCTGAGTCAGCGGCACATGGGCCCGTTGGATGTTCAGATCAAAGGGCATCGCGAGTTCGACGCATCGCAGGACACGACCGAACAGACCCTGCCATTTGTGGAACCGCTGAATGTTGAACGCGAAACGGGCAGCGTGTTTGTGTTTGCCAAGGAAGCGATTGAAGTGGTGACTTCACAGGAGGGACTGCAGGGAGCCCAGCCTCTCCCCTCGGCTCCACGAATGCTGAACTCGGCCCGACTCGCCTCGGCCTGGAGTTTCACGCGTCGACCACTGACGATTCCAGTCAGCACCATTCGCAAGCCAACACGGCTTTCGGCCCGGGTCGCCAGCACGATCGATGTGCAGCCCGAAGTCACGGAAGTCCGAAACGAGCTGCGTTTCCTCGTCGAATATGCGGGGACAGATACCTTCCATATCGCCGTGCCGGAATCTGCGAACGACCGCGTGCGGATTGAAGTTGGCGAGGGGTCGAGCGTCGCCATCAAGCAAAAGACTGCTGCCGAGCCGGCGGATGGCTGGGTCGTCTGGACGATTGTGATGCAGCGTGAGGTCTTGGGAACTCAGGTGTTCAATGTCAGCTGGCACCAGCAGTCTGCGGCGGAGTCGCCGGAGGACATGGACGCCGCAAGCGATACGGAGGGGGCAGCGGCTCCCGAGTCGACGACAATGCCTCTGGTTCGACCGCTGGGCATGCTGGATGACAGTGGCGATGTGAAAACGCCGTTGTCGAAGGTTTATGGCGAAGTCGCCGTGACCAGCGATCGATCGCTTTCGCTGACGACCACCGCAGCAGGTGCGGAAATCGAGCCGATTGACATCCGCGAATTGCAAATACTGCCCCAAGTTGGCACGCAGGCGTTTCGCTATTTCAAGCTGGATGCGACCGGAACTCCCACCGTTTCGATCACACAAATGCGCCATGAAATTCAGGAAGTGGTGGCGACCATTGTTTCCCGTGTGCTCGTGGAAGTGGTAACCGACGAGGATGCGGAGGCCACCTACCGTTGTCGCATGCAGGTCAAATCGACCGAACGGCAGCGGCTGCTTGTTCATCTGCCCATCGATATGCAGGTGCTGGGCTGCTTCGTCAACGAACGTGAAGTGAAGCTGGAAAAAGCAGAGTTGGAAAACAACGACCAGGGGGGGCCGTTGTGGGAACCGTACTGGGTCAATGTGGCTCGTGCCGGTTCGTCTGATGAACCCTTTATGCTCACATTCCAGTTCTTGTGGAAAGTGAACCCGGCGCTGGGTGACAGCCGCTTTGGCCGGGGACGTTTGGGCCTGCCGTTGCCCTGGCTGGGTGGTCAGGGATCGGCGGCGGCTGTTCAGGAACTGAAAGTGGTGTTGTGGGTTCCACAGGAATACGCGCTGGTGGGTGACCCCGATCACTTCACTTTGCATCAGGTGCGTCGATCACTGAGCGATGTGGTGCTGGGAAGCCGGCCGGATCACGATGCCCGCAACCTGGAAGACTGGATTCAAATGGGGCGCGAGTGTGCGACCGGATTTCTGCAGTTCCCCACTCGGGGAAGGCAGCCGTACATCTACACAAATCTTGGTGGAGCAACGCTGGTTCGTGTCGTCTGGTGGAACCGCCTGACAATGACACTCATTTTCAGTGGAGCTGCGGCACTCATCGGGTTGATTCTCATCACCACGCCGTGGGAGAACAAACTGAGCATTCTGTTGCTCGGGACGTTCGCTGCAGTGCTCTATGGAGTCAGCGACAGCCAGGGATTGTACAGCGGGATCAACGCGGCTCAGTATGGGTTAGTTGTCCTGGTGGGGCTGTGGTTGATTCACAGTCTGTTTGTTGGCCTGAAGTCGTGGCGACCACAAGTTGTTCCGTTGGCGGAAAACGGCCCCGTCGCAGAGGTCGCGCCGGCCGAAGTCTCCAGCGTGTCCGATCTGTCACAGCAAACCGAAGAGGCTTCGCCGCAACAGGTAGAACCTTCGTCGGAAGAGGATCCTGAATCACAATCATGATACCTCCAGTGTTCCATTCCGTGCCTCGTAGCCGCACAGATTCTGCTGCTGACGGAGACTCCGTCATGCTGATCGCCATGCGTTGTGTTCCTTTCAATTGTATGATGCTCATCGTGGCACTGCTCGGTCTGCCATCAAGTCTGGCCGTGGCACAGGTGGAGACGCCTGCAACCGGTGAAAGCCTCCGCATTCGGCAGATTTTCGTCCCGGAAGCGGAGTTGCAAACGCCGCTGATGCGCGATCGTGAAGGCGTTGTTCTGAAGGCGCCGGAATACGCCAGACTTGTGAAGGCGGCACAACAACAGTTGGATGCCCAGGCCTCGATACACGGTCAGGTGATCGTGCAGCAGACCCATTACAAGGCGTCAGTCGACGCCGATCGACTGGTCGCCGAATTGACCGTCGACCTCGACAACGCAACCCAGACATGGGGGCAGGCCTCCATTCAGGTGGGAGCCTGGCAGATCGAGCGGGCTCGACTGGACAGCGGCGAGGAGGAGCCCTCCACTCCGTTGCTGTCGCGAGCAGAGGGGACCGTCCAGGTCTTTCTGTCGCAGCCGGGTCGGCATCAGTTGATTCTTGATCTCTCCCTTCCCTTGCAGGCGGTGGGGGGAGACAAGTTGGCCGAGGTCGATTTGACCGGAGCGGCCAGCGGTGAGTTTGCCCTCGTCGTCCCGGCGGGGCGAAATCTGCTGCTGGATGGTTCGGAATTGCCGCGACCGGCACCGCTTGCAGAAGCCGCCACCTATGCCTTACCGACTGGAGGCCGCGCCAAACTCTCCTTGCTGCTGACGGATCGAAAACAGACAACCCGCAGCGACGTGCTGACGTTTGCCTCAACAGCCTACGGAGTGAACGTTGCTCCGGGCGAAGTCACCTGGCAGGCACGGACCAGCCTGCAGGTCTTTGGCCGACCGATCGATCAACTGGTCTGTACGGTTCCGGCGTCGCTGGAAATCACAGATGTGGAGTCGGAAGGTCTGGAATCGTGGAAACTTGAGGATGCCGCCGGGGACCGAACGGCCATCACCCTGCAATATCGACAGCCCTTTGAGGGGACGAGACGCATTCAGTTCCGTGGTCTGGTGAGTTCTCAGCCGGATGCTCCGTGGACGGTTCCCGATCTGATCTTCAGTGGAGTCACATCACACGTGGGAACGCTCGTGGTGTCGCATCCAAGCGGAGTGCGACTGCAGGCGATTGAAGCCCGCGGAGTAAGGGCTGTCACGCAGTTGCCTCTCGAAGAAGGACTCGTCGCCGTTGGGAAACACCTGATGTTTCAGGTCTGGGACGAGCAGTTCACATTGAGCTTCGCGACCTCCGCCAAGCAGCAGCAGGTGCGGGCAGCCATGACGAATGTGCTTGATATCCATCGCGGCTGGGTCGACCTGTTTACCACCGTGAATCTCGAATCACGATTTGCTCCCATGTTTGAGGCCCGTGTCCAACTTCCAGACGGGTGGATGATTGTTACCGTCGATGAAGAGGAAGCCGCCGCGAACTGGACGCTCGTTCCGGGCGACGACGGGACGCGGGAAGTACGTATCCCATTGACCAGACCGCTCAATCCCGGAGAGTCTCGCGAGATTGCGCTGACGTCCATGTTTCAACCAGATGACTGGCCGGTCGGCACCACTCCCCAGACGATTGCCTTGCCTGAAGTTCGTTTGCCACAGGCCGGGATGGTGGAGGCTTTGTACGGCATTGTCGCCGACAGCGCCTTTGATGTGGTTCCCCAATCCATCGTCGGACTCGATCCGGCTCGTCAGGACGATCTGGATTCACTCAATCAGCGGCTGGCGGGTATTGGAAAGCAGGTGCGTCTGGGATACGCCTATCAGGACACGGTCTTCAGCGGGGCGCTTGAAGTGCTCCGCAAACCAGCCTCAATTGCGGCCAATACAATGACGTTTGTCCGGCTCGATCGCGACGCGCTCTTCGCATCGGTGGAGGCGAGGTTGAGCGTTTCCGGAGGAGGCACGCGAGAACTGCAGTTTGGTGTCGCAGAAGCGGCCGGGAGTGATTTGCGATTCGAGGTGATTTCACTCCCGAACCTCGCTCCGAACAGTGCCGGTCTGGTCAGAATCGTCGAACAGGATGTGTCTGAACCTGTGGGGGGAATGCGAACGTGGACACTAAAGCTCGACCGCTATCTGGTGGGAGAAGCGATGTTTCGTGCGGTCATTCAGGTGCCGCGCGATCCCGCTGTCGCCGAAACGCCCGTGCCCGGATGGAGTGTTGTGGGGGCGGAACAGCAGAGTGGCTATCTCGCCGTTGAAGCGGCTGACGATCAGCGTGTTCGCGTCGATGCGAATGGGGGGGATGGAGCGGGGCTGCGAAGTGTCGACCCGATCGACTTTCCCCGGTCGGTCTATCAACCTCAGGAGCGAGTTGTCGCCGCCTATCAGTACCTGCGCCCCGGCTGGCAGGTGACCATTGCCGCAGAACGCTTTGATCGCAGCCCGGTCCCGACGGCTGTCGCTCAGCATCTGCAATTGAACAGCATCGTCAGCCGCACCGGTGAGGTGCAGCAGTCGGCGGAATTGCAGTTTACGGCGGTTGGAGTGCAGTCGCTGCTGGTGCGATTGCCGGAAGATGCGAGCCTGTGGTCAATCCTTCTGGATGGTCAGCCGGTGGAAGTGCGGCGAACCGAAAGTGGTTATCAGGTTCCATTGACTGCAGGTGATGCCAGGTCCCAGCGTCAACTGATGCTGGTGTATTCGACCACAGGTGTTGCTTTGAGTGGTGGTGGAGAGTTTCGCAGTCAGCCTCCCACGTTTGCCGTCGTGGCAGGGACTGGAGAAGAACAGTCGCTTGAGGTTCTCGATCAGGAGTGGAATCTGTCCACACCACGATCGACCTTGCTGTTCGACAGTAAGGGATTGTTTGAGCCCATCGAACGACTCCACCGCGGAGTCATTTCAGGGATGCTGCAGAATCTCGTCCGGTTGCCCGACTGGTCACGCCTGAGCGTTGCCACCATCGCAATTGCCATCGCCATCGTATTGCTGGTCGGTCTGCGGATGTTTCTGATTCGAATCTCGCCGCGATGGCGGTGGGGAGTTCTCGTTGGACTTTGCCTGCTGGTGGTTCCGGCCGCGCTCCTGATGCTGACCGTTCCATCGGGCATCGACCGGATGGCGGGCAGCGCCGTCCGGTATGGCAACGAATTCTCCGCTATGGAGATGCCTCGCGCGGAAGAACTCGGCGAAAAAGAGCACTGGCATTTGAATGAATCTGGCGCGATTGAATCGAAACCGATGATTTCAAATTCCGTTGGTGCGGCCACAACACAGCCCGTTCCCAGCGCTCCGCAGAGTCCGGCAGATCCATTCGCGCTTGGGGTGCCAGGGGAGAATGGTTTGTCGGCGAGCCAATTCAATCTGCAGATGCCGTCCGACGGGCTTGTTCCGTCTGCTCCTGGTCTTGCCGATCGACAACTGGGAGAAAGTGAAAGGCAGCGATTGGCGGGGCAATCGAATGCGACTCAGATGCTGGGGGCACTTCCATCGGCCCCGCAGGCCAAACCTCAGGAGGCCGATGAATCCCATGCTCTTCAAGTTGAACAGTCACAACAGGTGGACTCTCTGCAGGCAGCCCCGGTGCTGACGGATCGTGAAGGGCGTGCACCGTCCAGTGGTCGACGTCTCGCCAGGTGGGATGCCGGTGGCGGACTGCTGTCGATGACGGTGCAGCTACAGCGACCCGACGAGATGCGAACGCATCGCTTTGTCTATCGAGGCAATGGAACCGGCGGAGAAATCCGTGTGCAGTATGCGGATCAGCGAGCGTGTCAGATGTTGCTGTTGAGCATTGCCGCTGGCATGGTGTTGTTTGGCTGGTGGTGGTTGCGAAAGGCATCGTGGATGACGCGGAGTCTTTGGGTGTTGCTCACGATCGCTATTCCCTGGGCTGTAGCTCCACTGGTGCCAGCCACGGGGCAACTCATTCTGGAAGCGATCCTTTGTGGTGGACTCGGCACCGTGCTGCTGTGGTTCTTCTATGTCTGTGTGCAGCAGTGCGTTCAATGCTGTTCCGCCGGACGTTGCTGCCTGATCCGTTTGTGGCCGATCTGCCGCCGCACAGCGGGACTCTGGCTGGTTTGCGGTGTGTTGACGGGAGTGATTCGTGCAGAAGATTCAAAGCCGATGGGGCCAGCGCCGGTCGAGCCGGAGCCGTATGTCATCATTCCATACAGCCCCGGACAGAATCCTCTGGATGCCGATCGAATCTTTGTTCCTCACGAATTGCACGAGAAGTTATGGCAGGCAGCGCATCCGGAAGATCGCCCGACTGGTCCTGATGTGCAGGCGAGCGTGGTGGAAGCCTTGTATGCAGCCAGCCTGGTTCAGGAAGGCGATGTCTCGCGGATTGAAGTCCAGGGCCGCTTCACCATCGTCAAATCGCGTCCAGATCGAGAAGCAGTCACACTGCCGTTTCAGCAGGGAATCGTGCGGGCCGTGCAGCTCAATGGCGAGCCCGCTGCGCTGGATGCCCATGAGAAGCTTCGCGTGGCGGTCGCCACTCCGGGGTTACATACCGTCGACGTCACGTTTGAAGTCCCGGTGCGATTCAATGGCCCCGCTGGCGAATTTCGACTCACCCTCGACAAGACTCCGGCAGCATCGCTCGTTTTCCAAGTTCCGGAGCAAATGAAGGTTGGCGGTTCCGGAACCTATCGACGCCTGCCGAGTGATGATGGTCCAGCCCGAGTCCTCATTCCCGTGGACCAGGGAGGCGTGATTCACGTGAGCTGGCAACCGGAGTCACAGCAGTCGAGTCTTACCGGGACGATTTCAGTGGAAACAACGACTGCTGTTGCGGTTGAAGATGCAGGGCTTTCGGTCAACCATCGATTCCACATCACACCGCGACAGGAAGCGATTCAGCAACTCAGCTTTTCGATGTCATCGGGAGCTGCCGTACGAAAGATTTCCGGCCAGGATGTTGGCGGCTGGGAGATGAACGAGGAGGGAACAAGTCTGAAGGTCTTCTTGCGGCGTCCCGTGGATCAGCCTACGGATCTGTCGATTGATGTCTTTCAGACGCTGCAGCTCGATGAAGAAACAAAAACAATTGCCGTTCCACAAGTCGCCCCGCTGGACGTGACCACGGAGACAGGGCTAATCGGAGTGTATGCCGGCGAGCAGTTTGTGTTGCGTAGCGCGCCCAGTACAGGGGTGTCACAGCTCGACAACAGTGCGTTCGCGCTTCGGGCGGCCACGAAAGAGCGAGAGGGGCAACCCGCTTTGACCTACCGTTATGTAATGCGTCCGTTTGAACTGAAATTGCTGGTGGGTCGTCGTCCGCCCGAAGCACGCGCGGTTGCTGAACATGGAGTCTCGATTCAGCGGCACAAATTGACGATCGCCAGTCGGATTCTGTTCGAGTTGACGGGAGCACCTCGTCCCTCCGTCAGTGTTGAGCTGTCTGACGGCTATCTGCCGATTGATGTGGCGGCTCCACAGTTGTCGGACTGGTACATCACGCGGCAGGATGATGGCATTCGCATTCTCACGATCGAGCTGGAGGAACCACGTGTTGGAAGTTTGCCTGTCGTGCTCGAAGGACGTCTGACCCGCGATCTTGAGGAACCGGATATCTATGTCGAACTCCCAATCCCTGTTGACGTGACCCGCCTCGAATCGACATTGGGGTTGTGGCTGAACGAAGGGGATACTGGGATCATTCGTTCCGATGAGGACTGGCGGTCGATCGATCCGAGTCAGTTGCCGGCAACACTGCGACAGCTCGATTCCGCAGCGCCGCAGTTTGCGTTTCGCAGTACAGAACTGCTGCCCTATGACGTCAAGTTGAGAGTGCAGTCCAGTTCCCCCGAGCTGCAGGCAGATGTGGTGACGCTGTTGGCGGCAACCGATGCCACGGTGGATTACGGATTTACTTTTCGCTGGAAAATCAGCCGGGCAGCTGCCGATGTCTTTCAGTTCACCGGACCGGACTGGCTGGCAGGACGACTGGAAGTGAATGCCCCGGGATTGAGAGAAGTTGTCGAGTCCGAGGCACCTGGAGGGCGACGGCTGTGGACGGTGAGCCTCGTTGAGCCGGTGCGTGATCAGTATTTAATGACTGCCGTGGCGACGCTTCCTTCACCGGAAAATCAGCAGTTGCCGACGCCGTTGATTCAGTTTCAGCAGCAGATTGCTGAGGAGTCGGCAGTGCTGGAGTTCCAGCGTCAGTATGCGATTCTGGTGAACCTGTCGACGGCTCAACTCGTTCCCGTTGATCCTGCCCAGATCGAATCGGTGACGCGGGATCAACTGCCGCTGGTTGTCAGTGAGCAACTGGTGCAACAGGCCATGGAGATTGCACGAGTTCGACCGCAACGAGTTCCGACGTGGCAATTGCAGCGAATGGATACTCAACAGGATGCGGCCGCCACGGTGACGGGAGCCGATTTGCTGACTGTGATTCAGGCCGACGGCAGTTGGCGTACGCGGGCGGCCTACCAATTGAGAAATCGTGGACGACAGTTTCTGGCGGTCCGTCTGCCTGAAGGAGCAAGATTGCTTTCGGTGATTGTGGCCAATCAGCCTGCCCGCGCTGTGACAACCACGATTTCCAACGGCGATGTGCAGCTGGTGGCGTTGCCGCAGACAAGCGAGGCCGATCTCTCGTTTGAAATCAAACTGATTCTCGCCGGTGAGCTTCCTTCTGCACTGCCGGGAGGAATGGGGCTGCGCTCGCAACTGGTTGTGGTTCCCGTCCCGCAGGTGATCTCGCCCAAGGAGTCTGCCGAGTTTGGATTGACGGTGGCTCAGACCTCCTGGAACGTACATTTCCCGGATGACTTTCTCGTCGCCCCGGTCAACGATGTTCGCCAGACAAACCTGACCTGGAATCGAGGGCAGCAGGTGTGGCTGGCCAGTGAACTGAATCGGCTTTCGTCTCTGAAGGCCGATGCCATGGAAATGATTCGCATTGCGAAGGATCGTTCTGCCAGTTATTCCCGTCGCCAGCAGGCAGCCAACAACCTGAAGCAGATTGGATTGGCCCTGCATAACTATTCTGATTTGCCGGAGTCGGAACAGTTACAGAAATCGAATCGCGAACTCTACGAGGAAGTGCAGGGAAATCTCGACTTCGACGTGAATGGCACGCAGACGTTCAACGATCAGCAACTTGATGGTGCGGCGTACCGGGGACGCCATTTCATTCTGGACAACAACGACTCACTGTTCTCCAGCAATACGGCAGGCAAGGCACTGAGCACCGAGAGCGAATCGCGATCGAATTTCAACTACAGAGACCAGGGTCTGGCCGAGTTCGAATCGGGTGCTGGGAAGAAAGCTCCGGCGAAAGGAGAGATCAGCCGAGCTAAGTTGAAGTCTCAACTGCAGGAACAGCGCGCCATCGGAGGCAATACTCTCAACAATGACTTCGGTGCGGTCGGCGGCGGAGGAGGAGGATTGGGAGGTGGATTCGGAGGAGGAGGACTGGCTGGAGAGATGTCGGGCAGGCGTCAAGTACCTCGGTATTCCATTCAGCAGAGTCAGCAGGGAGGTTACATCGCCAATGAACCGGCGTTGAGTTTCTCGCGAGAAGCGATGCCGACAAATGGCATGTCGAACGATCTTGATTTGTTGCCGCAGAGAGAACGCCCTGCGGCCTGGAGTGCGGTGGGAGGGCTGTCGCTCGACCTGGAGTTGCCGGTTAACGGTCAATCGTTTTCGTTCTCCAAGGTGGGTGGTGATCCGCATCTCACGTTCGTAGCGCGGCCTCGACAGTTCACGACGCTGTTGGCTGGCGGTCTGTGGGGGCTCGTGTGGCTGGTCCTGGGATTGTGGGCCTGTCACTGGCTGTCCCGGCTGAGCGGTCTGCGGTCGGTTGTTCGCATTCTGGCGACAGTTGGTTGCGTGGCAGGCCTGCTGGGCTTTCTACTGCTGGACAATGACTTCGCGTGGCTGTGTTTCTTCATGTTCGGTTTCTCCGGTTTTGTGCTTGTGGTGACTGACCCCTTGCTGACGACCTCTTCAAGAACGTCGTGATTGCTGGGAACAGCATTTCAGTCGGCGGAAACTGACCGCCACTGGTGGACGGGCCAGCCTGTTGCGACGTACACTCGTGACCCAAGGCATCGTTAACAGGAGGGATGCCGGTTGCTGCTCGTCTGCAGGGTGCTGATATGCTTTGCCCGTTTTGTCGTCAGGGGGAAACCAAGGTTGTCGACTCCCGCGACTCTCAGGAATTTGTCATTCGTCGTCGACGTGAGTGCCTCGACTGCGGTCGTCGCTTCACGACCTACGAAAAGATCGAAGAGTCTCCGCTCAAGGTGATTAAGAAGGACGGGACGCGCGTTCCCTTTGATCGCGAGCGAATTCGAACGGGCATTGAGAAGGCCTGCTATAAACGTCCGGTCAGCCCCGATCAGGTGGAACACATCATCGATACGGTCGAACATGATGTGTACGAAACCTTTGAGCGGGAAGTTCCCTCGCGGTACATCGGCGAAAAAGTCTGCGACGCCTTGCGCCTGATTGATCAGGTTGCCTTTGTGCGATTTGCATCGGTCTATCGTTCGTTTCAGGACGTCAACGACTTTGTCGAGGAATTGCAGGTGCTGCGAGGTCGTGATCGAAACTCGAAGAAGTCCTGACGTCTCCTGAAACGATTCGCGTCTCGCCTTATCTGCGATGGGAGCCCATGTACGGTCGCCACGTCTCCGAACTCGATACACCCGCATTATGTGTTGATCTCGATTGCATGGATCGCAACATGGCGGCCATGACTTCGCTGCTAAAGGCCCACGGCAAACAGTGGCGACCTCATATTAAGTGCCACAAAACTCCGGCACTCGCGCATCAGCAACTGGCGGCCGGCGCCATTGGCGTGACCTCCGCCAAAGTCAGTGAGGCGGAAGTCTTCGTGCAGAATGGTGTCCATGATGTCCTGATCGCCAATATGATCGTGGGGCAGGCCAAGCTCGAACGCCTCGTGGGCCTGTGCCGTTGGGGAGACCCGGTGGTTGCCGTGGATCATTATGTCCAGGCCGAGGCTCTGTCCGATGTCTGCCGACAGCGCGGGGTGAAGTGCCGCATCATTCTGGAAGTGAATGTCGGTCTGGATCGTGTGGGGGTACGGCCCGGACTGGAAACACGGGATCTGGCTCGCGGAGTATCTCAACTGTCCGGAGTGCAGCTGGTTGGGATTATGGGGTACGAAGGGCACTTGTGCGTTGTTCCTGATCTCGACGAGAAAGCGCACCGCATTGCATCCGCCATGGCCATTCTGGCTGAGACACGCGAACAGATGCTCCGCGATGGGCTGTGCTGTGACATCGTGAGTGCCGGGGGGACAGGAACGTACCCGTGGACGGTGCAGCAATCCGCGGTGACCGAAATTCAGGCGGGAGGCGGAATCTTTGGTGATCCTTTCTATATCGATGCGTGCGGTATTGAAGGACTGGAGCCAGCCTTGCGAATGCTGTGTACCGTTGTCAGCCGGCCCAGGCTGGAACGCGGAGTACTCGATGCCGGTCGCAAATCGCTGCATCCCGATATTCATCCTCCGCGACTCGTCTCCACAGCCATGGGACGCGCGTTCAGTGATGCACAAATCACTCGCTTGAGTGCCGAGCATGCGACCCTGGAACTGGGGCCGGAGTCACAGGCCCTGAGGATTGGCGACAAGGTGCTCGTGATTCCGGGCTATTGTGATCACACCACGCCCCTCCACACACATTTCTACGGGCTGCGAAACGATCACGTCGAAGCAATCTGGCCCATCGCTGCACGGGGCATGATCAGGTAGTGGCCGGACAGGTCCATGGTCCTGGATGCCCTCCGGCTATTTCGACTCAGGGGTTTGCTCGGCGATGAATTGCTGCATTCGCTGCAGCGTCTCTGGGCTGACGTGGTGCTCCATCCCTTCACTGTCGACTCGGGCGGTCTGTTCATCGACGCCCAGCGCCAGCAGGAAGCGATAGACGATGTCGTGACGATGAGCGGACGCATCCGCCATTTTTCGCCCCTTGGCTGTCAGCTCGATCGGGGCATACGGGGTCGTGGTGACGAGTCCATCGCGCTGTAACCGGCTGACGGTGCGATTGACGGTCACGTGGCTCACTGCGAACTGTCGTGCGAGATCCATCGCCCGACACACGCCATGGTCCTGAATTCTCTGGGCAATGGCTTCCACGTAGTCCTCGGCCACTTCCGTGGAGTGGTCGGATCGCGTTCGAGAGTGCTGGTTGCGGGCGGAGCTTGAGCGAGGCATCACACGTCCTGTGTCTGAAGATTATGTTCACAGGGTATGTCGGATCAGCTCGGGATGCAAAGTTCTGCCGATTGGCCTTGACGGGTTTGTAACCCAGGCTACACTTTGCCGGAAATGTAGTCGTGGGTACAATTGGAGGTCGATGGATGAAGGTACGGAGATGCGGGTTTACGTTGATTGAATTGCTCGTCGTCATTTCCATCATCGCGGTGCTGATTTCGCTGCTGCTGCCAGCCGTGCAGCAGGCACGCGAAGCGGCTCGTCGGTCGACCTGTAAGAACCATCTCAAGCAGCTGGGATTGGCTCTGCACAACTATCACGATGCTCACTCGGCTTTTCCCGCCGGGTATTTCTCATATGGCACATCTGATGGCAGCGGCCCGACAGCAGCGCAGATTGATCCGTCGACATGGGATGGTGCGCCGGGGTGGGGCTGGGGAACGGCGCTGCTGCCGTATCTTGACCAGGCACCGCTCGCCAATCAGCTGGATTCGCGGTTGCCGATCTGGGCTTCGTCTCACGTGAATGCCGTGTCGCAGGGACTCTCCGTCTTTCGGTGTCCATCCACTTCCGGTGGAGATGATGCATTTACTGTTCAGGATGCAACCGGAAATCCATTGACGATCTCAGGAACGCAGGTTCGTCTGGGACGCAGTCACTTTGTGGCGAGTCACGGTCAGGAGTCATGCTGGGGAGAGTGTGGTTCACAGGGATCAACTCTGGTGTTCACCGATATCGAGGCTGGCACCACAAAAACAGTCGTGGTGGATGGCGATGTTTCGCGCGTGGCCGATGGTCCCTTCTACAGGAACTCGCGAACACGATTTCGGGACATCACCGATGGGACGTCCAACACGATTTTCCTGGGTGAGCACTCATCCCGGTTGAGCGACAAGACGTGGGTTGGCGTGGTTCCGGGAGCGTTCACACATCCACGGATGGCGACGCCTCTCAACGGAGCGGATGCCGCAGCGACGTTGACTCTGGTCCACGCCGGGCCTTCGGGAGGAGAGTTGGACATCACTGGATTCCCGATCATTCACCCGGTGAACTTTCCGACGCTGCATGTTGGGCAGATGTACTCCGAGCACGAAGGGGGAGGACACGTTTGCATGGGAGATGGCAGTGTGCGATTCGTTTCGGAGAACATCCATCTGCTGACCTGGGCACGCCTCTCCAGCATGGGTGAAGGGGAAGTGGTGGGAGAATTCTAATGCAGAATCATGGTCAATGGCTGCTTGTTACCGGATTGCTGGCTTATCTGGTGTTTGCATGGATGCCTGGTTGTCACAAGTACGGTGATGTCAGCCTGGGAACTTATGAGCATGCGCAGGCGCTCTACTCCATTTGCAATCGCCGCGACTCCGAACGACTGAAGACATTTGTGGATTCCCTCGACAAGGCGCGCGCGCGCAATGAGATTACTGAGCGTGAGCGAAAGTGGCTGCTGGACATCGTCGCGACAGCGGAGTCTGGAGACTGGGAAGCAGCCGCTGCGAATGCGGGACGCATGATGCGGGAGCAGGTTGGGCGTTAGCGATGCCTGAGAGAATCTCCCGCTGAGTGATTCGGGGGAGGTTCGGTCGTAACGGTTGCGCGTGCTGTGCCAGTTCTGTTCATGGTCCTGCGGCATCGTGTCCGATGGGTTCAGGAGAAGGAGGACCGGGACGACTCTGGTCTGTCGTTCGACGGTAATTCGCCGATGCAGGAGGCATTCATGTTGAGACGGTTGACCACAGGTTGGGTACTGTTTGCGGGACTGGCTGCATCAACATCAACGGTTGAGGCTCAACTGATTCCGCGTCCGCTGGGGTGTCAACGTTGCGGCACGGTTGCTCCTGCGCTCCCGCCAGCTCCGGCATTTCCAGTGGTCCCGTCGACGGTGGGATTCAATCCTGCATGCGGTTGCCGAGTACCGGTCGTGCAGCAGCAATTGCGGCCCGTTGTTGGTGTGCAATACCGCCCGCAGCAGGTGGTGACCTATCAGGATGTCGTCAAGACACAGGTCCGTCGCGAACAGCAGGTTGTCTCGGTACCTGTTACAACCACACGGCAGGTGACGGTGGATGAGGGGAGCTATCGCATGGTGTGGGTTCCCAATATGGTGACCCGCCAGGTCGCGGAAACCACGCTGCAGCAGCAGGTCCGCCAGCGGGATGTGCCATATCAGGTGGTCGAGCGAATTCCGCAGGTGCAGACACAACTGGTTCCGCAGCGAACCGTCCACTATGTTCCTGAATACCGCACCGTTTTTGGTGCTCCCGTTCCGGTAGCCGCTGGTGTGCCTGTTTACTCGCCGGCTCCGATCGCCATGGCCCCACAGGCTTCTCCAGAGGCCGCGCCAACTCCCGTGGCGCAGGCACCCGCACCGACCCCCGTGGCCACAACTCCGCAGGCAGCCGATTCCTCTGGAGAATGGAAGTCCATTCCGCAGCGCCAGGCCAATTCGGCTGATGCGATCCAGCAGCAGAGTTTTGAACGCCGAGAACTGGCTGAGCCGCGTCGGATGTTCTCTCCCGGAGTGCCAACTGCGGTCCGAGCCTATCCGGGGATTGCCCGATAGGTGGAAGCCAGTCTACTTCCAGGCAAACTCGCTCTTGGTCAGTCGCTCGTAAGCTTCGATGTACTTTTCACGAGTACGGCAGACGATCTCTGACGGCAGTTCGGGAGGTGGGCTGTTCTTGTCCCAGTCCGTGCTTTCCAGCCAGTCGCGAACAAACTGCTTGTCGAACGAAGCCTGATTGCGGCCCGGAC
>JAGQPW010000002.1:86686-91382 GCA_020426515.1 Planctomycetaceae bacterium | reverse complement strand
CGGTATTCGGACTCCGGCCAGAAGCGGGAGCTGTCGGGGGTGAGGACTTCGTCGATGAGCAGTAATTCGTCGCCGATCTGCCCAAACTCAAATTTGGTGTCTGCGATCATGATTCCCTGCTGCCGGGCGTACTCGGCACCGGATTCGTAGATCTCCAGCGTCAGGGCACGAAGTGTTTCGGACAGTTGGGTTCCGATCAGTTCGCACATCCGCTCAAAAGGGATGTTCTCGTCGTGGCCTTCTTCGGCTTTTGTCGCGGGGGTAAAGATTGGCTCAGGGAGTTGGCTGCCCAGCTGGAGGCCAGTGGGAAGCGGAATTCCGCAGACGGTTCCGGACTTCTGATACTCTTTCCAGCCAGACCCGGCCAGGTAGCCTCGAGCCACACATTCAATGGGGACAACGGTGGACTTGCGGACCACCATGCTGCGTCCCCGCAGAGCCTCGACATCGGAGCCCTCGGGCAGCGGGAGGTCTGTGGGGTCCATGCTGATCAGATGGTTCGATGTATTGAGCCGCCGGAACCAGAACTCGCTGATCTGAGTGAGCACGCGTCCTTTGTCTGGAATCTGCGTCGGCAAAATCCAGTCAAAGGCGCTGATGCGGTCGGACGCCACCAGCAACAGTCGGTCGCCAAAATCGTAGACATCACGGACTTTGCCGTGACGAACCGGGATGCCCTGAAGAGTCGTGTGTTGCATGGGAATTCGCGGGGCCAGGATCAATCAATAATGCGACAGGGTATCTGGCGGCATGCGGCATGCCAATCGGCTCGACGCTGCCTTCTCTCGACCGGGAGATTCCACGACGACGCCAGCAAACGAATCACCCTCGCTGGCGTTTCGGGCTGGCGCGACGCAATGAATCATCCACGCTAGTTCGTCTTGGACTGTTCGTCGGCTGCGGTCGCGTCGTCTGATGCGGTGACCGGATCATCTCCGAAGTCCAGCGCGGCGGGGGTCGACTCAGATCCCAGGTACTTACCCAACGGACCGAAATCGCCCCGGTACAGCATAATCAGGTAGGCTGGGACGAGAATCGGGCGAACGACGAACGTGTCGAGCAGCACTCCGAATGCCAGTGCAAATCCAAGTTGGACCATGCCCAGTAGCGATCCACTCATCAAAGAGGCAAATGTCCCCGCCATGATGATTCCGCAGCTGGAGATGATGCTCCCGGTCTTCTTCAACGCGACGAGAATACCCTGAATGTTGCCATGTTCGTGCTGTTCTTCAGCAACACGCGACATCAACAGGATGTTGTAGTCCTCGCCCATCGCGATCAGAATCGTGAACAGGTAGATCGGCACCTTCCAGTCGATGCCGTTGAAGCCAGCTGGATCACGCAGATAGAACACTGCGAACGTCATCCCCATGGCGACGAGGTAGCTGAAGGCCACGCTGACAATCAGGTAGGCACAGATGGCTGGGCGGCGGAGCAGCAGCACCAGCATTGCGTACACGGAGATGACCACCAGCACGTCGATCTTGATCTGATCGCGATCCGTTGAGCTCTTAAGGTCGCGAATTCCGGCCGTCGGGCCGAACGTGACCACTTCGGCTTTGTCACGCAGTGCCGCTGGAATGGCTTCGCGAACGGCCGCCTCAGCATCCGAAAGTCGGTCGATGCTTTCGCGTTCGAAGGGGTCGTCACGGAACACCAGGTCGAAACGCATCACGCGTCCGGCGGCTTCTCCATGAGTGCTGGTGTAGGTCCTGTGGGCGAATGCGTTGACGAGTTTTCGCTTGCGGTAGGTATCAACAGGTCCGCGTCCGGAGGTGGCGTCCTTCATGTACTGCAGCGCTGGATCAGTGGTGCCCAGCGGGTGCAACTGGCAACGAATGTCCTCCAGACGCAGCGTATCGGCTTTGCCCTGCAGGCCTGTGTAAATCGCTTCTGAAATCCGGAGTGCCTTCTGGCTGTCCAGCAAATCGGTAGCTGCAGCAGTTTGTTCGGCTGCATCGTCAGCCGGGACCGAGTCGGTCTCTGCATTCTGATGGGTGTCAAAGCCTGTCAGGTCCGATTCGTTGAACTTCAGGAGAACGGTAGCCGGGCCGGTGACGCCCGCGGCGAAGTGATTCTGGACGACACGGGCCCCAATCACGCTGGGTTCGGTGGCCGGCAAATCGGTCAGCAGTCCGTAGCTCAGGTTCTGCTGCTGCTGGAATCCAATTGCGGCGAACGGAAGCAGAATCAGACAGGTGACGGCAAAGATCGTACCGGGGCGACGCTCCAGAGACTTCGCAATGAAGTCCCAGGACTTGCCGATCCAGTCGTGTTCCTGCAGCACGCGCCAGAAGGATGCGGCCGGGAACCAGCCTGCGTCGGAATGCAGTCGTTCCTGACGCACATCGGGCCAGAATGCCCAGCGACCCAGCACGAGCAGGAAGGCCGGAGTAAAGGTCAAGGCGAAACACAAGACGACAAACAGGCCGAACGAAATGGCGACTCCGGCCTGTCGAAACTTACCGAACTCAGCAGCGGTCATCATGGCGATGCCGACGATGCTGGTTCCCGCGCTGGTTGCCAGAGCCGCACCGACCCGCCAGATCGAGTGCGACATCGATTCGCGGAAGGCGAGACCTCGGTCCAGTTCTTCGCGATAGCGGGCAATCAGGAACAGGCAGTAGTCCACTCCGGCTCCGTACACGACGACCGTGACGTAGACCTCCAATCCGGTGAACAGGCCAATCCACTCTTCGGCGGCCATCAGTCGCAGCAGAAAGCGAGTCAACTCGACCGCGACACCTACGGTGACCAGCGGGACCAGGGCGAGCAGTGGAGAGCGATAGATCAGCAGCAGCAGCACAATCACCAGCACTTTGGTGTACATCTCCGTCCGGCTGCCACTCTCGTTTTCGGCCCGCAGCATGTCGCGACCTACGGTTGCCGAACCGGAGAGGGCCATTACCATGCCGACCGGTTTCAGCACACGGAAGTCCCGTGATTCCAGCAGGTTTTCCAGTCTCGCGACAATCAGGGAGTTCTGGCGGTCGAGAAACTCGGTTTTCAGATCGATCACGATCAGTGCGGCACGCTGATCGGGACTGCGCAGCAGAGTGCCGACACGATTATCCGATGGTGTGGAAATTCCCTGGATAACGCGCTCACCGACGGGCACATCGGGCAGCGACTCCCACGAGGCGGGGGTCGGGTGCTCGTCCAGGTCGGAATACCCCGAGGGACTCTTGCGTTGCAGGAGCTCCAGCCGCGGGATGAGTTCTTCCTGAACGAATTTCCAGTCCTTTTCCTGCAGCCCGTAAGGATCGTCAATGCGTTCCAAGGCAATGACGATACTGCTGCCCAGCGGGTCCTGCTGCAGTGATGTGCCAACGCGTGATTCGACATCTTCGGAGAAACGCTCTCCGTTGACGGCGGGAAAGGCTTCACGAAACAGCCGCTCCGCGCGTCGGCTGGGAGACGATTCCGGCAGAAAGGCAAATTCTCCATCCTGCCAGACCGATGGACCGTAGGGGGCGCTCACACCTGCTACGATCACTACGATCGTCCAGAGCGCGATGATCAACCACGGGTGGCGGCTGACGAAGAGTCCAATTCGACGATACATCTTGTAGTGGGACGCTGTCCAAACAACAGGGGAGAACTGCACAGCAAACGCATCGCGTCAGTTTCTCGAAATGAACCCGTCAGCGGACTTTCGTCAACTTTCGTACGAGAACTTTGCGTCCTTCGGACGAAGTTCTTTGCGGCCGCCTGCCAAGTACTCCGGAAACGGTATCCATGCAGCCGCCAATCGTCAATCAACTGCGACATTCGGAGCACACTTCCCCCGTCAGCCGTGAGGTCAATTTGTCATGTCGCCCAAAATCAGAATCTGGCGTCCGTTCCTCTGGCTCTGGGCTTCACCGGCTACGCTGATCGGAATGAGCATCGGAGTGTTGGGACTGCTGACCGGCGGGACGGTGGAACGCCACGGACGGACTTTGGAATTCAGTGGAGGCTGCATTCGCTGGATGCTGGCCCGTACACCGATCGGAGCAGTGGCGATGACCCTGGGGCATGTGGTGATTGGCCGCGATGTCCAGTCGTTAACCCGTTGTCGCGACCATGAATGGGTGCATGTGCGGCAGTACGAGCGCTGGGGACCGCTGTTCCTCCCGGCCTATCTGGGATGTTCTCTCTATCTGTGGCTGCTTGGGTATGATCCGTATCGGGACAATCCCTTTGAAGTGGAAGCCTACGACGAGGACCGAAGGCGGGCTGCTGAGACCGGCGGGAAATCCCCGTCGCCCCCGGCGGACGATCTCGGAGCCGAAGGAGAAGGGGATTGAAGTTTTGCCGGCGTCGCCGTGTGTCCTGTTCATCGGGATCGTACAGGGGTATAAACTCGTTGCGGAATGTCTCTGTGTTAAATGCCTTACGCCCGGAACTGACCAAATCGCATGTCTGCCCTGTCGCCGTTTTTGTTGCTGCATCCTGAGGACAATGTGGTAGTGGCCCGACAGCGTGTTCCGGAAGGGACGCGCTGGCCGCATCCCCGTCGCGAGGTCATTGTGGCTTCCCGGGAAGCCATCGAAATGGGACACAAGCTCGCCATCGCCCCGATCGGGCAGGGGAGTGTGATTCGCAAATACGGCCAACCGATCGGCTTCGCCAAGTCCGAAATTCAGCCAGGGGACTGGGTCCATACCCACAATGTTGACCTCGGAACTCTCAGCCACGACTACGAGTTCAGCAC
>JAGQPW010000002.1:65060-86587 GCA_020426515.1 Planctomycetaceae bacterium | reverse complement strand
TGAAATTCCTCCCGACCCCGCACCGGTCCTCGGTCGTACGTTTCAGGGATATCGCCGGGCCGATGGACGCGCTGCGACGCGGAACTACATTGCCATCATCAGCACGGTGAACTGTTCGGCGACCTCCTCGAAGTACATCGCGCAGCACTTCGACGACGAACTTCTGGCTGGGTACCCGAACGTGGATGGAGTCGTGGCCCTCGTTCACAAGGGAGGCTGTGCCTTGGAGTACGGCGGACAGGACCACCGGCAACTCAATCGCACGCTGGCCGGGTTCGCCAGGCACGCCAACGTCGCGGCCTATCTTATTGTCGGCCTCGGTTGTGAGACGGCCCAGGCCGCGTTCCTGTCTGAGGAGCACCACCTGGTGCAGCTCGATGCCCCTGGTGGTCCACGAAATTCGTCCGGACCGCTGGTGATGAACATTCAGGACGAAGGGGGTGTGAGACGTACCGTGCAACGCGGAGTTGAACGGCTACGTGAACTCCTCCCGGAAGTCGACAAGGCGCGCCGCGAGCCCGTTCCCGTTTCGGAAATTGTGCTCGCCACCGAATGCGGCGGCAGCGATGGGAGCAGTGGAGTCACCGCCAATCCCGCATTGGGGATTGCCAGCGACATGCTGGTCGCGCATGGGGCGACATCGATTCTTTCTGAAGTCCCGGAGATCTATGGCGGCGAACACCTGTTGTTGCGACGAGCCGCTTCGCGTGAAGTCGGAGAGAAATTGCTGGAAAGGATTCGCTGGTGGGAAGACTACGCCCAGCGGCATGATGCCAAGATTGACAACAACCCCTCATACGGCAACAAGCGGGGTGGCCTGACCACGATTTATGAGAAGTCGCTCGGAGCAATCGCCAAGGGAGGCAACACGGCCCTCAAAGCTGTATACGAATACGCCGAGCCGGTGACCGAAAAGGGCTTCGTTGTGATGGATACCCCCGGCTTCGATCCCCCATCCGTCACCGGCATGGTGGCAGGCGGCGCAAATGTCGTCGTCTTCACCACCGGACGAGGCAGCTGCTATGGCTGCAAACCGGTCCCCACGATCAAGGTGGCCACCAACACTCCGCTATTCCAGCGCATGTCCGATGACATGGACATCAACGCCGGAACGATCCTTGATGGAGAAGGGACTGTGGAGAGTGTGGGCGAAGAGATCTTTGAGAAGATCATCGCGGTCGCGAGCGGCGAACAAACCCGTAGCGAATCCCAAGGCATCGGCGACGAGGAATTCTGCCCCTGGGTTCCGGGTCCGATTTTTTAGGGGGCCGCGGCTCGCAGCGATCAGCACACAAGAAAAGCTCCTCCAGTCGGATCTGACTGAAGGAGCTTAGACGTGTTCAATACGAACGCGATGGTTGGTTGTTACTCGATGGTGGCGACTTCGCCACCGCCGGCCGTGGCAGTGTTGCGGTACACATCGAGGTCGACATTTTCCGAGACGAAACGCACAGCGCCATCGCCCATCAGGAAGTGGGCGCCGCCGGTATGGTTACTGCCGAAGCTGGCGACTGTGAAGCTGCTGCTTCCATTGTACTCGGACAAGTTAATTCCGTAGTCGCGAATTGCTTTGCAAGACACACACGTGTTTCCAGCGCAGCCTCGGGTCCACTTACGGTAACCGTCGTTATTGGAATTCGCTGAATCCTTGTGATACGAGTGCTCTCCGAGCAGGAACGTATTGGAGGTTCCGTCAGTCACATCACGGAACTGCACCTTGCTGTTGGAGTACAGCATCCCGTTGTTGGCAGTTACCGTGTTGCCAAGTGTGATCGTCTTGCTCACAGTCCCCTGCACGCCCAAATAGTGCTGGGTAAACAGGGTGGTACTCCCGTTCTCCATTTCCTTATTGGAACTGGGGCACAGCATCACAACCAGTTTCCGAGCTGCGTGTGCGTCATGGCCACCGGATGTCAGCGTGGAGAAATTGAACTGGCCGTACAGCGGAGCCTGGTCGATGTAGGGCAGGATCTGCGTCGTGAAAGACAGTTCGTTTCCGCCGGTCCAACCTCCCGGGGGGAACGTGTTGAAGGTGTCGTGGTAGTTGTGCAGAGCAAGGCCCAGTTGCTTCATCTGGTTCTTGCAGGTGCTGCGACGGGCGGCCTCGCGGGCCTGCTGCACAGCCGGGAGCAACAGGGCAATGAGGATCGCGATAATGGCGATCACGACAAGTAACTCAATAAGAGTAAAACCTTTGCGACGTGGTGACATGAATGGACTCCGGGCCTTGAAACTCTTGAAATGAGAACTGAGGACGCAGAATTGCGTAGAACCCTCATAGACAGGCAAAATTGTATCAGGAAGGCACGGTGTCTACAAACGGGGCGATGAAATCATCGTCCAGCAGTCATAGGGTGGGCGCGCCGGCTGGGACGCCCATTCACGTTGCGAGCGGACTAAGCCCTTGCGTCAGCGGTGACTGGCGACGTTTCGCAAGTTGATGCGTTCACATCCAGCTCCAGCGCCACAAAGTGAGGGCGACGGGCTGGTGTCGGAGGGACTGAGGCGGGTTCGGGGAGCGGGCTCTTGGGCGGGCCCAGCAGCGTGTGGCGGGCGGCGGCCATGAGGCCTCGCCAGGTGCCGAACGTCTTGTCGACGGCGGTCGGTTCGTAGCCGCAATGGACCATGCAGTCCTGGCACTTGGAGTTGCCACTCTGGCGACCGTAGGCGTCCCAGTCGGTCGTTTCCATCAGTTCCTGGAACGATGAAACATAGCCTTCCTGCAGCAGATAGCACGGCTTTTGCCAGCCGAACACGTTGAAAGTGGGATTACCCCAAGGCGTGCATTCCAGATCCCAGTTCCCTTTCAGGAACTCCAGAAACAGCGGTGACTGGTTAAAGGTCCAACTGCGTTTGGGATTGTGCAGCAGTCGCTGGAACAGGCGAATGGAATCGTTGCGGGCGAGGAAGTGTTCCTGATCGGGAGCTTTCTCGTATTGATAACCGGGAGAGATCATCATGCCTTCAACCCCCATGCTCATGAGGGTATCGAACATTTCGTGCAGCTTCGCGGGCTCCGAATTGTTGAACACCGTGGTGTTTGTGGTGATGCGAAAGCCTTGTGAGACGGCCGTGCGAATTGCCTGGATGGCGACGTCGTACACCCCTTCGCGACAGACGGCGGCATCGTGTTCTTCTTTGGGGCCATCAAGATGGATCGAGAAGGAAAGCTGCTTGTGCGGCTTGAAGCGGTGCAGGTGCTTCTCGAGCAGGATGGCGTTGGTACACAGGTAGATGTACTTGCCGCGGGCAATCAGCCCTTCAACGATCTGGTCGATTTCCGGATGCAGCAGTGGCTCGCCACCGGGAATCGAGACGATGGGAGCGCCGCACTCATCGGCAGCGTTCAGGCAGTCTTCCACCGAGAGGTTCTGGCGAAGAATCTCAGCGGGATGCTGAATCTTTCCGCAGCCGGCACAGGCCAGATTGCAGCGGAACAACGGTTCGAGCATCAGGACCAGTGGGTAGCGTCGACGACCCAGCAGCTTTTGCTTGACGACGTACGAGGCCACTGCCCACATCTGGGATACCGGAACTCCCATGATTGATCCACTCCGTTTGCTGACTTCAACTTGAAACGCGATTGTTCCCGCCGAGGTTCCTTCCCCGCAGGTGAGTCAGTGCAGTTTGTAACGTGTTGCAACGGTGGCGTCTGCGCGAGTTTGGCTGATATTGCCGGTTGGCAAATCAAGGCGGTCGGGCCGCATGAATTTCGCTCTTGTCGACTTTCCCGACACAGTCGACAATTCGGACGACGCAGTGCGGCCTCAGGCTGACTGTCGTTGTGGAGAGCAGGGTCCGCTGTCCATTGTCGTGCTCGCAGTCAGGGAAGATCGAAAATGAATCGTACGTTGGACGTCCCGGTGCCCTTACGGATTGCCGTTTTGTGCGGAGGTGAATCGGCGGAACGCAGTGTGAGCCTCGAAAGTGGAGCCAATGTGTTTCGCGCCCTGACCGACGGCGGGCACTGCTGCACGTCGATCGACCCGGCAAAGACGGATTTGCTGGCGGTCGAGTGGGAAAGGTTCGATGTCTGTTTTGTTGCCCTGCATGGGGCCTTTGGCGAAGACGGCTGCATTCAGGAACTGCTCGATGGCAGCGGCATCCCCTATACGGGGAGTGGGGCGGAAGCTTCTCGTTTGGCGTTCAATAAGGCGGCGGCCAAAGAACGGTTCCTCCAGGCCGAAGTCCCCACACCCGATGCTCATCTGATCAACCGCAACACTCCTCTGGTAACGGTGCGCCGTCAGGCCGAGCGTCTGGGATATCCGTTGATTGTGAAGCCCAACGCTCAGGGGTCGAGTCTCGGAGTCAGCCTCGTGCAGGAAGCGACCGCACTGGATGCGGCACTGGAGCAGGCGTTTGAACTGGACCAGAACGTGTTGCTGGAAACTGCCGTGCTGGGCGAAGAGTGGACTGTGTCCTTCCTGGATCAGACGCAGCTCCCTCCGATTCGCATCAGCTCACAGCGGACAGTGTTCGACTATCAGGCCAAGTATCTCGACGAAGAAACCGGTTACGCCTTTGTCTCGGCCTCATCCAGAGTCGTGCAGCGGGCGATTGAAGATACGGCATTGCGGGCCTGTCTCGCTCTGGGAACCCGAGGGCTGGTGCGGGTTGATGTGCGGCTGGATACTCAGGGCTGTCCGTACGTGCTGGAAGTCAACACCATCCCGGGCATGACGAGTCACAGTTTGCTGCCTAAGGCCGCTGCGAGGCTCGGATGGACCATGACGGATGTTTGTGATCGTGCGGTCCGGTCGGCTTTACGGCAGTCGGTTGTTTCGCACAATCGTCAAAAAGCATCCACATCGAACTCTGGTCCGCGTTTTGCCCGCGGGAACCAGCATTCTGGCGGGCCAAGCTCAAGATGAGGAGGCATCTTTGGATGGAGGCAGGAACAACCGTTCCTTTGGAGTTGGCCTCCTTCCCGCTCGGTGTCCCCTCACACCGGCCGATGCTGACCAGACCTGAACCGCATGCCAGTGGCATGTTGGATCGCTTGCGCTGTGCATCGACTGGTGGCACGGAATTGAGTCCATGTCCGCCCACAAAAAGAACTCTCGATCGTCAGCGATTGCGACAGCCATGCGCAACTGGCTGGCCACCCCCACGATGCTGATGAGCGTGGCTGGCGTCATTGCCGCTTGTGGCATGGGGCCATTCCTCCCGGCCATTCTGCCCGACCTGCAGGCCTTGGCCGAGTATCACGTCCCGCTCGATCAGGTGCAGATCAGCCCGCCCAACGAATGGGTTCCGCAGAACTTTATGGCTGATGTCGTGGCCAACAGCGAGCTTCCTCAGGAAGTCTCCCTGCTCAGGCCTGAGCTTGCGAAGACTCTCGCCGAAGCGTTCGGGAATCACCCCTGGGTCCGAGAAGTAAAGTCGATTCGCATCACCGGCCAGCGAACGATCGTGGCTGATCTCGAGTACCGGCTGCCGGTGGCTTTCATCAAGACATCTGAAGGCCTGTACGCCGTCGATGTGGATGGGGTCCTGTTGCCACCGGACAGTTTCACTGCTGCCGATTTTGATTTGCTCCCGCACGTGGAGAACATCGCCTCGCTGCCGCCCGGGATTCCCGGTCAACGGTGGAGTGACCCATTGGTCCATCATGCCTTGCAGGTTGCTCAGACGCTGACGCCCGATGCTGACCTGCAGCGATACTGGAAGCACTTCGATCTGAAATCCATCATCGCCCCGCAGCCGGCTACGCCCGATGAGGCGCTGCCACATCGCTTGACCTTTGAACTGGCGACCAACAGCGGCAGCCGCATTATCTGGGGGCATCCTCCCAGTGGGGACGACCTCGAACCGACGGTTGCTCAAAAGCTGGGTCGCATGGATCAGTATCTGCAGCAGTTCGGCGGATTCAACAAGCCGCAGGGACCGTACCGCATCGATATTCGACATTTCGACGCCATTTCGCTGCAGCCTCTGGAAGAACGTCGCTACCATTGAAGAGATCCGATGCCGCGGTAAGCAATTGCAAACCGCGTGTCGTGGGGAGTGGCCGGTCGCTACACTGCGTCCCTTGTGCGGTCCCGCTGATCGCGCGTGTTCCTGCACTTCCGGTCCGAATTCCGTATGTCTGATTTGTCCACGATCCGCCTTAAGCCTCGCAAGGCACTCCCCTTTTTCTGTCGACATCCGTGGGTGTTTGAAGGGGCGATTCAGTCTGTGAGCGGGCATCCTGTGGTGGGGGCCGAAGTCCGACTGGAATCGTCGGAGGGTCAGTTCATCGCAAGGGGGCTGTATAACCCCGGCAGCAAAATTCGCGTGCGGCTGTACTCGTGGCAGGACCGTCCGCTGGATGAAGAGTTCTGGCGTACCCGCATTGAACAGGCGGTTGGGCTGAGGCGGCAACTGGCGGGGTCACAGGCCACAGCCACCTCCGGAGAGCGATTGATCTTCAGCGAGGGAGATGGCATTTCGGGACTGACGGTCGATCGCTATGGACACTGGCTGCTCACGCAGTGGACCAGCGCGGCTTTGGCCGAGCGACGGGAGTTATTGATCTCCATCCTGCAGCAGGTTGTTCAGCCTCGCGGGATCTGGCGGCGGACGGAACGGGGGATTGGCGACCTGGAAGGATTGAGTGCGGTGGATGGGCTGGCTGTCGGCGAAGAGCCACCACGTCCGCTTGAGATTGTGGAGAACGATCTTGTGTACGAAGTCGATGTGATTGAAGGCCAGAAGACTGGTTTCTACTTCGATCAGCGTGACAATCGGCTGGCCGTGGCACGCTACGCTGCAGGAGCACGTGTCCTCGACATTTGCACGTACACCGGCAGCTTTGCCATGAATGTGCTGAAGCATGGAAACGCGGCCGACGTGCTGGCGGTAGATTCCTCACGTCCCGCACTGGAACTCGCGGCGCGGAATGTGGCTCGAAATGGACTCGGGGACCGGGTGACATTTGAGGCCTCGGATGCGTTCGACAAGCTGGAAGCACTGGCCGCTGCCGGCGAGAAGTTTGACCTCGTCGTTCTCGATCCTCCCAAGCTGGCTCGCAGTCGCGGAGGTATGCAGCGCGCGATTAAGGGGTACATCCGGATGAACCGATTGGGCATGCAGGTGTTGCGTTCGGGAGGGATTCTGGCGACGTGCAGCTGTTCCGGTCAGTTATCGCGAACGGACTTCGAGCAGGTGGTCGTCCAGGCTGCTCAACAGGCCCACTGCGAAGTGCAGATCCTCGAGCAACGCGGACAGGCTCCGGATCATCCGGTGTCCGCTCACTGCCTGGAAACCAACTACCTCAAGTGCTTCATCTGCCGCGTGCATCACGACGGGTAGGTCTTGCGACTGGAATGCCGTGGCGGCTTATGGCAGTCTGCGGAAGCCCAGATCGGCAAAGTCGTAGCGCGAACGTCCGCCGGCATCGGATTGCATTCGAGCAGTGATCATCGGGAGAGTCTGACGGACCGCGCGTGTCAGTTGCACTCGGGCCGCGGGATCGTAAGTGAAGAGCACGAGTACGAGGCTCTTCTGTTCCGGCAGATCCTTGTAGCGGGCGAACATGGCAGCGCTCAGGGCCTGGAGATCAATGTCCTGTTCACTGGTCACCAGAATGGGAACCGCTGCTGCATTGTCCGCGACCCGGAGTGTGATGGTGCCTTCGGCATCGATATGCAGGTCCCACAGATCGCAACGTTTGCGAATCTCATCGTAGGTCAGCACATGCTGAATGGCAGCTTCGGGCTGCTGTGCGGCCAGTTCTGCAAATTGCTTCCGCAGGCGTTCACGATCTTCCGCCGATCGTAAGTCGGGTGAGGAGAACGGACTGAGCAGCGGCTTGATGGCCTCCTCGGGGACTTGAAACAGTTCGCGAATCAACTCTCCCACAAGTTGCTGACGTGACTGGGCTGCGGCGAGCAGTTCGTGCGATTGCTGCAGTTCGGCCTCTGTCGTGTTCAGGCGGGTTTCCAGCTGCTGGGTCTGCTCGGCGCGAGCGACTTCCTGTGAACGCACTTCCAGGTACTGACCGAAAATCACGATCAGCAGCAGGTCGAGCAGAGGAGTGAGTTGCAGGGCCAGTCGACGTGGTGCAGGCATGCCGGTCACTCTCCCTGCTTAGGGGTCGAGAGCGACAACTCACGTTTGACGCGGGCGACCGTTTCCCGCACATGCCGGCGGTTCTCGGAAAGCCGGCCGAAGGACGTTTCGAGGCAACTGTTGATGAACATCAGCACCATGGCCGCGATCAGCCCGGCGGCGGTCGACCAGATGGCGTCCCCGAAGCGCCCCAGGATTACCCCGACGGCAGATGTGGGCGCTGCAGCTGCGGCATCCGTCTGTAATGCGGCTCCAATGGCGAGGATGGTTCCGAGCACCCCCATCAGCGGATAGGCTTCAATCATCGTCCGAGCCATGTTGTAAACGGTTTCGAACGTCATGGAATTGAGGTAGCGCCGTTTCTCGTCGAGCACCCGCATGCGTTCCAGCAGCGCTGTGCGGTCTGTGGGGCGGTCCTGTGAATCAATAGTCTCGTTCACGTCAGCGAGAAACGCATCGATCTGGTCGGACAGATGAGCCGTGGTATCGAGTACGCTCTGATGTTTGAGTCCGCGCGTGAAATCAAACAGGGCCGACGCAATGTTGCGGAGGTCACGTCCCGACCAGACCCACAACACAAAGAATGTCATGATGTGCAGTACACACAGGACTACGATGATGAGCGTTGAGAGCGACGAGAGTTGTTGGAGCAGTTCGCCCATGCGTGTCCGGAAAGGTGAAAGAACGCGAGTTGTTCAGGAGGTGGATGGTCGTTCGAGAACATACAGCGCACTATGCGCCCGCACGTTCGCCCAGAACGCCCGGTCCACAGCACTCTCGCCAATGATTGGCAATTCCTTGACGATCTTGAAGTTACCACTCGCGGCCAGTTCCCGGAAGTCGAGCATTGAAAGGAAGTGGACGTTCGGCGATTCGTACCACTGATAGGGCAGGGAATCTGTGACCGGGGCACGCCCTTGCAGCATCACTTGCAGACGAATCCGCCAATGTCCAAAGTTGGGCACGACGACGAGGGCTCGATGAGCAATGCGGAAGATCTCGTTGAGCAGATCCATTGGACGTGACACCTGCTGCAACGTCTGGCTGAGGACGGCATAGTCGAATGCGCGGTCGGGCAAGTCGGCCAGGCCGGCATTCAGGTCGAGCTGCAGCATCGGCAATCCTCGCTCGATTGATGCCAGAAACAGCTCGTTGTCGCGCTCAATTCCCATCACGTCGCAGCCGTGCTCATCTCGCAGACGCTCGAGCAGATAGCCATCGCCGCAGCCCAGGTCGATGACGCGCGACTGGTCCTCGATGTGCTGCATCAGAATCTCGTTCGTCCGAGTCGAACGAAGATCGGGCATATAGATGCGTTTGGCACACATGGTGGAATGATCAATCAGCGAAGTAGGCCGTGGGATGTGTTCAGTTCGAGAGGACTCAGCGAGCATCCAGTGCAGGGATCGGGAACGTTTCCGACTTCGTGTGCTGCTGAGCCATCAGTGATTCCAGCTTCGCAACGAGGTCTGGATGTTCCGCGGCGACATTGTGCTGTTCGGATGGATCATTGGACAGGTCGTAAAGTTCGGTCTTGATCTTCCCCTTGCGGAGATTCTGTCGAATCGCTTTCCAGTTGCCGCTACGAACGGATTGCTGGCCTCCGTAACCGGCGAACTCCCGGTACAGGAAGGGACGTGGAGGGACTGATTGCCCCAGCAGTACGGGAGCGAGGCTGATTCCATCAATGTCTTTGGGGATGGCTGCTGCATGTCCAGTGAGGTCGAGCAGGGTAGGCATCCAGTCTTCAAACCCGCTGATGTAATCACTCTCACTGCCGGCCGCCACCTTCCCGGGCCAGCGCACGATGGTGGGGACGCGGACACCTCCTTCATACAGGGACCCTTTGAGGCCTCGCAATTCGCCGACGCTGTGGAAGAAATCGACATCCACTTCGTCGTGCAGGTGTGTGGCTCCATTGTCGGAAGAGAACACGACAATCGTGTTCTCCGACAAACCCAAATCATCCACCAGTTTGAGCAGGTTGCCGACGTAGCGGTCCAGTCGGGAAATCATGGCGGCGTAGGCGGCGCGTGGAGTGAAGTGAGGCGTGTAGCCACCTTTCTCACGCGTGAATGGGGGATCATTCCAGCCGAGTTCCAGATATGGCTTTAGTTCTTCATCAGGCACATGCAACGCGACGTGGGGAATTACGGATGGATAGTACAGGAAAAACGGACGGTCCTGGTTGTCCTTCACGAACTCCAGCGCCTGGGCATTGATGCGATCGGGCGCGTAGTCCTGCCCTTTGAACGGTGCGTAGCTGGCCGGATCGAGCGGGTCGGCTCCCTTGGCCAGTCCGGCATGTCCCGGAACCGGTGGATCGTTATTCAGCACAACATGAACGTCATTGTCCCACAGGTACGAAGGGAAATAGCTGTGTGCGTGTGACTGGCAGTTGTATCCAAAGAATCGCTGGACGCCTTGCGTCAGTGGATCGCCGGTTGACTTTGGTCCCCCCAGTCCCCACTTGCCGAATGCCCCGGTGACGTAGCCTTGTTGTGCCATCAGTTCAGGCAGAGTGACTTCCTCGTCGGGAATGGGCCACTGTCCTTCTGGTGGTGTTCCCTTGTTGTCGCGAACATAAGCATGTCCGGGGTGCTTGCCGGTCATCAGGACGCAACGAGACGGGGCACACACGGCGTTTCCCGAGTAGTGCTGCGTCAACTTCATACCCTGCGCTGCGAGTTGATCCAGGTGGGGCGTGCGGATCTTCTGTTGCCCGAAGCTGCCCAGTTCCCGATAACCGAGGTCATCCGCAAGGATGAAGATGACATTCGGCGGCCGCTGTTCGCTCTGAGCCTGGCGACAGACGAGCACGCACAAACTGACCAACACAAGGGCGACACTTCGTTTGAGCGGCATGGCGGATCGTGGTCTGGAGGAAAGCGAACAGTGCGGACGCGGCCCGATCTCGCGTCAAGCTGAAATGGGCCTACTTCTTTTTGGCGATCTTGCCGGATTGAATGTCTTTGACAACTTCAGCGAGGATCGCGGCGTCTCGGGCGTTGACGACGTGTGTCAGTCTTGAAGCAGGGACTCCCAGTCGCTCCATCGCTTCGCCGGCCTGCTTCCACAGGCGGTCTCGCTGCTTTTCCGACGTGGCCAGATACAGGTTGGTGACGAGTTCACCGAGCCGTTGCTCATCATGGCTTTCCCGGTTCTCGTAGAAGCGGGAAATGACTTTGCGTTGATAGTTGGAATAATCGCGGTTCATGGACGGAAGAGGAAATGGCCAGGGGAACGGGGGACAGTGTGAACGCTACTGGTGGCAGTGTCAGTGCAGTGGCAGGCGGTTAATTGCGCTGCTGCAGTTTTTCCAGGCGGTCGCGGGCATCTTTGTAATCGTAGTCGATCACCAGCACTTCGCCGTAATGCTTTTCGGCAAGTGAGGGATCGCCAGTCTCTTCGGCCACGCGGGCCAGCAGGTAGTGGCATTCCATGAACGTTTCGGGAGCATTGTCCAGATCGAGTTCTGGTACGGCCCGTTCGAACTGTCCCTTGGCGAGCGACAACTTCTTGTCGTACATGAACGACTTGCCCAGGGCGACGAGCGCCTTTCCCTTGAGTCGCGGGTCCTGAGCGGATCGCTGGAGCAGAGGAATCGCCTGAGGCCACTTCTGCAACTGCATGAACAGCAATGCCAGTTCGTACTTGATGTTCATGTTCGCGGGGTATCGCTCCTCGCGGGCGCTCAACACTTCGATGCGGCGCTGCCGCAGTTCGTTGGCCAGAGCGGCCACCTGTTTGCGGTCATCCGCATCTCCCGACTCATTGGCCTTGTCTTTGGCGAGCTCAAGATTCTGGTTCATCAGCAGCAGTTCCAGGTCTTCGATCTTCTCCCGAATGTTGGGATCGTTGCCTGAAAGCTGCAGTGCCTGTGACATCACGTCGCGGGCATCTTCGTAGCGCTTGGCCTGACGCAGGTAGTCGGCGAGGGCAATGTAGTGCTCTTTGACCTCGGGCTCCTTGCGGATCTTGTGCCGCAGGTCGGTCTCCTTATCCTCGCCGGGCGCGTAGCGTGCTTCGCCTTTCCGCCCGCCTCCCTTATTGACCATCACATCCTGAGTCGATTCGGCCTGACCGTAGTTGCCCTTGCGCTCGGTCAATTTGACATCAAGATCGTTGATCTTCTTACGGATCGTCAGGTCGTTCGGATCGAGCTGTTCGATGCGCTGGTAGACTTTCTGCGCTTCGGTGAACTCACCACGATTGGACAACAGTTCGGCCAGCGCGACATGAATGGATTTGTCCTTGGGGGCGGACATGCAGGCTTCCATGTAGGAGAAGCGGGCAATCTCTCCCCGGTCCAGCTGCAACGAAACCTCACCCAGTTCCACCAGCAGGTGGGTGTCCCAGGGGTTGAGCATCAGTCCTTCTTCGCAGGCGACGTCGGCTTCTTCCCACTTTTGAGCCGCCTTGGCCTTTTTGACTTTTCCCTTGGCGCTGTTCATGGCCATCATGGACATCATGCCAGCGCCCTTCTTGTTGTCTCCGTACTTCTTCTTGGCGCAATTCCTCAACAGCTGGCGATAGACCACATTGTCTGGCACGAGCCTCGCACACATGGAGAACGCCTCCACGGCGAGCCCCCAGTTTTGCTTTTGCATGGCATCGTTGCCTTTACGATACCACTCTGATGCCCATTTATTGCTGTCGTTCACGCGCCTCTCCTGATCATCCAATCCGCCCACTCTCTGTGAAACGTAATACGTCTGCGGCGCCAAACAGCCGCAGAACGAAATTTCAGAGTTGGTGAGGAACTGCAAGGATATCAGGGATTGCGAATCGGCAAAACCGACGGCGTAGGGATCGTGCCGGGTTCACGCGAGGCGGGCCGGGGGAGTCAACCCCCGGTTTGGCAGGGCAGCACTGTGGGAAAGCTTCGAGGCCGAGGCATTCGACTACTTGATCGCAGCCAGTGTGCTCAGACGTTTTTGCATCTGCGTGGCGTCAATGTAGCCGCTGATCCGCCCCAGTTCCTTGCCTTCGGGCGAAATGACGACCATGGTGGGATAGCCTCGGACGCTCAACATTTCGGCGAGTTCACCAAACTTGTCTCCATCGAGCTGCAGCGGGACGAATTCGCTGTTCAGCTTGTCGGCGACAGCGGGATTGGACCAGGTGTTGCGATCGAGTTTCTTGCAGTAGCCGCAGTAATCGGCGGTGAAATACATCAGAATGGGACGCTGCTGTTCCTTGGCCGCCTGTAGAGCCGTTCGCGGGGAGAGTTGCCACTGCACGGGGCCTTGCAGGTCGGCTGCAAACGTCGTGGAAACAGAGCTGATCAACAGGCCAAGGGCCAGAACCTGGGTGGCAAATCGCATGACGTTTCTCCTTAAGGTGGGTGGACTCAGCAGCGATGGGGTCGTTTTGTTCGCTGACGGGAGAAGTATCGAATCAACAGGCCGTTTTGGTCCGTAAGGCACCTCACAATGAGTGGGGAATTTTGGTGAGAAGCTGCGCGAAAGTGCGTTGTCATGTTGAACGCTGAGGGCCTGCGGCCCCTGTTGAAGAACGAAGGGCAGCGCGAGTTGCGGGCTTCAGTTCCTGGTTGAACGGGACAAGGGCAGGGGCGGTCCCATTCTTCGCGACTTAGAGGCTTCGCGAAAAAAACTAGTCGTAGCGCACGCAGTTGCGGCTGGCTTGCGACTTGCCGGTGCAGGCGTGAGTGGCACCGATTAGCGAGCGAGAACGCTCAGGAGAGCCGTTGACGTCCAGTCCCAAACCGTATGGCGAGGTGCATGCGCGTGGGCGACCGGGTGGATTTCGTCCCATTCAGTGCTGGCGTGCTGGTGGCGTTGTTCGTCGATGTAGTCGCGGCAGCGTTTGCACTGGGTGAGGTGCGTTTCGATCTTCTCAGCTACGGCGGGTTGCAGGTGTCCGGCGATAAACTCCGCTGCTGCTTCGTGAATCTCGGTGCAGGTGATTCCGCCGCAGTTCCGCTCTCCCGGCTTCAGCACCAGCTGCTCCTGTTGAGGAACGAGCAGAAAACCAGTTGTCACGGCGAGCAAAACCATGGCCGCCCTGGTCCCCCAGCGGGTGACCTGCCGCCTGATGCGTTGACGCCGAAGCCCACCCGCCAAATTGGAAAGCATTCCTTCCGGGCAGGGTGACCATTCAGTGCTGTGTTCGTGATGAGCCGTCATGTGAAATCAGCGGTGGATACTGGAGTTCGATGGAAGGCATCCTGCCGTAACGGACATTATCGGCAGGGAAGGTGACGTTCTCTGTGATTCAGCACACAGAACGCCTGGATTTGTCCTTGCGATTTCAGTCTCGCACGGGCGAAGCGCCTCGCGACGAGGATTGGATCTGGGTTGAAGGCTGCAGGTCAGTTGGAAGTTCGTTCAGTGATTCGTTGGCCGCTGAGGCCAGTCTGTCCAGTTGATGAATCAGGATTCGCTGTCGACCGATCGAAACCAACCCTTCCGACTGGAGTTCTCCCAAGGTCAATGTGACGGATTCTCGAGTGATTCCAATCAGGGAGGCCAGGTCCTGATGGGAGAGTCGAATGTTGATCAACGTCCCCTCTGGAGTTGACTTGCCGTATTGCTCCACCAGTTCCCACAGCAGGGCGATCAGCCGCTCGCGATTGGTGCGAAACAACAGGTTACGCAATCTGCGTTCGAGTTTGCGCCGTCGGAATCCAATCAGCTTGGTCACGGCCAGCGTGAGCCGAGGATTCGACAACATGACCTCTTCCATGGTGTCACGCGGGATGGCGACCACGGTCGATTTGACCATGGCTTCGGCGAACTCTTCTCGCGTTTCGCTCCCGACAAGCGACAATTCACCAAACAGGTCGCCTGGTTCAAACATCGCGAGAATCGCCTGTTTTCCCTCGGGCGTGAGCGAGACGAGGCGTACGCGGCCTTCGGCGAGGATGTAAACCAGATTCGCCGGATCACGCGGAAGGTAAATCGGCGCATTCTTGGGAAACGTACGGATTCGAGCCTGCGATTCCAGCCGGCCCAGCTCCTCCGCGGTCAACTGTTCGCACAGTCCGCACTTCTGAATATACCAGATGTGATCAGGCATCGTGCCGCATGTGAGGAACTCGTGAACGGTGACAACAGCTGACTTTATCATAGGCGGGGCAGGCCGATGAGAAAATCCCGAGGGGGGCGAATGTGAAAAACTGAAGCGGGAGAGGCAGTTTCCCCTGTGTAGTCGGCTCCCTTGCGGACGTATACACTAGCTTGGGATGAGTCACGGATTCCGCCAGTCTCCTTCTGGATTCCGCAGCAATGGTCAATTGGTTTTCCTCAGCGGCGAATGTCTTTCGACGGGAAGAGTCGAATGGTCCGCAGCCGTTCCAGTTGGCGTGCCAGTGCGGGATGACCCACTCCGGGTTGCGCCGACAGCGGCATCAGCATCTGGTCTGCAAGAGTTGCGGAGCTTCGGTCTTTGTTCTCCCTGGGGATGTGTATCCTCCCCCACGCGAAACAAAGCGCAAGCGACCAGAAGAGGGGCCGATTTCTGTCCCCGAATCAACGGACTCTCCCATGGTTTCGGAAGGTGTGCCGTCTGGCCCAAAGCCGAAGCGGCAAGAGCCGGTGATGTCGATGCCGACCATTGCGGAGAAGCCACCCGATATGGACGCCGTGGACGTTGGTGTCATCTCGGTGGGCCCCAAAGCACTGAAAAAGAAGAAGGAGGTTCCTCAGGAGCCGCCTCCGGAACCACCTCCAGCAGGGCCTTCACTGGGGGAGACGCTTCGGGACATTTTTACCCCGTTCCGGTTGATTGTGGCTGGTGTACTCCTGCTGCTGGTGCTGACTGGCATGTGGCAGTTGCGCAAGTGGTCCTACCGCGATGCACTGACGACCGTCGAGGCGGAAATTGAACTGGGACACGCGGCCCTGGAAGACCAGAACTGGGTTGAGGCCCGCGATCATTTCGGGCAGGCTGTTGCGGCCATCGACATTCTGGGCCGGACTGATGCTCAGGCTCAGGAAGTGCGGCAATTGCATCGTGAAACGCGTGTGCTGACGCGACTCACCGGGGGATCCATTTTTGAGGTGATTGAAGCCGGGGACCAGTTTCTGAAGACTGGTAAGGTCGAAGATGTCGGTGAGTTCCTGCGTGGCAGGTTCGGCGTCGACTGGTTTGTGTTTGATGGCCCTGTCCGCCGCCGGGAGAAGCATCCCGATCGCGACAAGAAAGTGCAGCATCCCTTCGAACTGCTGCTGCCCTGGACTCCGGAATCGAAACGTCAGGTCATCATTCAGGTGGACTTTGACTGCCTTGATCCGCTGGTTTCCAGTCAGGAACCCCGGCGGCTGCTGCTGGCAGGTAAGTTTGGCAGCTGCGAACTGGTTGATGACACCTGGGTGTTTCGTCTGGAGCCGGAGTCTGGTTTTGCGTGGGCCAATGCTGCGACCTATCGGGCGCTGGGGATTCCGGCCGATCCCCAGGAATCGGGCAACGCACTGCAGGCACTTCTTCAGGAGCAGGCCAAAGCCATGGGGGTGACAGAGTGATGGTAAACCGGTGTCTCCTGTCGGGTTTTCTGGTCCTGCTGCTGTGCGGCATCTCCCAGGCCGAGCCTCGGTCTATTGAGGAGTTCATGTCCTTCAAGGACAAGTGGCCTCAATTGGCCAGTGCGACCAGCACGTGGAATCTGGAAGGGCGGTATGGATTCATAGGCAAAGAGGAAATGCGGTTCGCTCAATGCCCGCTCAAGTTCCTGCTACCACCCGATACGCGAATCACGACTCGTAACTCCAACGTGGTCGAGGTTGTCGGCTCTCTGAGGAAGGACGGCAATGACATCGTCTTCGAGATCCGCAAGTTGAGTTCCCGACCCAGCGACCTGACAACTCTCGGACTCAAACGGGCCGCACTGGTCGCCACCGATCCGCAGGCCTGGTACGGATTGGGAGACTGGGCCATCGGTCGCGGGAGCTTCTACAGTGATGAGGAACTCAAATTCGAAGCCCGCAAGCTGTATCTCCTGGGAGTGGAAACGGAACGTGGTTTGATCAAAACGGGAGACTTTGCAGCGTTGCAGACGCTCGCGCGTAAGGCGATGGAATACAGCCTGCATTCGGAAGTGTCGCGAGACTTGAAACATCAGGCCCATCGCGAACGCTTTGATATCGCCAAGACGCAGCCGAAGGCGAATCTGAGTGAATTGATCCTGCTGCTCAAGGAAGACCTGCCAGCGGCGGGTCGCCCGCTGTCGTTCGTGAATCCTGAACTGGTACAGGCCTACTCCAAGGACCCCGTGAAAGCCTACACAGCTGCCAGTCCACAGACGCGGGATCAATATGATCGCCTGTTTGCTGTCGAGCTGGAGATGTTGCGGATCACTCGGGATATTAAGCCGGATGGCAGCAACGGCAATGCCATCGCCGATCGCATTGCGACGTTCGTTCCGGAACGGACAGAACTTGTGGACCCGTACCGAGTCAACGAACTCAACTATCACGTGTCGCGTATCCCGGCGATGACCCGGCAGGAAATGCTCGATCTCGCGGCCAAATTCGAGCAGCGAAATGAACCAGAGCGAGTGATTGAGGTCAAGCAGAGCTGGCTGAAAGCGAGAGAAACTCGGTTGCGCCGCGATGGGGCGCGGGGTTTGTGCGAACTGGCGGAAGACTGGATTACCTTACTGGAGGACTACGAGACGGCCCGTTCGCTGTATATCGAAGCGTATAAGACGAATCCTGGCTATCCTCCGTCCTCCATCTGGCTGGAAGCCAACGGATATGTTCTGCATCAGAACAAATGGATTCCCAAGGATCAGGCTCCGCCCGATGGCGATGCAGCGATGCTGGCCGCCATTCAGCAGGGGCGGGTGCTCATGGGGATGACCGAAGCTCAGGTCCGTTCTGCACTGGGGACGATTCCGACCTCGACCTTACGTTTTGCCCGCAGTCGTGGTTCAACGGAACTGCTGGTGTTTGAGACGGCTGGTCTGGTGATTCGGCTGGACCGTCAGAATCACATCGAGCCCAGTCGGGTGGTCGAGATTCGCTCGCATGCGGCTCCGGCGAAGGTGGACGAGTCGCAATGAGCATTCAGGAATTCGTGGTCATTCCCCGCTGTTCCATCGGTCCTATACAACTGGGGATGAGCCGCGAGGATGTGCGGCAAATTCTGGGACCGCCATCGTCTGTTCAAGACGCATACGAGAAGTGGGGCATTCACTTTCCGAATCGCGACCACTTCTTTCGGAACGCATTTCAGGTGAGCTACGACCGCAAGCTGCGGGCGGAGTTCATCGAGGTCTCCGCCGCGGAAGGCTACCTGGTCACACTCGACGGCATTCATGTCCATACATCAGCTCCTGATGTGCTCGTCGCTGCAATTCAGAAGCTGGGTGATGTGGACACCACGTTGCGCGAGTATCCCCTGAACATGTGGTTTCCCACACTGGGGTTGAACCTCTATCGGGAGGCGAGCGAGCACGATCCTTTCGCGACAATCGGGATCTGTACCGCAGAGTTTGGGCAGCAGTCTGATTCGTGATTTGCAGCGAACACCTACTGATACACCGCCTGCATCACCTGCCCATCGGCAATGCGATACGGTCGGCCAGTGGCATCGGTGTAGTGGCTGTGCGGATCAATCCCCAGGGCGGAAAACAGCGTGGCCATGATGTCCCATGGTCCGTAGGGCGTTGTGCGAGGATAGGCGCCGCGATCATCGGATTCGCCCACCACTGTTCCCGGACGGACACCCGCCCCAGCCATGGCGATTGAGTAGACCCAGCTCCAGTGTTTGCGACCGGGAGTGGCTCCGGCAAAGTTTGGCTCCAGTGCGACCAGCGGGGCCCGGCCAAACTCGCCCATGCAAATGACAAGCGTGTCGTCCAGCATGCCGCGCTGGTGCAGATCGTCAATGAGTGCTGAAAACCCCTGGTCGAAGCGTGGCAGCAGATGATGCTCCAGGCTTTCAAAAATGTCGTTGTGCGTATCCCAGCCGTAGAGATCGGTGTCCTCGGGATCGAGGTCCTGGCCCCGGTTGTTGTGGTTCCACATGACAGTCACCAGCGGCACTCCCGCTTCAACCAGTCGCCGCGCCAGCAGACAGGCCTGTCCGGACCGATTCATCCCGTAGCGCTCACGCAGAGCATGTGGTTCGACCTCCAGATTAAAGGCGTGCCGCGTTTCCTCACGGCTGAGCATGTCGAAGGCCTGCTGGTACTGGGCCTGCTTGTCATCCACGCAATGGGCCTGACGCAGCTTCTCGGTCGCCCCCTCAACTGCCATCAGCAAGGCCTGCCGGGCGTCGAGACGGGAACCCGGGACATCTGCATGAGGCTGCAATGCCGGTACGGCGATTTGCTGTTGAGTGACATCACCAATGGTCAGCGGATCGAATCCCTTGCCCAGCAGGCCGCCAAACTGTCCGGGCCCGATAATGAGCGGGACAACCGCCGGGCCGTTGAGATGTATCGATGTCTGCACGAAGTCGGTCGTGGGACGAATCCGCTGCAGAATGGCCCCATGGCACGGGAGGTCTTCGGGGGAAGGAAGCGGATTGGCCGACCGCCGCCGGTGATAATGGCCCGTCATCGACAGGTAAAACGCAGACCCATGGTCCAGATCTTCGTGGGACATGCTGCGCACGATGCAAAGCTTGTCGGCGATGCCCGCGATTTGCGGCATGTGCTCGCAGAATTGGACACCCGGAACGGCCGTGGAGATGGAACCAAACGCTCCCCGAATCTCCGCCGGGGCAGCGGGCTTGGGGTCCCAGGTGTCGATTTGGCTCTGCCCTCCGCTGGCAAAGACCACGATGACGGACTTCGCCTTGCCAAAACCGGGCGCCAACGCCGCTGCGGATTCGGCCCCAGCAGAAGATCGCAATCCGGGAATTGCCCAGTGGGCAGCCACCATTCCCGACAACTTCAGCCAGGCCCGACGAGCCGCCGAGGTACGCATCCAGTCGTATTCCGGAGTCTGCCGGTCCAAAGTTCTCTCCTCCCAATGTTCCCCACAGTTTACCGAGGGGGAGATGAGGATGCATCAGAAGGCATGGATTTCGGATGAACTTCGACTGGCGTGGCGCGAGGACAGCGTCAGTTGTGTCGACATCTTGGAGGAAGGTTGCTTGAGCACAGATTGTTGAAGCGGATGTGGCTTCCGATTGCTCGCGGTGTGTTCTCGGCTCCGCTGTCCAGTTGGTGCACGATCGCAGGAATTCAGTCGAATGACGTCAGTTCCGTAAGCAGGCGGTCTCGAAACTGTGTCATCTGGTCTGAGGCAAGCAACGGTTCAACGAAACAGCAGGTGAGGTGCAGCTTGCCGCCGAATGTTGACGCGAGCAGCATGACTTCGGGCCCCACTGCTTTCTGACCTGTGATCGTATAGTCTTCTGTGACTGTGAGTTCGCCGATCTGTTCCGGCAAGGCGACAGGACCAATGTTGGAAACGCCGACCGTAGCGAGTCGACCAAAATTGCCCCCGATGGCCTGTTGCTCAATTCGTTTCCGGACAAAGGCGCCAAATGTGGGAGCCGGAGGGCGAGCCCGGGGAATCGATGCACGGACGTGTTCCGTGCAGATCTGTGACAGCGTCAGGAGATTTTCCGTTGGGCCTGGATGTATGCGGTTCATAAACCAGTAGACGAAACATCCCGGCTCGCGAGAGTAATCACCAGGTCCGCATTCCTTGCGTAGCGAGAGGTTTGATAGCGTCAGACATGGCAAATTGCAGTCATGAAGAAAGTCTCCACTGGATCGAATCATTGAGGCCAGGAGCAGACCTTGGAGTGAGATGCTCCTTTGTTTTGCGGTCTGAAGAAGTTGCCTGGTTTGCGTGGCCGGCAGTTGTGCGAAACGTACGCGAGTCCTCCGTAATTCAACAGGTGCATTGAGATTCTGGGGACGGCGAAAGTAAGCCATCGTCTTTTGCTGCTGACTTATTCGAATCTCCTCAAGGAGGAATCGCAAGCTGTTGCGAATGGTGCTCTCCTTATGCAGCAGCAGTTCCAGCGGTAATGAACGTTCTCCGATGGTGGCGACCAACTCTGTGGGCTGTTGATATTCCCGGAGAATCCTTTCGATATGAATTGTTGCCGCAACCGGATCGGCAATGGCGTGATTGTAGACCAGCAGCAGTTCCCAATCAGTGCACGTGTCGGAATGGATGACGGCCATCCGCCACTGTGCGGCGCCAACGTTCAGCCGCCTTTCGAGTTGCAGTTCTGCTTCCTGCTGCCATCGCTCTGGAGAATCTCTGTTGACCGTTTCGAAGAGTAGCTGGAAATCGCGAATTTCCGCCAGCACTGGATTATTTCGCTGTCGCGAAATGGTGGACATTAGAAATGGCAGTTGCCTGGTGGCCCTGTCAGCCGCAAGGCGGAGTCGTTCGACATCGCAGGGGCCGGACACTCGAACCACTCGAACCATCAGCCATGCGCCGAATTGCGAGTTTCCTTCCGCAAACAGGCGTTCTACAAACCCGAGCGGACGTAGGCCGTTCACCATATGAGCCACCTTTGCATACGCGACCGTT
>JAGQPW010000002.1:58910-64962 GCA_020426515.1 Planctomycetaceae bacterium | reverse complement strand
ATGTGGCAACAGTGCCCCGAAACCTACACCGAAAGATGGTGGACGCGCGTCAGTTTTTGCGGTTGAATGTCGCCGCAATCGACGAGTTGCATGACACGATCAGTGCTTGCGTTGTGATGCATTTCGTCCGGTTCGGAAAACGTTGTTAAGTGATTGCCTTCGTGAAAGGTTGTTCAGCCAGCGGCTGTACATCGATAATTTCAACGGGCAGGGCACCAAGAAAACGATAGGTGATCCCGCGCCAGACATGATGGCGGGTCAGCAGAGTGTGCAGACATGCGACGAGGTTCAAGTGCCCGAGCACGAACAGAGCGGCCGGCAGAACACACCAGTGCGTTATGGAAAACCTGGGAACTAGGGCCCCGGCCAGACTCTTCTGTCTTCTGACGAGGTAGCTGCCAGTGCCTAGTTCGATGCAAAGAGCGATGACGATGATCAGGTATCCAGCAAGGACCGGCCAACGGAATGTGCTGGCTCCGGACAAGAGATACAGGTTGACGGCAGTTGTTGTGATCCCGAGCAGGACATTGCTGGTGAATACGAAGTCCCAGCGTGGGTGGTGAAGTCGAACAGTCAAATACTGCCGCACCAGGAATCGATAGAACCCGGACAGCGTACAGTCTTCACGATTTGTGATGGTGGCCGCAGGGACGAACCGAATTGGTCGCCCCTGTTCCCGCACAAACGCTCCCAGTGTCGTGTCATCGCTGAAGCCGGAGGCCAGTCGTCGGCGCAGTTCAGGATCGGTAATGACGTCACGCTGCATCGCCATGCAGCCTCCCCATGGAATGTTCGTGGCTGCCATCACAGGGACGGCAAAAGCATTCCACAGGAATCGGGTTAATCCACCGATTGTCGCACTGGTGGGGGCGTACCAGCGATTTCCGGTTGTCAGCGCCACCCCGTTTAGTAATGGGGCGACAATTTCACGCAGGCACGACGGATGAACGGTTGCGTCCCCGTCGAAAATAGCAACGGCCTGGCAATCAGCCGGCAGTTCTTCAGTGCCGCGGAGAATGCTGGCGAGTTTACTGCTGCACGACTTGGGGCGATCGCCGAGGTACAGGATGCGGATATTCTTGGGGCAGTGCGTCGCTTGAAAATGCTCAACGATCTGGCGTGCCGGGTCGGACTCGGAATCGAGGATCAGCCTCAGATCGTAGTCCGGGTAGTCCATCGTTGTCAGACGCGTGAGGGTTTCTTCCAGGAATTCATCGCCACCACGCAATGCCAGAATTGCGACAACTTTCGGCCACTGTTCCGGTTGGACATCAGGAACCTTTGGAAGCTGAAACGCTGTGAACAGCCTGAGCGTGAGAAACAGGTGGACAGTCGCCAGCACGACACTCCACGCAATGATCAGAAATGTAATCTGGTCCGCTGTCATAGGTTCCGATGAAGCGTTGTACTGTATGCAGCCTGGCTGCTCACATGATCGAATTGCACACGGTTGAAGCTAATGGTCGGGTCGTGTTTCGGCTGCAGTCGCTATGTCTGTTGCTCGCAAAGAAGAGGAATGACGCGCAAGCTTCCAGTCGACTGGTGCTCCGTTTGATCCATCGCCGGAGCTGACGTCCGCTCTGCGGAGGCCCTGAATCAAGTCAATGAGCGGGAGAAGCTGGTCGTCAGAAGGACGTGTCAGCGACACTGAAGGTCCGCAACTTTGCATTCAATCGGCCCACGCATCAAAAAATCCTTAGCCCCACTACCGGGGGGTGAGATTAGCTGAAGAAACATAGCCGGGGCAACGGGAATTTCGGATGATTGACCAAATGGTCCGTCGTTGTGCAAATGACCTATCGCTTTCGCGAATAAAAGGGCAGAGCAACGACGGTCGCCGGGACTCGTTTACCGCGGATATCGACCTCGACTGTGGTGCCTGGTGCAGCGTAGTCCTGAGGCACGTAGGCCATGGCGATGGGCTGCTCCAGTGTTGGAGAAAAGGTACCCGAGGTGATCTGGCCAAGCGTGACTTCGCCGGAGCAGACGTCGGAACCTTCGCGGGCGATGCGCTTGCCATCCAGCTTCAGGCCGATTCGAACCGGACGATCGGTGCGGTCAGCAGCGGCTTTGAGGGCCGTTTTTCCAAAGAATTCTCCTCCATCCAGTCGAACTCCAAAGGCGAGGCCCGCCGTGAAGGGGTCCATCTGTTCATTCATCTCATGCCCATACAGGGGCATGGCGGCCTCCAGACGCAACGTATCCCGGCATCCCAGGCCGCAGGGAATCAGATCGCAGGCCTGGCCGGCGGAGAAGAGTTGTTCCCACACCGCCTGGCCATGTTCCTGGGGAACGATGACTTCAAAGCCATCTTCTCCGGTGTAGCCCGTGCGTGAGACGACACCAGGAATACCGCAGACATCCATTTCAGCCACGCTGTAATATTTGAGTGCTCCGGGATCGCCACTGGTCAGCGGGCCGAGTAATTCCAGACTGCGGGGGCCCTGCAGGGCGAGCATGAATGTGTCGAGCGTCAGGTCCTGGAAGTCGATGTCGAAGCCGCCGCGATGCTCTTCGATCCAGGCGACGATCTTTTCCCGGTTTGAAGCATTGACGACCAGCAGGAAGTGATCGGGAAAGCGGTAAATCAGAACATCGTCGAGAATGCCCCCCTGTTCGTTGCAGACGAGCGAGTAGCGAACCTGTCCGAGTTTGATCTTGGGGACCGAATTGGTCAGCAGGCGGTCAAGGAACATTTCCGCATCGGGGCCCGAAAAGGTGAGCCGACCCATATGCGCAATGTCAAACAGCCCTGCCCGCTGCCGCACGGCGTAATGTTCCTCTGTAATGGTGGTGTACTGAATGGGCATGTCCCAGCCAGCGAAATCGACCATGCGGCCGCCGTGTTCGATGTGCCAGTTGTGCAGGGCAGTGTTGTTCATTGTTCGTCTCTTGAAGTCCTCATGTACGGGAGAGCGCCGCATGATAAACCGTTGACCATTGTGGCTGCGATGCAACGCCAGTTGGATTAATCGGAATTGTCGACAGAATCGGATGGGCAGTTGTGGCGTTTCGGCAGCATGCCGGCTCGGTTGGCGTATCCGGGGCGATCTTCGGCCTAGCTTTCAACAGGACATCCACCAATGTGATGAGTGTCTCGCCAGATTCGAGCACCCCCTTGTGCGAAGTGAACGTATGACCGGAACTCTTGTACAACCGCAGGCCCAGTGTCAATCGGACCCCGCCTCTCGGCATCCGATGAACTCGTCGCGACTGATGTTGTCGCTGTTGCGACTCGTGGAATCGGGACGACGGCGCGGAGGGAAGCCTTCCGTTATTGAAAATCTGATCTCGCTGCCTGTCCTGCGTCGATTGCTGGCGGCTCTGAACTACCGCGATCCTGCGACCAAAATGCATGCATGGCGGACGAGCCTGATCAGTGTCGGAATCGCGCAGCGGCTGGGATGGGAAGACGAATCCCTGCGAATCATTGAGCTCGCCGCGCTGTTGCACGATTTGGGTAAGGTGGGGATTTCTGATCACATCCTCATGAAACCCGGCCGACTCAGTCCAGACGAGGCCAGCTACATCGGTGTGCAGCAACAAGTGGCGGTGGGCCTGTTGCAGGCGTGTGGCGTGCAGAGTGAAGTGATTGAGATTGTCGCTCAGGCTCATGGTCTGGAGGAAAAGATCAGTTCTCTGAGTGGAGAACTCAGCCTGGGGGCCCGCATTTTGTCGGTGGCCGATGCGTTCGACTCACTGACGACCGATCAGGTCTACCGCAGTGCCTACAGCCAGCCTCGGGCGCTGGAAATACTGATGGAACAGGCGGGGAAACAGTTCGACCGAAATGTTGTGTCTGCATTGGGACGCTGGCTGGAAACGCCCCCCTCGCAGATGTTGCGCGACCACGAGTCGGCTGTGACACTGACCCAGGCCAATTTACCGGTCACGCGGGAAACCATTTACGAGGCCAGTGAACTCTGTCACCTGTTCAGCGCGCTACACTCCATGGAAACCCTGTACGAGGGGTTCTTCATTCTGGACGATCGGTTTCGGGTTTGCGTGTGGAGCCGAGGAGCGGAGAAGTTGTACAGCTGCTCGGGCCGCGAAGTGCTGGGCCGCTCGTGGCCTGAGATTGCGTTTCCGTTTCCGGAAGTCCAAGAGCATGCGATCTACTCACGTGTTCAGGAAGCCATGTCCACGGGACAGGCTGCGTGCCGTTCGATCCACCTGTGCAAGGAGGATGGAGTCGTTCGGGAGCTCGAAGCCCAACTCGTTCCGCTGGTCGAGGATGGCGTCATTCGTGGAACGCTCGTGATGATATACGACATGCAGCAATCGCGAGGAAATTCGGGTTTGTTCCGACAGTTGCAAATGGCGGCCACACGCGATGCGCTTACGGGAGTCTTTAACCGGGGAGAACTCGAGGGACGCCTGCAGCACTTCTTCAACGAGTACGTTGACGGGGGGGAGTCAACACCGTTCAGTGTGATTTTCCTCGACCTGGACCACTTCAAAGCCATTAATGACCGGTTGGGGCACAGTGTGGGGGATCAGGTGCTGATTGAGGTGGCCCGACTGATTCAGGATGAAACGTATTCCGGTGAGGTGGTCGGTCGATATGGTGGAGAAGAGTTCGTCATTGTCTGCCCGAACACCGAACTTGAGGTTGCCATTGAGCGAGCGGAACGGCTGCGGCGGATCCTGATGTCGACCACGATCGCCGATCGTACCGATTTGCGTGTGACGGCCTCACTGGGCGTGGCACAGCTGCGGCCTGGCGATACTGTGGACGGCGTGGTTCATCGAGCGGATGAAGCGTTGTACGAAGCCAAGCGGACGGGACGAAATCGCACCTGTCAGGAACCTGTGGGGCACGAAGGATCGGGCAAAAAGGACGTGAAAGCCAGCGAGTGGGAGTTTCGTAAGTCGCTGGTGACGGAAGTGGCTTCCGATCTGCTGCGATACAAGTTGAAAGGCTTCATCGAAGGGGAGAGTATTCGTCTCCTGAAGTCTTCAGCGGAACAGATTGTGTTGCAGTGTGGACAACGTGGCCTGTTTGGCTGGGGCTCGCAACCATCCCGGCAGCCGGTCACGGTCACAATCAACATTGGCGATGCTCCCAACAACGGGCAAATGAGCCGGAATCGACGAGTGCTGTTGCGGGTGTTGATTGAGCCGATTGGACAACCTGCCCACTCGGAGACGTTCCAGCAGCGTGCCATGCAGGTCCTCAGGGAGCTGCAGTCTTACTGCATCGCGAGCATTGAAGGTCAGCCGGTCATCTGAACACAGAGGGGCTTGGTTCGCAGTGCATCGCCAGATAGCTACACTGCGTAGGCATCCCGCCTCAGTCCGTTGCGATCTGAATCTGGGGATGGTCTCGCCCCAAGGGAAACAGCAGTCCTGTGATTCGGTTGATGATGGTAATTCCGACTCTCGATCAGTCGGGTGCGGAAAAGCAGTTCACACTTGTGGCGACGCATCTGCCTCGCGATGAGTTCGATATCCGTGTTGTGGCCCTGACGCGGGGCGGACCGCTGGAAGCTCCCTTACGGGAACTGGGGATTCCGGTTGAGATCCTGAACAAACGCTGGAAATTCGATCCCGGCACACTGTGGCAACTGCGGGGATTGATTGCTGAACATCAGCCGGATGTCATTTCTACCTGGTTGTTTGCCGCCAACGCTTATGGGCGGCTGGTTGGGCGATTGAGTTCTGATTGGCCTCGGATTGTCATATCGGAACGATGTGTCGACGAATGGAAAGCGGGCTGGCAACATTGGCTGGATCGCCGCTTGCTGGGACGCACGGATCGCGTTGTGGCGAATTCAGCCAGCGTTGCTGAGTTCTATCGAAAGCGTGGAATCCCGCAGGATCAGCTCTCGGTCATTACCAATGGTGTCGAACGTCCGCAGGAGCAAGCCTGTTCGCGAACCGAGTTTCTCGTTACCAACGATTTGCCGTCCAATGCGAAGTTGATTTTTGTGATTGGCCGCCTGGCACCGCAGAAGCGACTGCGAGATCTGCTCTGGGCGATTCAACTGTTGCGCCAGGCCAATCCCGATTGCTATCTGATCATCTGTGGCGATGGCCCGGAACGATTCTC
>JAGQPW010000002.1:46932-58810 GCA_020426515.1 Planctomycetaceae bacterium | reverse complement strand
GACGCCTCCCGCCTGCTGCATCTGGCCGATGTGTTCTGGCTCGGGAGCGAGTTCGAAGGGATGTCCAACAGCCTGATGGAAGCCATGTCGTGCGGGAAGCCGGTGGTCGTGAGTGATATCCCGGCCAATCGAGATCTCGTGCAGCATGAAGTTGAGGGGTTCATTGCGGATGTCGGTGATGCTCCGGGATTCGCCCAGTTCACCCTGAGGCTGATCGAAAATCCGACATTGGCCAGGGAAATGGGCGAGCGGGCCGCAGAAAAGATGATGCGGGACTATTCCGTGGAACACATGGTGCAGGCTTACGCGGATGTCTTTCGCACCGAAGCAGCTCTGGTCAGTCAGGCCCGATAGAACCGCAATTCCCCTGTTCTGTCTCTCTGGAGCCCTTGGGGTTGCCCGATTACCAGCCACAAAGTGCCTGAGTTCATGACACGTTGACGGTGTTTACGTACGTTGATGGTTTCGCAAAGCCTCTTCTAGAAGACGGTTACGAACAGAGGTGTGTTCTTTGGCAGTCTGGCACCGGGATTGCGTTTCCTCTCCTCAACATGTCCGCGACAGGACACGCAGATTGACCGTGCACCGCTGGTCATCCTGCAATCGTTCTCGAGGAGACCAGACAAATGAAGTCTTCCGATCTGATGGCCGTTATGGGGATCATCGCCTTTCTTTATGTGGGGCTGAATTACTGCCACGACTCGGCTGTGAGCGAAATGGAAGCGGAGCTGCAAGCCGCAGTTCGTTCGTCAGCACGAATGGCAAGCCCCCAAAGACTGGAACCGCACGAATTGCTGTTGCAGTCAGAGTCTTTGAATGCCAGTGATCTGCTGGTGTATGCGGAGAGTTTTGAAACGGACGGCTCCGACTACATCGCGATCAAGCCGCGGCAAAACTAGGGCAAGTCATGAGGAAGAGAGCAGTCCAATGGCAGCCAGGACCTTGGGATCGATGCAGGTTCGGCTGTTGTCACGTCGTTGCAACCACGCCTGCAGCTGATCGCACGCAATGACGTGAATTCGAATCGATTCAGAGGCATCTCCACCTCCGGCGGCTTTTCGTTGGCAGTTCCTGGCAATGTAGAGCGTCACCATTTCGGTGGACATGCCCGCCGAAGATGGAACAGTGTATGACTCTGACCACTGTCGGGAGATGTAGCCGGTTTCTTCCAGCAGCTCTCGTTTTGCCGCCTTCAGCAGCGGCTCTTTCTCTGCTCCTTTGATGTCACCCGCCAGTCCTGCTGGCAGGTCGATTACATTTTTCTGGACAGGGGGCCGATACTGTTCGGTCAGGATGAGTTCGTGATCCCGGGTGACTGCAATGATTGCGACCACTCCAGAGCCTTTGATGCGGTGAGCAAATTCCCATGGTCCCCGCTGCATCAGTGCGATGTACTTCCCTTCGGCAATGGTCTTGCGGGACGTTCGGGCCATGGTCAGTCGATTGTTTGCGGTGCCGGGGCTTCAAGTGTCGGTATCAATTCCGCCTCCATCAGGCGCAATCTTCTGACATCACCTGAATAGAGTCGACACCAGAATAACGACGACTCCAGTGATCCGCATTGATCACGATTCCGGCGGAGCGACGGCGGGTGCATCCGCTGCACGATGGTGGCGCGGACGCCGCCGCAGATTGTTTGCAGAGGCTGCTTGGCTGTCCTCGATCGGGAAATCTCTTTACGATGGGATCTGTGGCAGATGATGCGCATTTGCCAGTGTTCTGTTGAATCGAATTGGATGGCTTGTTGACATGTTGCTGACTGGAGCTGGTGTGCGAACTTTGTCTGTGAACCGTTGGCTGTGTTCTCTCGTGCTGTGTGGACTGGCCTTGAGTCTGTCTGGATGTCCGGCCAAGGTTGAGGGGCCCGGTCCCGCACCTTCAGTGACTCCCGAAACGACTGAACCTGCGGTGGAAGCAGATGATGCCGCCGCGGTGACGGCACTGGAAGAGGCCGGAGTCAAGTTGACGAAGAATGCCGCTGGCAACGTCACGGCTGCGGATTGTCGGACAGCGACGGTTGATGACGACGTTGTGAAGAATTTCGCCGGGCTGCACAGCCTGACTTCGCTGAGTCTGGAAAACGGCCAGATCACGGACGAGGGACTGGCCGTCCTCAAGGATTTGCCGCAGCTGACCAGCTTGAATCTGCGACGATGTACGAACGTCACCGTGGCCGGGCTCGTCCACCTGGAGCACCTTACCAATCTCCAGCGTTTGTACCTGCTGTATACCCGCACGACCGATGCCGGACTGGCTCCTGTCGCCAAGCTGCCGCAGTTGCGGGTTCTCGACCTGCGAGGCTGCAATGAAATTACCGACAAGGGAATTGAAACGATCGCTCCACTGGTCAACCTGGCGGACCTGAAGCTCCGTTCGTATCTGGTGACCGACAAGGCCATGGTCCAGATTGGAAAATTCACGAAGCTGCGCGTGCTGTCGATGGAAGACTGCGGCATTGGCAACGAGGGGATGCAGCACTTGTCTGGCCTGACGGAAATGCGGTCGCTCAACGTGATGCGAACGCTTGTCGGTGACAAGGGGCTGGAAGCCTGCGCCGGGATGACCAAGCTGGAAGAACTGAATCTGCGTGAGGCCGCCATTCGCGGGTCCGGGCTCGATTCGGTCGGCGCCAAGGAATCGTTGAAGAGTCTCGATCTGGGAGAGATGCTGATCGACAACGATGGTGTCAGTCACGTGTCGCAGTTCAAGAATCTCGAGTCACTGAGCCTGTGGAATGGCAGTCTCGACGACGAGGGGCTGACGCATCTGGCCGCGCTGACGAAATTGAAAGAACTCAACCTCGAAGGGTGCGGTGCCATTACGGCCGAAGGGCTGAAAATCGTGGCGGCGCTGCCTATTGAGGATCTGAATCTCAAGGGGACCCAGGTCGACAACTCGGCGCTGGAAGTGTTGACGGCCTGTTCGACGCTGAAGAACATCAATGTTGGAAATACCAACGTCTTTGGTTCCGGCATCGATGACTTCAAGGCCAAATTGCCTCAGTGTACAGTGAAAGAATAGTGGCGGAGACGCGAACGCATATGGACATGGTTTCGACGGACACGGATGACAATCTTCCCCCAGTGCGGGAACTCAGCCGCTCGCAGCGGAGGGTCCTCGGCGTACTGATTGAGAAGGGGATGACCACCCCGGATCAATATCCCCTGACACTCAAAGCGGCGACCGCCGGATGCAATCAGAAGAGTAACCGCGAGCCGGTGACCAACTATTCGGAAGACGATGTCTTGCGGGTATTGGACGAGTTGCGGGAGATGGGACTGGTTGCGGTTGTGTTGCCGAGCACCGGCCGCACCGAACGCTACCGCCACTTTGTACGCAAGCGGTTTACCTTTTCTGAACCGCAAATCGCCATTCTGGCGGAGTTGTGGTTGCGAGGTCGTCAACAACTGGGCGAACTGCGGAGTCGGGCCAGCCGCATGGTCGCGATTGACAGTCTGGACGACTTGCGACAGGAACTGCAGGGGCTGCTGGATGCCGGTTACCTGCAGTCCAGCGGTTCACTGGACCGTCGCGGGATTGAAGTCGACCACAACTTTTATCGCGCTACGGAAGGACAGAAGCTGGAGCAGACTTCGGGGGATGAGCCGGAATCACCGGAGGTCCCTTCGTCGGCCTCGCCAGTCTCCGCTGCTGCCAGCAGTTCTGCAGGCGCGGGAGCTACTTCCGGCGAATTGCAACAGCTGAGAGTGCGACAGGAAGAACTGGAATTTGAAGTGGAGCAGTTGCGGGAACAGGTAGCGGAATTGTCGACCGCGGTGGAGGCGCTGAAACGCGAGTTGGGGGTGTGATGCGTCATTGGCACTCAATCTGGCAGGCCTCATCGCTGGTGTTTACGGCGAGCATCGGAATGCGGCCTGTACTGAAGTGCCTGTTTCTCTTGCTGCTGTGCTTCGCAGTACACAGTATGCCGGTGGGGGGGCTTACTGCATCGGTCGCCATTGCGGATGATGTCGCCCCTGAGGCGGACGCAGTCCCCGTCAAGGAACCGGCGGAGGATTCGGACGGCAACCTCACGCAGTCCATTCCTTTTGGGCACGACCGCAACGTTGAGCAGGCTCTGAACCGCTCACGCGAATTGCTCGCAGAACAGAAGTGGTCTGAGCTGACAGCGGTCTTGCAGGAGATTCTCGACAAGTCGCCGAAATCTCTGGTTCGCGGAGCCCGGGAAACTTATCACCGAGCGGCAAACGAGGTGCACTTCCTGTTGCGGGAAGCGGGACAACAGACTCTGGAGCATTACCGCCGCCGCGTCGATCAGGTGGCGAGCGAACGTTTGCAACTGGCCATTGCCGAACAGGATATCGGCGCGCTGCAACGCGTCGCCGAGCAGTATCGCTACTCGACTTCAGGCGAAGCGGCGCTCGATCAGCTTGGACTCCACTATCGGCAGGTCGGTGATGCCATGTCCGCAGCGCAAGTCTGGCGCGAGCTGATCCTGCGGCATCCTCAACCGGAGCAGCAGCTGCGAAATCGGCCTGAACTGGCGGCTCGTTACCTCTCCACGCTGCACGCGTTTCCAGAGCAGGAAAAGCAGTTCTGGGATCAATACGGGACGCTGCTGGAACAACTCACTCTGGCGGGAGGTCAACGCTTCATCCGTCCTCAAGGACGGGACAGCGTGGAGTCGTTGCCGGTCGAACCTCTGGATCTGCCGCTGGCCTGCGTGCCGCAATGGCAACACAAGTTTGAGCAGGGAGCCACGGCACTGGCCGAAGTGCAGGCGGGATTGAATGATCTCGCCGAGCATGGCCTGTATCCGTTGCCCACCTGGTATGGTTGCCGGGCCAATGGCCTGTGGATTGTATCCCAACCGCAGGGGCTGGCCGCGATCGATGCTGAATCGGGCCAGCAGAGGTGGTTTCGCCCACACGAGTGGAATTCGGCACGCGCCTATACACGCGATACACCGCTGGACGACCCATTGCAGCTTCGATTGCTGCGGCTCGAACTGCTGATGCGGATGCATGCAGAGGCAACATTCAATCACCTGACCACCGACGGTCAACGACTGTTTCAGGTCGTGCCGACGCACCCGGCCGGATTATTTGAGGCCCCCTTGAACGATCAAGGGCACGCGTTTCCCAATCAGACGATGATATGCCTGCGGGCCACGACTGGGGAAACGGTGTGGACAACGGACGGCGGACAGTTTGCCCCCCTGTACTTCGCTGGCCCGCCAGCATTGGATGGCAACCGGCTGTACACGCTGGCGGAAACCCACGTTGATCAGCACCTGCTGTTGCTGGCGATTCGGCCCGAAGATGGCAGTGTGGAGCAGGTGGTCGATCTGTCGGAACCGGTCCTGGGGGTGGATGAAGACTTCCGGCGGACGAACCGTGCCGGGCTGATTGTGCCCTATCGCGACCTGCTGCTGTGTGCGACAGGGGCCGGGGCACTCATTGCCGTGGATCGCTTCTCGTTGCAGTTTCGCTGGGCGTATCGTTTCAGTCGGGATGATCTTCCGACGCGCGAAAAGGCGGCCCATGAAAGCCGCCTGGGGCAACTGGGGTATCACAATTGGCGAGGCTGGCGTGAATCGCAACTGGTGTTTGCCAACGCGTCGGATGGAAATCAGCGTCAGCGGGAATTGTGTCTGTTTGTTTCTCCAGAGAGCGACCGATTGCACGCACTCGATCTGGAGACCGGGGAAGTTCGCTGGACCCGGGCCTTGCCGCAGGCTGTCAAGTTGATTGGCCCTGTGGATGATTCCGTCCATGTGCTGGAGGATCGCCACATTCGTTCACTCTCCATGGCGACTGGAGAACTCAAGCAGTCGATGTCGATCCCTGTTCCCGGCGGACATGGTCTGCTGATCGGAGAGACCTATCTGTTTCCGGAAACGACCGGACGGCTGGTGTCGGTCGACCTGATGCGGCACGAGTTTTCCTATATCGCGGGTGAATCGCTGACCCCGCCGGGGGGGATTGCGCCGCCGGTGACCATGTTGCGCTGGGATCAGCAGGTGATGATGCTGTCTCATACGGGCGTAAGGCGTTTGCAGTCATTGGATCAGGCCAGGTCACGAGTTGACGAGACTCTGCAGGGAGTGGCCAGCCGCACGGACTGGGTTCGGTTACAGAGACAGGCCGGACAGCACGCCAGCGCCGTCGCCAGGTTACAGACGTGGCTTGCCGAGACGTCGTCCCCGGATGATCAGGTTTCATTGCTGCGGGAACTGCTGTCCGAGACGGTTCTGGAATGGGCGCGCGAAGCGGGATGTCAGGCCATCCCCGAGGCTGTGCGTGATGATCTGCTGGACCAGGGGATCGAGTTCGCGCAGCATTGGTGGCAGCTGGATGTGCAACAGGCCCTCGATCGCCACGACTGGCCGGCTGCATTGGAAGCATCGCTGGCACTGTGGGCGACGCCTCTGGAGGAAGGTTGGGTGATCCCTCCGGATCGATTGTGCGGAGCCCGACTCGATCACTGGTTGCAGGGGCAATGGTTGACCGCACTCTCGGAGATGGACGCCACAACTCAACTGGAACTCACCGCGTCGGCACTGGCCCGTTTGCAGCAGCTTGTCGTCGACAGGAATGTTGACTTGACTGAAGTCCAGGATCGCGTGGCTCTGTTGCCATGGGGACAGCAGTGGCGCGTGTTGACTGCCCCCACGTGGAGAGATGAAGCGAGTTATGCCCGAACCGAACTGCGGCTGCTCGCTCAATTGGGGAGTACAACGGGTGAACTGCGCGACTCCACTCAAATACGACTGCTCGAGCTGTACCAGAACCGCCGCGATGCGATGCGGTGGTATCAGCTGCTGCTGAATCGGCGTCGGGAACGGATGAATGCCGAAGCCGATCCTCTGGCTGATGTCCTTAAACGGTGGGAAGAGAAGTATGCCGAAGCGGCGACCGACGATCCATTCCCCGACTGGCCGAATCGCACGCCGCTGCTGACTCAGAAGGATCGGTTCTCCGCAGATATCCGCTTTGCTCCAATTGCCACCGCAGCGGCTCGTGGCACGCTGCCAGAACGCCTGAATATCTCGCTTGACTGGCCAGGCGGGCAGGGGCTGCAGCTGTCCAACAGCCAGTGGGGGCGACCGTGGTTGATTCGGACGCCCACCAGTGGGCGATTCTTACGGACGCATGTGGATCTCGCACGCGGGTGGGGGTTGGGACAGCAACTTGTATTGCAACTGGGCTCAGAAGTATTTGGGATGAGTCCGATCAGCGTCGACGGGGAACGGCGAGCCCGCATTTTGTGGCCTCAGCACGACGAAAAGGTCGATTCGCTGGGCGATCGTTCTGAGGTCATGCTTTCGTTCTACGAGCATAAACCGTCCGGGTGGATTGGCTTTCCACCGCCCTCCACGCAACTGATCGACGAGTACGAACACTATGTCGGAGCCGTTGGTCCGGTGAATTCCGGTTACTTCTGTCTGCAGCAAAAAGGGATGCTGGTGGCCTGCGATTCGGCGACCGGCAAGGAATTGTGGCGACGACACGAATTGCCCCAATTGGCCGAGTGCGTCGGCGATGAGCGGCGAATTCTGATCTGGGGCCGCGACTCTTCTGCCGGTCAACTGTTGCGGGTGGCTGATGGACAGGAGATCCAGGAGGTTGAGTTGCCTCATCCCGTTGAGAGCCAACGGATCGTGCGCGGCGGTTTTGCACTGTATGGAACAGGGCAGGGATTTCACGACGAACTGGCTCCCGATGTTGAGAGTGAGATTTCGGGAGCCAACTCGGAAACCAGTTCGTTCACAGGGGCACGCTTTGAATGGTGGAATCTCCTGGACCACCAACTCGTGTGGGCATTGCAGCGGCCTGCGGGAACGATTCCGTTCGCAATCGACGAAGAGTGGTTCGGACTGTTGCAGAACGATGGCCAGATGGAGCTGGTGGAATTGGCGACGGGGAAGGTGATGTCCGAGTTGCGGCTCGAACTTCCCGGGCCGGTTACGCGCATTGGCTGCTCGGTGGGTGAACAGACGTTGCTGATCGCAGTGAGCGGTCCGATGGAAGACCTGCGGCTTCGCAATGCTTCGCAATTGCATGACGGCTACCGTCGAGAGTTTGTGAACGGGCCGCTGCTGTGTCTGCATCGGCAGACGGGAGAATTGCTATGGATGACGGACCTGGAAAACGAGGTGTTTGCGTTGGACCAGCCAGCCGATCTGCCGGTGTTCGTGCTGACGTCGAGCCGGCAGCCCGATGCGGACGGCTCCGGGAATTCCAGCCAGGCACTGCAAAGCCGAATTCGCATTTTCAATCGTCGTGATGGCTCTCTGCTGTATGAGAATGACTCTCTCGGCTCTCGCTGGAACTTCCATGCGGTGTATGGAAATGCTGAGCGGCAGCAGATCAGCATCAAGACGCAGTCGGTATTGTTTGAGCTCGACTACCGCGATCCAGATGCCGCAGTCGCCTCCCCGGATCGCTGAGGGCAGAAGATACGATTGATCTGTACAGTTGGATGCGTGAGGCGTTGCTCTGGTGTGTCCGGAACCAAGCTTCAGTTCCCATCGGTGGACTCGCTACACTGCCTGCATGACGGATTCTTCGAAGAGACATGGAACGTCCCTCGCCGCTGCTCCTGGCTGGAGTGGTTTGAGTGGCGTGCGCCTATTGGCGGGACTGGTGTTGCTGCTCGCAGTTGTGGGGGGAGTGCGCGCTCAAGATGATGATCTCCCGAGCCAGCCCGTACCGCAGCCAGCAGCACCTGCTGCGGGAACTCCTGCTGCGGGAACGCCCAATGGCACACCCGCAACAGCGACGCCCAATGGCACTCCAGCGGCTACGACGCCTCCAGCGGAAGCCACACCGGATCAGGGATCTGCGGATGCCTTGAATTCGATCCTGACCAAGATCGATGCTGCCAGCGAACTGGATGAGCCCGCCAAGGAAAGGGCGCGGGCTATTGTGCGCAAGGGGTTGGATGACCTGCGGATTGTTGGAGAGTTGACGCAGCAGGAACAGACCATCGCGGAGAAGCTGAAAACAGTTGATACCCGCAAGGCAGAGATTGAAAAGCTTCAGCGGCAGGAACGACGACTGTCGCACCCGTGGGAAGGAGAGAAGCTGGAAACTCTGGAACGGGAACTCGCGGAGAGGCAGCAGCAATTGGCACAAAAGCAGGCGCAGTTGCTGCAATTGGACAACCAGATTGAGGGTCGGGATGACCGAAAAAAGCGGCTGCGGCAAATTGTTGCGGATGCACCCAAGAAACTGGCGGATGTCGCTACCCGACAGCAAGCCTTGTCGACTTCGACTGAGCCGCTGATCGTTCAGGATGCGATTCGCCAGAGCCTGCTGGCGGAGCGTCGACGCATCGAACGGGAACTGACAGCAGCAGGCTCGGAACTGGCTGCCTATGATGCCGAAGACGCCGTCAATCTGTTGTCAGCCGAACGAGCGATTGCCGCCAATGAACTGTCGGTTCTCAAGCAGGAAGTTGAGGAATGGACTGCAGCGGTTGCTAAACGACGCCGCGAAGACGCACAAGGCCGGAAGAAGCTGGCCGACGACTATGTTCGTATGCTTGATGGGAAGTCCGAGCCGCTTGGGGATGTCTACAAAGCTGTCGCTTCACTGGCGGACAAGGAAATTGAGATTCGCGAGAAGCGGTCTGAGTTGCAGTCCAAGCTGGAAGCGGCCAAGGCTGAGCGTCAGCGTCTGGAAGAGAACGAAAAGAAGTTTCACGAACGCAAGGAACGTGCTGCGGGCAGTACGGTGTTCGGAGTGCAGTTGCGCCAGCAGCGGCGAACTTTGCCCAATGTCAGTAGTCTGCAATATGATCTGGCCGAGCGGGCCACGATGCTTGAACAGGTCCAGCTGGACTATCTCGATCTCCTGGAAGAACAGCGTCAGGCGGGCGACCTGGAGTCACAGGTTGCTCGGACGGCGACCGAAATGGGGCTTGATACGGACGACGCCGATGTTGGCGTGGAATCGCAGGTTCGTGATGCGTGGAAGCTGGAGAGAGCCTCGCTCGACTCAACTCTGAAAGCCTACACCGACCTGCTCGACACTATCGATCAGTTCAATACCCAGCAGCAGTTGCTCATCGAATTGTCCGAGCGTCTCACCAAGTTCATCGATGAGAATGTCCTGTGGATTCGAAGTCATGCACCACTGAACTGGTCGACATTAACATCGGATACCAAGTCGATCAGTAATTTGCTGGTCCTCGACCGCTGGCGTTTTCTGGAACAGCGATTCCGTCAGGATGTGATTCGTGAGCCCTGGTGGTATGTGCTGTTTGCCGCTGTCTGGGCCGGGCTGATTGCATCGCACGCATATCAACGGCGCATACTGCGGCAGCTGGGAACCAAGGCTGCCAGCCGACTGAATACGGAAATGCGACCGACATGGCGTGCCCTGCTGTGGACAGTGATGTTGGCGATTACTTTGCCACTGCTGCCACTCTTCCTGGGGTGGCGACTGGAGGGGATGGCAGTCCTGACCAGCTTTACCAGTCAAAACTGGATCGGTCAGCTGGCCGAATGGTTCGTCCTGATCGGGACTACGCTGCTGGGGTTGGAGGTGGTCCGGAATGTGGGACGCCCGCTGGGATTGGGGGAGTCGCACTTCGGGTGGCCGCATCGGGTCGTTCAGCTGATGACCCGTCAGATTCGAGGGTTTGAAGTACTCTGTTTGCCCATCGTGATCGGGGTTGCTTTGCTGCATACGATGGGAGACGACGGGACTCAGGCGGTCCTGGAGCGAATCTTTGCCATCGCCGGTTTCATTCTGCTGACGCTGCTCCTGCATCGACTGGCGCGCCCCAAAGGCGGCATTGGCTGGGAATGGATTGAGAAGAACCCGCAAGGCTGGTTAGACCAGTTGTCGATGGTGTGGTACCTGCTGGCGATCGCCGTGCCACTGAGTCTCGCCGGGTTGTCGGCATTGGGGTATCACTACACGGCGGGGCGATTGTCACTCAAGTTGGGACAAACGTTGTGCCTGCTGTATAGCATGCTGTTCGTCCGGGCGCTCATCGTGCGGGGAATGATGCTGCGGCAGCGGCGGCTGGCGATTGAACAGGCGCGCGAGCGTCGGGCGGCAGCTGCGGAAGTCCGAGAAGGCGATGCATTGCCTCCTGTGCCGCCCAGTGGTGCATCGGATCTCGTGGCGATGAGTGAGCAGACCAAGCGATTGCTCAATACGACATTTGCCATCATCGCGATTCTGGGCGGATGGGCGATTTGGAAAGACGTGCTGCCCGCTCTGAACGTCTTCGACCGCTGGACATTTCCCGGGACCTCGATCACCTATGCCTCGCTTGGCGGGGCAGCGCTGTTGGGGATTCTGACGACCACCGTTGCACGAAACCTGCCCGGTTTTCTGGAAATGCTGTTGCTGGAGCGATTGCCCCTGGACCGCTCTGTTCGCTACGCGATTGCCGCCGTGGTGAGGTATGCCATCATTCTCGTGGGCATTCTGGTTGGCAGTGACATTCTGGGAATTGAATGGGAGAACATTCAGTGGCTGGCAGCTGCGCTCACGTTCGGGCTGGGCTTTGGACTGCAGGAAATCTTCGCGAACTTCGTGTCAGGACTGATTATCTTGTTTGAGCAGCCTGTTCGCGTGGGAGATGTGGTCACGATCGATGGTGTCTCCGGTGTGGTGAATCGGATTCGGATTCGCTCCACAACGATCACCGACTGGGATCGTAAAGAGTACATCGTGCCCAATAAGGAATTCATTACCGGCCGACTGTTGAACTGGACGCTGACCGATACCGTGAATCGGCTGACAATTGCGGTGGGGGTCGCGTATGGCTCCAACCCGAACCGCGTGCGGGAAATTCTCGCTGACGTCGTCCGCAATCAGCTTCACGTGCTCAAGGATCCATCGCCGGTGATCACCTTCGATGGCTTTGGCGACAGTTCGTTGAACTTTACGGT
>JAGQPW010000002.1:37568-46833 GCA_020426515.1 Planctomycetaceae bacterium | reverse complement strand
GCGGGCGTATCTGCCATCACTGGAGTTCCGGTTGCCGACCACGGATTCGTTGCATACGGATATCTACAATGCGCTGGATGAGGCTGGGATCGAGATTCCATTCCCGCAGCGGGACATTCACATCCGCAGCATGCCGGAGAAGTCCAATGGCCTTGCTCCGCTGGAGTCCGCGAAGCCGGATCGCCCCGAGTTGAACGACCCTGCAATCGGTTAGCCCGGATTATCCTTGTCCGGGGGGAGCCTGAGTCGTGTGCCGCCTGCCAACCCGATACGTCCTGCAGGGGGCAGCACACGAATTACTCTCACCAGCGTTTCGGGCTGGTATTGAACAGTCCCAGGCAGTGAGCTCCCGTTTGATTGCGGGGCGATGCCGTGGAATCGTCGCGGCGACCTCACCAGACTGGGCCAGCCAGGCAGCATATGACCGCGCAACAGACAAGCGCGGTCGATGCTGAATCAACCGCGCCTGGTGACAATCAGGTTTGCCGTGGCCTGCGACTACTTGCTTTCGTGCGTCTTGGCAAAGTGTGCCAGTCGCGACTTGGAGCGGGCGGCAACGTTCTTGTGGATCAGGCCCTTGGCGGCTGCCTGATCGAGCTTCTTGAATGCCAAGCTCAGTGCCTTCTGTGAGGCATCCTGATCCCCAGCTTCCACGGTCTTGCGGCAGCTCTTCAGGGTTGTCCGCAGGGCAGACCGCAGGGTCCGGTTGTGGGCACGACGCTTAATGCTCTGACGGAGAGCCTTTTTGGCACTGCTGGTATTCGGCATGGTTGTTGACGGTAAGTCCCGTCCCTTGTGTGAGTTACTTCTATCGCGGTGAGCTGGTTAACCGCCCTGTGGCGAATGAACGAAGCAGTCTAGCCGAAGATTCCGAAGAGTTCCAGCGTTCCACGCGGCATTCGCCGATCCGAGTGCAGGAAATACTGGAGCCGGACAGGGCAGAGGATTGAACTCCCTGGCTGGAAAGGCGACACTAAGAGATTCCACCCGACGGGCCACGTATTCGGGTGTGTCGCTCCGATGGTTTCCCGCAACAGAATGCTCCGGCATGAGTCACGATCTACAGCAGCGTCTTTTTCAGGAACTGGAATCTCTGGTTCTGATTGATCCGCATACCCATATCAATCCCCATGCTGCGGCGTCCCGAAATCTCGGGGACATCATGGGTTATCACTATTATACGGAACTGGCTCACTCGGCAGGACTGCCTCGCGAACAGATCGAAGATCCGGCGATTTCTACCAAAGAGAAGGTCGGGCGGATCGTGTCGAAGCTGGGCGATCTCGACAATACCGCTCAGGTCAGCTGGCTGGTGGAGATCTGTCAGGAATTTTTCGGCTTCGCGGAAGACCGGATTACCGCGGACAACTGGGAAAAGTTGTACGACACCGCAGAGCAGAAAATGGCTCAGCCGGACTGGGAACAGCAGGTGCTCAAGCACAGCAAGCTGGAGAAGGTCTTTCTGACCAACGACTTCGACGATCCGCTCACCGGATTTGACACCAGTCTGTACATTCCGTGTCTGCGGACTGATGATCTGGTGTTTCATTTCACGAACCCTCAGGTTCAGGAACGATTGCAGAAGGCCAGCAATACCGATGTCTCGGACGTCGGATCTTTGCGGGCGGCAATTGGTGTGCTGTTCACGCACTTTAAAGCGAACGGTGTTCGAGCCTGTGCGATTTCGATCCCGCCCACGTTCTCTCCAGCCAGGGTTGATGACGAAGCCGCTGCCAAAGCAGTCCGGAAAGCCTGCAAGGGGAAGGATCTCTCGGAGGAACAACGGGGGCAGCTTTCGCAGTTCATCTTCTGGACGCTGGCCGAGTTCTGTGCCGAATTTGAACTTCCCTTCGACCTGATGATTGGCGTAAACCGCAAAGTGTATCCGTCGGGCGTCTTTCAGGGGCAGGATCTCTTTGACAAGCGAGTTTCGCTGATCCAGTACAAGGAACTGTTCAACGCATTTCCTCAGGTGACATTTCCGGTGTCGGTGCTGGGACAGACGAGCAATCACGAACTGGTCAGTTACGCATGGATTTTCCCCAACGTGGTGACGAACGGCCACTGGTGGTATTCGAATACCCCGTCGTACATCGAACTTGATACCCGCAGTCGGTTGGAAGCGGCTCCCCGCAGTAAACAGGTGGGGTATTACAGCGACATGTACAAACTTGAGTTCGCTCTGCCGAAGTTCCGCATGTATCGCCGAGTGCTGGCCAAGGTGCTGGCAAGCGATTTCGTTGCAGGACGCGGCTGGTCGGAAGAGCGGGCGCTCGATTTGGGACGGCAGGTGCTGCGTGGTAATGTGGAGCGAATTTTTGGGGTCTAAGAACGGGCCGCTGTTTGCGGAGCAGCTCGCATCGGGAGCGAAGGGTTAATGAGCAAGTTGATTCTTCTACAGGATGGTCAGGCAACACCGTTTGAATTGGCGGGCGAGGAGTCGATCATTGGACGACTCCCGGATTGCGCGATCCAGCTGGCATCGAACATGGTGTCGCGAAACCATGCTCGTGTCTTCAAGCAGGGGGAAGCGTACTTCGTCGAGGATTTGAACAGCGGAAATGGCACATTTCTGAACGGCGAAAAGATTGCGGGCGCCCAACCTCTCAAGCACAACGACCGACTCAAATTCGGCCCCATGCTGCTGAGGTTTGAGTCCGACAGTCCTCCGCCGCAAAAGGCGGACGCGGCCGTTCAGCAAATTGCCGAGCTGGCGGAAACACCAGCCATCACAATCGACGAGCAGGACGAATCGTCCACGATTATGGGGGCCGTCGATCATGGCGGCGGGTATGGCCTGCTGGATGTACGGCCTCAGGAAAAACTGAAGGCTGTTCTGGAGATTAGTCGAGCACTGGCCGGGACGCTGGAAGTTGAAAAGATCCTGCCCAAGATTCTCGACACGCTGTTCGCCTTGTTTCCCGCAGCCGACCGTGGTTGCATCCTGTTGAAGAACGATCAGGGTCAGATGGTCCCCCGGGCGATGAAGCATCGTCGGGCCGGGGTCGACGAAACGGTTAAACTCAGCCGCACGATCCTGAAGAACGTGCTCGAACAGAAGCAGGCGGTGTTGTCGGCAGATGCGGCGAGTGATTCGCGGTTCGATGCCAGTGAATCGATCTCGGCATTGACGATTCGCTCGATGATGTGTGCCCCCATGCTCGACCTGCAGGGGGAACCGATTGGCGTGATCAACATCGATACGCAGAATCCTGTGGCTCAGTTCCGCAGCGAAGATCTGGAAATCATGCTCGTCATCGCGGGGCAGGCTGCGCTGTCGTACGAAGGAGCCAAGCTGCTGCAATCCTTCGTGGAAAAGCAGAAGCAGGACAGTGAAATGGGCATCGCACGTAACGTGCAGCATGCGTTGTTGCCCGAATCGATGCCCGAAGTCGATGGTTATGAATTTTTCGCCACCTATGAAGCGGCTCAGGCCGTGGGGGGAGATTACTACGACGTCATCCCGCTGGCGGATGGCAAGTTATGTCTGGCCTTTGGTGATGTCGCCGGGAAGGGAGTGCCCGCTTCTCTGGTGATGTCCCGTATGTCGAGTGCTGTACGCACCCTGGTGGAACACGTCTCCGACCCTGGCGATCTTGTCAGCCGGATTAACGACCACATGTGCGCCAAGGCTGTTGAAGGCCGATTCGTGACGTTCGTGCTGACGATTCTGGATACGCAGAATCATCACATGTGGATCGTCAATGCCGGGCACATGGCTCCCATGATTCGACATCCTGATGGGACCATTGAAGAGTATGGTGAGGAAGCGATCGGTGTCCCGATTGGCGTCCTCGAAGGCTTCCCGTTTGATGTCGTCGAGCGGGATATTCACCCTGGCGAAACTGTCGTGATCTATACCGACGGGGTGAGTGAAGCCATGAATCCTGCAAGCGACCTGTATGGAACGGACCGCCTGAAAGAGATCGTCAGCCAGGGATCGTCAACGCCCGCCAAAATGGGGGCTGCGATTCGGGCCGACGTCAAACGGCACGCTGCAGGTCGACCACAAAACGACGACATTACACTCATGGTGTTCGGCCGACTGGCCTGAATGACTGGTTCCGAGGCAGCGCGACATGCTGCTGCCCGTGAGCCCCGATCCGCCGAACCTGGTTACAAACTGTAAAGAGAATGCACATGGCTAAAAGGAAATCGGATTTGCCCCAGGATGGGGATCTTGAATCCATCGCCCACGATCTGTTGGGCGTTGATATGAATGTTGATGCGGATTTCGATGAGCCGCTGGACCTCGACGGTCTTGGACTGGATGAACTGGGATTTGGACCAGGAGCCGCAGAACCAGCCTCGGAGACCGAAACGCCCGAAGTCGCCATTGCAGGCAGTATTGGAAAGTCAGCGCCGGCGGCTGAACCTGCTCCGGCCAAGAAGCGTCCTCAGCACGTCTCGGCCAAAGGCGAAGATGAGGATGATGACGGTTTCGGCGCTGGCCTGCTGGACGCGTTTGACGATGAGGATGAAGAAGAAGCCGAACCCGCACCCGTTGTGAAGTCCGAGTCGAAGAAGCCGAAGTCGAAGAAGCCTGCCAAGAAGAAGGTTGCTCCAGTTGAGGTGAAGTCGGCCCGAGAAGACGTTGCCGACAGCTTTGGTGAAGACCTCAGCGACGACGAAGAAGTGGACGAAGAGGACGACGAAGATGTCGTCGATGCAGGTGGAGAGACCGAAGCCGCGGACGACTACTGGGACGCTCTGGATGGTTGGGATTGGGATGCCCCCAAACCGACAAGAGACAGCTCTAAGGAAGCTCCCAAGGAACGTGGCGGTCGCCAGTCGTCATCAAAGTCTGCATCTTCGCGCCGCGAAGATCGTCCGTCCCGCGGAGAAAAGTCGGGGCGTCGCACCAAGCCGGAACGGCCTGCCCGTCGCACCGAGAGTCGTGAAGATGCGGTCGTGGAGTCCGACGAAGTCGAGGAAAGCGTGGACGCACCTGTCGCACAGCGGCCGGAAGCGGAAGATCAACGGGAAGGGGATCGTCCCAAGCGTCGTCGTCGCCGCCGTCGAGGTGACCGCGACAAGGAAAGCGGAACGACCAGCTCCTCGGAGACACGTAAGAGCCGTTCCGACGAGGGTGGCCGCGCCAAGAGCGAACCGGTCGTAGCTGAAGAAGACCTGGATGACGATGGTTTTGGAGTAGGCTTGCTCGACGAAGTGGCTCGCATGGCCGAAGAGGAAGCAACCAAAGAAACGTCGGACCGCGACGACTCAGAAGATGCGACGGAAGGAGATCGCCCCAAGCGTCGCCGTCGCCGCCGTCGTCGTGGAGGCAAACGCAAAGAAGAAGCTGCTCCCGTTCAGGAAGTCGAAGATCAGGATGAAGATCTCGAGGACGATGACGACTTCGATGATGAGATCGAACAGTCCGTCGAAGACAACGAAGATGACGATGGATTCGGCGCCGGGATTGATCTTGATGATCGCCCCAAGCGTCGCCGTCGTCGCGGACGCAAACCAAGTGGTGAGAGTACGTCTACGGCGAAGTCGGCTTCAGTTGAGACCGAAAAGTCACCAGCACGTCGCGGCCCATCCAAGCCGGTTGCGGAACGTGCTTCGAGCGAGCCAGCGGCAAGTCAGGTGAAATCTGAGAAGGTGGCCTCTGTTCCAACCTGGGCAGATGCCATCGGAATGCTTGCCAAGAAGCAGCCTCGCTCGGGACCGAGTCGGAGTTCGCGTTCCTCGGATTCCGCGGCCGCTCCGGAGTCTCGGGACGAGTCGCGTCGTGGCAGTGGCAGTGGCAGTGGCAGTGGCAGCGGTGGACGCCGTCGTCGCGGTGGACGCCGCCGCAAAGAAGAGTCGTAGTCATTGATGCTGCGGCATTGAGATTCAGACCCGCAAGACGGGCGGAGTGCATGCAAGACATCATGCGGCTCCGCCCGTCTTCGTTTTTTGAGAAGGTTGTTGTGGTCGGCGATACAGGCTTGAGGCGGGAGAGCTTGGGAGCAGCATTGTGTGACGCTGGGCGGACTCTGTTACCCGGGGCCGTTTTCCACCCGACTTCGAGATGCATCCGAGCAACTGATGGCTTACACTGGCACTGAGTCGAAATTGCACCGGCGCATCGTTGCGAAAGCTGTCCAGGTCGAGAGACAACTACGTGAGGGAGTCAGAGGCTCATGGCCGTCATTGCGAGCATGAAATGCCCCCATTGTCACCGGGAGCTCAAGATCAAGAATCGTTCCCTGATTGGGAAGACAGTCAAGTGCCCTGCGTGTGCCAAAGCGATCGTGGTCAAACTGCCCGAACCTCCGCCGGAGGAAGATGAAGTCGAGCTGCGATTGGCAACGGATGAGCCGCCACTCGGAACATCACCGCGGATCGTTTCCAATCCCCCCTTACCGGCGCCGGTTGTCAATTCGCAGCAGCCTGTCTTCCCGTCACCAGCACCGCCGTCTGCGGGGCCTTTGCCCACTCCTTCGCCGGCGGTTCCCTCTCTGCCTGTTCCCGAACCGGCAGGTGTCGGGCTGGATCTCTCGGGATTGCCGACAACCCCCCCCACGTCGACGGTGACCCCCAGACAGTTGAAAAAGTTGCGTCGTCGTCGAAGCGGTGCAGCCTGGGCGGTTTACGGAGTGATCGCCGTTCTGGCGGTCGCCGTTCTGGGAGGAGTGGGTTATGTCATGTCCACACGTCCCGCCAAACCTCTCGCTGCGCCGGTTGTTGCCAGTTCAAACGAACCGGTCACGGAATTGATCGAGCCGATCGACCCCAATGGTCCATACTCGGCACGGCAACTGGAGACCAGCAGCGAGTTGCTGGCGGAATTCAGTCCCACGAACGGTCAGCCTCTGCAACTGTACATGATGCCGGGGGGAGTCAACCTGGTCATTCATCTGCGACCGTCACTGCTCTGGTCGGAGGACTATGACTATCAGGTGCTGCGGGCGGCATTGACCGAAGATGTCACGTCATGGATTGAATCGACGATTAAGGAAGTGACTCATCGAGGCCCCGCCGAAATCGAAGAGATGATGCTCGGCTTCGTGTTCGGGGCTCGCGGGATGAAGCCAGACATGGCTGTGGCGTTCCGCCTGAAAGAACCAGCGAAGATGTCTCAACTCATGGATGAGTTTCAGGGAACCTTGCTGTACGAGATGCCGCCGCCGCTGATCAAAGTAACAGACACGCAGGCCGTGCTGATTCACGAGAATGCGCAAACGATTGTCATTTGGCCCGCGTATCTGGCAGGAAATGAGGAGTTGGAGAACTCGTTGAAGTCGCCAACCTACGACATCACGGCTGATATGCAGCGGCTGCTGGAAATGACAGATGACGAGCGACTGCTGACCATCGTTGGGACGGTGAATGATTTGCGAATTCACGGCAAGATGCTGTTTCCGGAAGGACTGCAGCAGCCTGTAGACCGGATTGTGAAGTGGCTGGGAGATGATGTGGAAGCGGTCTCGTGGGCCGTTCATCCGGTGCCCTATCTGCACTCGGAAGTTGCTCTGCGTCCAGTGACGACCAGCAATGCACTGAAGATCAAAGAGCGACTGCGAAGACAGCTTCAGGAGTTGCCGGAAACCATGTGGCATGATGTTGCGGTCAGGATGCATCCCACGGAAATGCGAGTTCGTGATTTCGTGGGCCGGTTTCCAGCCATGCTCGAAGCGTTTCAGCAGTCCACCGTTTTGCAGAATGGACCGCAACACGTGACGGCGACAACCGTGCTGCCCGAGAAGGCGGTGCCGAATCTGGCGCTTGCCACCTTGTTTACGGTCAGCGAAGCCGCCCGTACTGACTTCACGCAAATGGCTGTCGCCGCGACTCCCAAGCCTGCCAACGAACCGAAGCTGCCGGATACGGTGGTGGAACGGATGAAGCAACTGCTCGTCGATGCGGAGTTTGAGCGTGTGCCGATTGAGCAGGCAATTGTCTACATCTGTGGCGAAATCAAGGTCAACGTGCATGTGGACGGTGATGCCCTGAAGGATGCCGGGTGGACCAAGAACATGCCGCAGACGTTCAATCTCGGAAAGGTCTCCGGCGAGCGGGCTCTGGCCCAGATCATCAATAAGTATCAGGAGCGGACATCGCAAATGGTCGCCAGCATCGATGAAGCCAAGAAGCAAATCTGGGTGACGACCAGGAAGTTCGCTGAACGCGATGGTTTGCCGATCTATGAATTCCCGGCAACGCCCGCAGAGTAGCTCGTATTGTCGACCGGCCTGTTTTACAGGTCATTTTCACTGTTCACTAAACGGAGTCACTCATGGGCAAGTGGAGACGGGGTTCCGCCGTTGGCGGTTTGTGCATGCTGATCATGGCGGGATGGTCGTTCGCTCAACGGAATACGGCTTCGACGAGTCCAGAGAAGCTCCTCCCAGAACAGTCGATCGTCTACGCTCATGTTGACGGGTCTGTGGCGCATCAGGAGTCATGGGAGAAAACCGCAGCCTATGAGGCATTGTATGAGAGCGGCCTGATGGCCGTGTTTACCAACGCGCTGGAAGAATTTGGCGGACAGGCGCCTCCTCAGGCGTTGGCGTTGCAGGAATCGCTGCAGGTCATCGAACAGCAGGGATTCTCGCTGGCAGTGGCTGTCGATCCTCCGAATCAGGGCCCGCCACAACCCTGGGGCGTGATTGTGCTGCACAATGCGGCCAAACTGCGAAATGGCCTGAATCAGCTGGCGGCTCAGGCGCCCCCCAAATTTGATCTCGAAGAAGTCGACTACCGTGACCGCAAGGTGACGCATGGCATGATCCCGGATTCCCCCGCCCAGATTGGCTGGTGGGCCGAGCAGGGGCATCTGGTTATTGCTGTTGGCATCAATGCGATTGATGCGGCGATGGATGTCGCCGATGGTACTCGTAAGGACATCACCGCTGGTTCCAACTGGGGCAAGTACTCCGCCAGCAGTGCGGACTTTGAAGTTACTCAGGCGGGTTGGCTGGACTTTGCTCCGCTGCGGGAAATGTTTGGAGGCATGCCCGTTCCTGTCCCCTCAGCAACTCCTGAGAAGCCCGTGCGGGTGATTGACCTGCTCACAACGTTGGGGTTGGACAACCTCAATTGCCTGGCGGTGCGTTCTGGTTACAAAGGGCGCAGTTTGTGGACCGAGCAATTCGTTGACGCCCCGGGCGAGAAACGCGGGCTGTTGGCACTGACGCGGCAGGAAATGATTCAACTCAGCGACCTGCCACCGATGCCGGCGACGCAAAATGGATTCGTAGCTTCCAGTTTCGACTGGGGACTCGCTTACGATGCCATTCTGGGAGTCGTTCGGGAAGGAGCCAAGTACGGACCG
>JAGQPW010000002.1:0-37469 GCA_020426515.1 Planctomycetaceae bacterium | reverse complement strand
TCGGGGGCTGCCGATCAGATTGATCCGGCACTGGCCGAGGTCGAACGTGAACTGGGGATCAATCTGGAAGAAGATCTGTTCGATGTCCTGGGGAACATCCATTGCCTTTACACCGACAGCATGCACGGGAGTTTTGGGCTTGGTTCGGCCATCGCGATCAGCGTGAAAGACGAAGCGGCTTTGCGGCAGACGCTGGGAACAGCACTCGGACGCATTGAAGGCGAAGCCCGTGGCGAAGTGGTGATTGGCGATGTCCAGAAGGGAACTCGCGATTTTCTGACGATTAACATCCCGAAGTTTCCAGTGTTCGTTCCAACGATCAGCGTCAACGAGGGTTGGCTGGTGATAGGTTTGAACACCCAGGCGGTCGAAGCCTTCTATCTGCGAAAAGATGGTCGGCTGCCCAAGTGGGAGCCGAACGCGGCGTATCAGGCCGCATTGGCCGAAGTCCCCCAGAAGTTCTCCGCGATTTCGGCGATGGACCCCAGCGACACATATCGGATGCTATTGGGCGTTGCTCCCACGCTTGTGGGTTTGGCTGAACTGGGCATCCGTGAAAGCCGCGAATTTGCCCCCGGCTTTCAGATGCCAATTGATGCTGCCGATTTCCCACCTGCCGAACTGGTCACGATGCCGCTGTTTCCCAACGTCACCGTGACGGAGGTGACTGACGATGGTGTCCGCACTGTTTCACGGACTTCGCTGCCCGGGTTCCCGTTGGCGGGCGGCAATGTGAGCGGGGCATCGGGTGTGGCGACGACTGCTGTCCTGGTGGCTCTGCTGCTGCCCGCCGTGCAACAGGCTCGTCAGGCTGCTCGCCGGGCGCAGTCCAAGAACAACCTCAAGCAGATGGGGCTGGCGATGCACAATTACCACGATACCTTCAACCACTTCCCGCAAGGTGCCGTCCCCAATGCGGAACTGGATTCGGAAGAACAATTGAGCTGGATGGTCAGCATCCTGCCGTACATGGATCAGGCTGCCTTGTACAACGAGATCAATCAAAAGCAGGGCTGGAATGACGATGACAACTTGCCGGTTTCGGACACGGTTATTCCGTCCTACGTCAATCCGGGAAGCCCGATGGTCTCGTCGGACGACTATGCCGAGTCAGGCTATGTGGGGATCGGGGGCGTGGGGGCCAAGGCTCCCTATCAGTTGAAAATCGACAAGAAATCCGGCGTATTCAGTTTTGTTCGTCCGACGCGGATTCGAGACATTACAGATGGGACCTCGAACACGGCGATGGTCGCCGAAGCGAGCCGCAGTGCATCTCCATGGACCGCGGCATCCGAGTCCATTCGTCCACTGACGCAGCAGCCGTACATTAACGGCCCCGATGGCATTGGCGGTCCGTACAACGGCGGATGCAACATGTTGTTTGGAGATGGGTCTGTTCGATTTCTCAGCGAGGATGTCGATCCGGGCGTCATGGAAGCCCTCTCGACGATCGCTGGTGGTGAGGTCGTTGGCGACTTCTAGCAGGAGTCGTCGAGGCCTTTTCCTGCCACTTGATGAAGTCAAATTGCGAGTTGCCAGAAGCGTCGCCACTATCTGGGGACGCTTCTGGCTTTTGAATTGTCTGACCTGCACACTTGGGATGCTTTGACATGTCTGCTCCGCGAGTTCTCAGTCTCGAAAGCCGTCGGCAGCCGGAGATGACCTCGTTGATTGAACGCTTTGGTGGTGTCCCCACTGTCGTCCATTCGATGCGGGAAATCCCTCTGGAGGAGAACACCTCCGCGTTTGAGTTCGCCGCGGCACTGCTGGCTGGCGATATCGACTTTGTGCTGTTCATGACGGGCGTCGGGGCACGGGCACTGTTCGAGACGCTGCAGCTTCGATACCCCATGGCGGAACTGCAGGAAGCGCTGAATCGTTGCCAGATCATGGTTCGTGGGCCGAAGCCGGTTCCGGTGCTCAAGGAATTCGGCATTCATATTGATCTGCGCGCCCCGGAGCCCAATACCTGGCGGGAGGTGCTGCAGGAATTGGAACGGGCCGGCGTTTCCGCAAAGGGATTGCGGATGGCGATTCAGGAGTATGGAGCCACGAATACCGAACTGGTGGCGGAACTGGCGGCTCGTGGGGCATTGGTTCGGTGCGTGCAGATCTACCGCTGGGCGCTTCCGGAGGATGTCAAACCCCTGGAAGAGGCGATTCGGCAGACGATTTCCGGGGACGTGGATGTGCTGCTGTGTACGAGCGCACAGCAAATTGTGCATCTGCTGGAGGTGGCCAGCCGCCTTGGACTGGAGTCCGAATTCCGATCGGCGGTTGGCCGGTGCTTCATCGGCAGTATTGGCCCGACTGCGTCTGAGAGGCTGCGGGAGTGCGGCCTGCATGTGTCGATGGAACCGTCGCATCCCAAAATGCCACAGTTGGTTAGGGAGTCGTTGCAGGCATTTGAACAGCAGCGGGCGGGGGCTTCGAGATAGCCGCTGAGGGTGTCGCATCGGGCAGTTTGCCCGACCGGAACAACCTGCTTCAGTCGAAAAAGTCAGAATAACTGATCCAGCCGGACTTCTTTGGTCGATCACAGAAGTATCGTCATTCGAAGGGAGTCGGTGCAGGTCCTGTCACGGGCAGGGGTGCACGCACTCAGAGACCAAAGGAGTGAGTCCATGCTTCTGCCACGTAAATGGGCGTTGGGACTGGGGTTGCTGGCTGCAACTCCGGCTCTGACGCTGGCTGGCCCTTTTGACTTCGCACCGTCGAAGTCGACACCTCCTGCCGCAACGGCCACTGAAGGGGCCGCCGTCAGCAATCAGGAGGTCGCTCAGGACATTGCCAAGGCGCTTGGAAAGGCGCGATTGGTACACAAGAATGTCCAGATCGAATTCAAATCGGGTGTCGCCCGGATTTCCGGCGAAATCAAGGATGCATCGCAGAAGGCACAAGTGACGGAAATCGTCAGCAAGGTGCCTCGCGTGCAGTCCGTCAGTAACGAACTGAGTCTGATGACAGCTGCAGGCGGTTCGCCTGGTGCCGTGGCTCAGGCCATGCACGAAGCTGGTCCAGGAGGCTCTGCTGGTCAAGTCCAGCGGGTGAATCATGACCAGCCACTGAGCAATCAGCAGATGGCGCAGCAGATTGCCAACTCACTGGGCCGATCCGGCCTGAGCGGGTACGACATTGAAGTCCGCTTCAAGGGTGGACAGGCCAGTCTGATTGGCACCGTCGACGATGCCGAACAGATTCAGCGGGCCGCTCGCGCAGCGATGTCGGTTCCTGGTGTCGAAGGGGTGCTCAACAAGCTGGCCACTCCGGAAGGTCAAACGGCCCAGGCAAGCTATCAGCAGGGACCGCAGTTCGGTGCCCCGCAGATGCCAGGACCTCCGCAGGGATACGCTCAACAGGGCTATGCTCCGCAGCAGTATGCACAGCAGCCTCCAATGGGGGGATACGCTCCACAGCAGCCTCCAATGGGCGGCTACCCTCCTCAGCAGCAGGGTTACCCGGTGCAGCAGATGCAGGGTTACGCTCAGCCCGGTCCAGGCATGCCTCAGTATGCTCACGGACAGGGACAGCAGGTTGGTCACCACGTGTACAACCAGCCCAACCTGCCGCAGTACGCCTGGCCATCCTACGCTCAGTACGACAACTACGCCGCGGTCACCTATCCAAAGAACTACGATGCTTCGGCATGGCCGTACATCGGACCGTACTATCCTTACCCTCAGGTTCCCATGGAATGGCGTGAAGCCTCCCTGGAATGGGACGATGGTTACTGGAATCTGAAGTTCGAATCACGCACCGACAAGTGGTGGTGGTTCCTGAACCCACACAACTGGGACTAGTTCCTGGTGCTGAGGTAACTGAGTGTCGGCGGGATGAACCTTTCGTCCCGCCCGCACCGAATGACGACAGCCTCCCGAGTCGCATGACTCGGGAGGCTGATTGTATTTCGCGGGCCTGCTTTCCTCGCCAGCATGGCTTATGGAGTGCCGACTGAACCTGTACTTTCGCCCGCGGGTGCCGTTAGTCTTGTAGACGCTCGTCAACTCGCCATCCGACGATGGTCTTCCTCAAAATTCCCCGCTACTTTCCGATCGGAGACACCGCATGCTGTCGATCATCGTTCCCGTGTTCAACGAAGTCGAAAGTCTGCGCGAACTGCACCGGCAGGTATTTTCCGTCTGTGATGAACACAAAATCGAAGCCGAACTGATCTTTATCGACGATGGTTCGCGCGATGGTTCGTGGACGGAGATTCTGGCCCTGAGTGCCGAGAACGACCGCGTTTCGGGAATTCGTTTCCGACGCAACTTCGGTAAGGCGGCGGCACTCACGGCGGGAATGCGGGCAGCCCGAGGGGAATTCATCATGATGATGGATGCCGATCTGCAGGATGATCCGGCGGAGATTCCTCAGTTTCTGGCCAAGCGTGACGAGGGATTTGATGTCGTGAATGGCTGGAAGCAGCGTCGCCTCGATCCCTGGCACAAGGTGTATCCCAGCAAGGTCTTCAACTGGATGGTCAGTTCACTGACGGGGCTCCGTCTGCACGACCACAACTGTGGCATCAAGCTGTTTCATTCCAGCCTGCGGGATGAGATTCGCCTGTATGGCGAGATGCACCGCTTCATCGCTGTGCTGGCCCACTCGCGCGGTTTTCGAGTTGCCGAAGTGCCCGTCCATCACCGTTCGCGACAATTCGGCTATTCCAAGTACGGAGTGCGTCGTTTCCTGCGCGGGTTCCTCGATCTGTTGACTGTGAAGTTTCTGACAGCGTTTGGCCAGCGACCGCTGCACATGCTGGGGGGACTGGGCCTGCTGGCATTTGGTCTGGGCATGGCTGGATTGACTTACCTCGGGGTGCTGTGGGGACTGATGAACATTGCCCATGTCGTTGAGCCCGCACCAATTGGTGGTCGCCCGCTCCTGCTGTATTCGGTGGCCCTGCTGCTGCTGGGAGCACAAGGGCTTTCTCTGGGACTGATCGCTGAGATGCTTGTGGCCTACGCAGGGCAGGCTCGGGATACGTTCAGCATTGTGGAAGTGACGTCACGTTCCGATGATGACCCCGGAGTGCCTCGGTCGATGAACGCTGCGGCTGGCTGAGGGGCCGGATTCCCGCTTGTGAATCGCGATCGGAATCTCGTTTTCGATCAAACTGGACGGAGCGGCGGGGCAGTCGTCACAATCCCCATCTGTTGCTTTCTGTTCCCCGAGATGTGGGGTCATGACTTACCGGACGTTCAAACGCCTGCTGGGGGAAACCAGTCTCGAGCGCAAGTGTCGCTTTCTGTTTGGCGGTGCGCTGATGCTGCTGATCGCTGGGAGTTTCTACTTCTATGCGCATCTCAACCTCAAGATCATTCGCGGACAGTATCGGCAACGGGCACAGCTGCTGATTGGGCAGAACTTGTTGATGACCCACTGGTCACAGTCGCTGCAGGCGACCGACAGTGAGGCCATCCCGTTTATCGAACAGCTCAGTTCCGAGTTGAAACCCAGCGACCTGCGCGACTACAGCTGGCGGTTTATTCACCGCGAATTCGAACAGGCCGATCCCAGTCGACGACCAATCGAGCCGTTTGAGCATCAGGCCTTTCAGGAGTTGTTCGAGAAAGGAACCGAGTCTGTTGTTCACGAGGACAAAGACGCTGGGAAGTCGCACTACTTCGAAAAAATTGTCGCCACCGAGTCCTGTGTGAACTGTCATCGCGATCGAGGCTGCGAGCCTCATATTCAGCAGGCGGGCGATGTGATGGCCATGGCCCGGGTGACCTTTGAGTTGCAGGACACCCGGCGGGATATTGCCAACAATAACGCCGTGCTGATCACGATGGCGATGGTGACCGCACTATTGGCGATGGCCGCATCCTACGTGATTGTTCGGTATGTGGTGGTGAAGCCCGTAATGCACCTGAAGGAAGTGAGCGATGCAATTGCTCATGGGGACCTGGATCAGCGGGCCGATATTCGCACCGGCGATGAGTTCGAAGAACTCAGTCATGCGTTCAACCGGATGTTGCGGCATCTGGTGACCACGCAGGAGGAGTTGCGACAGACCAATACGGAACTCGATTACAAAGTCGACGAACTTGCGCAGGCCAACCTGAGCCTGCACGAGATGAATCAGATCAAGAACGATTTCCTGGCGACGATGAGTCACGAACTTCGTACGCCGCTCAACAGCATTCTTGGCTTCAGCGATGTGTTGATTGCCGCCGAGAACTTGAGTGACAAACAGAAGAAGTACCTCAGCAATATTCAGCTGTCCGGCAAGAATCTGCTTTCCCTGATCAATGACATTCTCGATCTGGCCAAGATCGAAGCCGGGCGAATGGAAATCTACCTCTCGGATTTCTCACCGGCCGAGTTGATTGAACAGTTGACCGGCACGATGAAGCCGCTGGCGGAGAAAAAGAACATTGAAATGCGCTGGGAAGTCGATCCAGAACTGCGCGTCGTGACGCAGGATCTCGGGAAGCTTCAACAGATTCTCTACAACCTGCTGTCCAATGCCGTGAAGTTCACTCCCGAAGGAGGGCGCATTCACGTGGCGGCTTATCCGTCTGCTGATCGCAAATTCGACGTGGTTGTGGCTGATACCGGCGTGGGAATTCCGCTGGAAGATCAGGCCATCATCTTTGAGCGGTTTCGACAGGGCAAATCGCTGCCCGGCTCGAACAGCCTGACTCGCGAATACGAAGGAACAGGGTTGGGATTGTCGATCGTTAAGGAACTGTGCAAGTTGCTCAAGGGAGAAGTCGTTCTGGAAAGCGAATTCGGAAAAGGCAGTACATTTACCGTACGTTTGCCGCAACGGCTGTCACCCGCCGCAGGTGGATCGCTGACGTCGCTTGAAATGCCCATGGTCAAGTTGCGATCAGGCGGCGTAGGGCCGGGTGGCGGGAGCAGTTCGGACGCGCTGGATAACTCGGCCAATCCCTGAACAGCATGAGTGCCGTTCGATGCGGGCAAAGGGGCCCGATGTCGATCGTGTGCAGGCATCAAACAGCAAGGTCTGGCGTGAACGAATCTGACTCCTATCAGGAAGCCAACCGGCGGGCCTGGGATGATCTGGTGGCACGCAACAGCGTGTTCGCACGCACTGCGACGGACGAAGAATGTGCACATCCACTCGTTTCCCTCGACAGCCGAGGCTGGCTGCCCGGTCGCGTAGATGGCATGAAAGTTCTGTGTCTGGCCGCCGGGGGAGGGTGGCAGTCCATTCTCTATGCGGCCGCCGGAGCCGACGTCACAGTCTTCGATCTCAGCCCTGAGATGCTGGCACTGGATACGCGGGAGGCGGCCCGTCGCAAGCTGGCGGTGCGGACGGTGCAGGGCTCAATGGATGATCTTTCTGTATTCGAGAACGGGGCGTTCGACATTGTTCATCATCCGGTCAGCACCTGTTACGTGCCGAAGCTGGAACCCGTTTACCGTGAAGTTGCCCGCGTCCTGCGAGATCGAGGCCTGTATATCAGCCAGCACAAGACGCCCACGTGCATGCAGATCTCCGAACGCGACCCCCGCAACCGCTACGTGCTGGGCATCTCCTACTACCACGAAGGGGCCTTGCCAGCAGTGGCCGACACCTCGTACCGAGAATCGGGCGCGGTCGAGTACCTGCATCGCTGGGAGTCACTGGTGGGTGACCTGTGCCGATCAGGGTTTGTCATCGAAGACCTGACAGAACCGCGCCGGGGAGATCCCAAAGCCAAGCCGGGACACTTCAAGCATCGCGGGATGTTTACCGCCCCGTTCGTGCGGATTAAGGCCCGCCGAATTGCGTCACAAATTGTTTCCCATGAACCGCCGCGGCTGTGGGTCCCGGATGGTGCACAAGATCAGCTCGGCAAGTCAGACGAGTAACTCCTGAAGGTGCTTTGTCGAATCGCCGTGTGGCACTCTGGCGACGACTGTGTGTTGAACAACGCGTGCAGTCCATCTGCGATCGGCCTACGAAAAAAGCCACGTGGACAAGGCCACATGGCTTTCTGAGTCTTCGACTGCAGCGAATCGTTCTGTAGACGATCAGCCTCCGAAGTCGTCGAAGGCGATGTTCTCTGGCTCAACGCCGAGGCTTTCGAGCGTCTTGAGAACCGCCTGCAGCATCATCGGTGGTCCACAGATGTAGTACTCGATGTCTTCGGGGGATGGGTGCTTCGACAGGTATTCGTTGAGCAGCACCTGGTGAATGAATCCCTTGTAGCCGGTCCAGTTGTCTTCTGGCAGTGGATCGGACAGAGCAATGTTGAACTGGAAGTTCGGGTGCTTCTCTTCCAGGTCGCGGAACTCATCGACATAGAACAGTTCGCGGACCGAGCGGCCGCCGTACCAGTAGCTGATCTTTCGCTTGCTGTTGCGGCCCTTGAGCAGTTCGAAAATGTGCGATCGTAGCGGGGCCATGCCGGCTCCACCCCCGATGTACACCATTTCCGCATCGGTTTCTTTGATGAAGAACTCACCGTAAGGGCCAGAGATCGTCACCTTGTCGCCGGGCTTGGCGTTGAAGATGTACGACGAGACTTTCCCGGGAGGTGTCCCTTCAGGAGCCCGTGGCGGCGGCGTGGCGACACGGACGTTGAGCATGATGATCCCCTGTTCTCCCGGCCAGTTGGCCATGGAGTATGCTCGGATCGTCGTATCCTTCACGTTCGACTTGAACCGCCAGATGTCGAACTTGTCCCAGTCTTCGTGGAAACGCTCGGGAATGTCGAAGTTCTTGTATTCCAGGCTGTGCGGCGGAACTTCAATCTGGATGTAGCCACCCGCCTTAAAGTCGACTTCTTCGCCCTCAGGCAGCTTCAGCGTGAACTGCTTGATGAAGGTGGCGACATTGTCGTTGGAGATGACTTCGCATTCCCACTTTTTGGTTTCGAAGACTTCGTGTGGAACTTCGATTTCCATGTCCTGCTTCACGGCCACCTGGCAGGAGAGACGCACTCCTTCTTTCGCCATCGCCTTGTTGATGTGTCCCTTCTCGGTTTCGAGCAGGTCACCGCCGCCAGAGAGGACTTTCACCTTGCATTGGGCACAGGTTCCGCCGCCACCACAGGCTGAGGAGACGAACAGCTTGTTCGCCGCCAGCGCGTTGAGCAGCTTGCCCCCGGCCGGCACCACGAGCTTTTTCTGCCCGTTCACGGTGATGGTCACATCGCCGGTGGCCACCAGCTGTTTCTTGGCAAACAGGATCACGCCCACCAGTGCAAGCACGATGGCCATGAAGAACACGACGCCGAGGATAATTTCCATGGTCGGATACCAGGATGTTGGCTTTGAAAACAGTCGTCAGGAACTTGGGGACGGCACGGAGCCGACTCAGATTTCGATGCCGGCAAACGCCAGGAATGCCATCGCCATCAGTCCCACGGTAATGAACGTAATTCCCAGTCCTCGCAGACCTGCAGGAATGTCGTTGTAACGGAGCTTCTCACGGACGCCAGCCAGGGCACAAATTGCCAGAGCCCAGCCCAGTCCAGAGGAAAATCCATAGGTCACGCTTTGTGGGAACGTCATCTGTTGTTCGATCATCAGGAGCGAACCCCCGAGGATGGCACAGTTCACCGTAATCAGCGGGAGGAAAATCCCCAGCTGGTTGTACAGCGCCGGTACGTAGCGATCGAGGAACATTTCCAGGATCTGGACCATGGCGGCGATAGTGCCGATGTAGCTGATCAGGCCGAGGAACTCGAGATCAGTACTGGGCAGTCCCGCCCAGGCCAGAGCCCCCTTCTTCAGGAGCAGCTGGTAGATCAGGTTGTTCACGGGAACGGTAATTCCCTGCACGACGATCACGGCGAAGCCCAGACCGATGGCGGTCTTCATGCTCTTGGAGAGTGCCAGGAAGGTGCACATCCCCAGGAAGAAGGCGAGGGCCAGGTTCTTCGAGAAGACCGACTCAAACAGGATGCTGAGATGTTGTTCCATGAGTATTCTCAAACCGTCAAACGCAGGGGATGACGCGATTTTGTGAGGTTATTCCTTCTCGATCTGGCTGGGGTCCACCGTCCGCAGAATCCAGATGAACAGGCCGATCAGGAAGAAGGCACTGGGAGGCATCAGCATCAGGCCGTTACGGACATAGAAGCCGCCATCGCTGGTGAGCGGCAGCACGGTCATGGTTCCCAGCCCGGGCATGGAGAGTGTTCCCGATCCGAAGATTTCGCGGACCAGGCCGAGCACCAGCAGGATGACCGAGTAACCCAGTCCGTTCCCGATGCCGTCCAGGAAACTCATGCCGGGGCTGTTCTTCAGGGCGTAGCCTTCGGCCCGGCCCATCACGATGCAGTTCGTGATGATCAGTCCGACGAACACCGACAACTGGTCGGCGATGGCGGGCACAAACGCCTTGAGGATCTGGTCGACCAGAATCACCATCGAGGCGATGACCGTCATTTCCACAATAATGCGGATGCTGTTCGGAATGAAGTTCCGGATCATCGAGACGACCGTGCTCGACAGTGCCGTCACAACAGTCACTGAGACCGCCATCACGAACGCCTTGTCGAACCGTGTGGTCACGGCCAGCGCGGAACAGATGCCGAGAATCTGCAATGCGATCGGGTTGTTCTTGAACACCGGATCGAACAGCACATCTTTGGCTTTGGATGCCATGGCAACAGACCAGGGGCTAGTGGGAATGAATTTAAGGAGTCAGCGACAGTTCACCCGAGGCGAACTGATCGAGGAAGGGGCCAAACGCGTTGGGGCCGAGCCAGTAGTGGATGGTATTCTCCACGCCACTCGACGTAATCGTCGCTCCGGACAGACCATCAATCTGGTTAGGCTGCGTGGCGTTGCCCGGCTTGGTGACATCGAGGATTGTCTGCCCCTGATCGTCACGCAGAACGAGCGGCGAATTTGTGTTGGACCACAGGGACTTCCACTTGGGATTATCCACTTCGCCACCCAGTCCGGGCGTTTCTGCATGCTTGTAGAACGTAATGCCGCGGGCTTCCCGGGTGGAGGCATCGAGTGCCAGGAAGCCATACAGGGTGGACCACAGGCCCTTACCGTATACAGGCAGGACGATCTTGTTCACTTTGCCGTCGGCGTCTCGGACGAGATAAATCTTCGAGACTTTTTCCCGACGCTTAATGCCGGAAACATCGTCAGCAGCCGGGATCGCCATACTGCCGCCGGGAGTCGAGGCTGCCGCAGCCTGATCGTAATCCGCAGCTTTCAGTTCCTTGTTCAACGATCCGGTTTCACCATCCTTTTCAGGCAGGTTCCACAGGATGACGTCGATGTTCTTGAACAGTTCCGGGATGTCGGCATCGGTATTCTTGCCGTCCTGCCACACTCCGGCAGCGATGAGCACGTTGCGCATCATCTTGTTCTTGGCGTTCTGCTCCTGCAGTGGCTTCAGTCCCACAGCGGCAGCAGAAACAATCAGCGAACAGACGAAACACAGCGTGGCAGCGACGATGAACGTCCCTACGGGTGTGTTGGGGTCGAATCCCGATTTGGCTTCTTCAGACGTAGTTTCGTTAGGCTGCACTGCGAGCGAGCCTCCTCTTGATGTTGGCTTGCAGGACAAAGTAGTCGATGCTTGGGGCAAAGACGTTCCCCAGCAGGATGGCCAGCATGATCCCTTCTGGATAGCCCGGGTTGATCACCCGTACCAGCGTGGTCAGCAGCCCGATCACCAGTCCGTAAATCCATTGTCCTTTGCGAGTCATCGCCGCAGAGACCGGGTCGGTGGCCATAAAGACCAGTCCGAATGCCAGTCCACCGACGACGAGATGCCAGTGAGGCGGCATCGCAAAAACCTGATTGGTGCTGTGCTCACGCAAGGCGTAGAGCAGGCCGGATGAGCCCATGGCACCGACGACAACACTGAGCATGATTCGCCAGGAACCGATGCCGGTCGCAATCAGCAGCAGTGCTCCGAGCAGGCAGGCCAGAGCGGAAGTCTCGCCCATCGATCCAGGAATGAAGCCGATAAAGGCATCAGACCAGGACATCTGCAGACCTTCAGTGATGGAGGCCATGCCAGTGGTGTTTTCGGGGCGGGCAATCGCTCCCAGTGGAGTCGCTGCAGAGAAACCATCGACCGGAGCCGCCACCCAAACCTTGTCGCCACTCATCTGGCCGGGGTAGGCGAAGTACAGGAAGGCACGGGCGGTGAGAGCGGGGTTCAGGAAGTTCTTTCCAGTTCCGCCAAAGATTTCCTTGCCGATCACTACGCCAAAACTGATTCCCAAAGCCACCTGCCACAACGGAATGGTGGGGGGCAACGTCAGCGGGTACAGCATCCCGGTGACCAGGAAACCTTCGTTGATTTCGTGCTTGCGGACGCTGGCGAACAGCACTTCCCAGAATCCCCCGGCGATTTGAGTTACCAGGAAAACAGGCAGGAAGTACAGCGCCCCGTGAATCAGGCAGGAGATCGGATTACTGACACCGAATCCCAGCCCCAGCGTCTCCAGTGTAGCGGCCCGCCAGCCGGGGATGCCCCCTGCCGACAATGCATCACTCTTGATCAGCGATTCGATCGCGAGGTTGGCCTGATAGCCGGTGTTGTACATCGCCATCAGGATGCAGGGCGTCAGCGCGACGACGACGGTAATCATCACGCGCTTCAGGTCCATGTGATCGCGGACGTGTGTTGGTCCACGGGTCACATCCGCCGGGGTAAACAGGAACGTATCAATCGCTTCGTACAGCGAATAGAAACGCTCCAGCTTTCCGCCGTGGGCGAATTGCGGGTGCAGGTCGTCGAAGATTTTCCGAAGGAACTTCATGTGGGCAACCGGGAAACGGAAACGCGGGAATTCACTCCGAACCGAACAATCGGAACGGCGATCACCCTTCACGCTCAATGTGTGTCAGGACTTTACGCAGCACCGGGCCGAACTCGTGCTTGCCGGGGTCGACGAATGTGCACAGCGACAGGTCTTCCTCGTCGAGCTCCAGCGCACCGAGCAGAGCAGCCTGCTCGGAATCGTTGGTAATCAGGGCTCGCAGCAGGAAGGTCGGTTCAATGTCCAGTGGCATGACGGTTTCATAGGCACCGACGGGGACCAGAGCCCGCGGAGAGCCATTCGTGTTCGTATTCAGCGCGAACCGCATGCCATCCGCAATGGCTGACGCAAAGATCGGTTTGACTGAAAACTTGTCGAAACCGGGCTTCTGCCAGCCCATGAATTCTCGTTCGGTCCCTTCACGCAGTACGGAAATCTGTGAGTGGTAGCGGCCGAGATAAGCTTCTGGACCAGCGGCAATTCGTCCGTACAGGACGGAACCGGACAACACGCGGTTGTCGCCAGCCTGCAACTGCCCGGCCGTGAGTTCATCGATGCTTGCCCCCAGTGTGGTGCGAAGCAGTCGAGGGTTGGTCACTTGTGGCCCGGCCAGAGAAATGACGCGATCTGAGTTCAACTGCCCGGTGGAGAACAGCTGGCCAATCGCGATCACATCTTGGTAGTTGATGTACCAGACGGATTTCTTGTCGCCGACGGGGCACAGATGGTGAATATGCGTGCCCGGAAGGCCGGCGGGATGCGGGCCGTCAAATGCGACCTGTTCGACACCGGCAACCGGTGAGTTCTGTGGATCAGCTCCGGGAACTTTCGTACCGGGTGCGACACAGCAGTACAGCTTTCCGGCGGTCAGTTTCTTCAGAACCTGCAGACCGTATCGCATCGCCTGCTCGTGAGCGGCGATGACGATCGCTGGGTTCGGGGCCAGCGGATTCGTGTCGATGGCCTGAACAAACAGAGCTGCCGGCTGTTCGTTCAATGCGGGGATTTTGCTGAATGGACGGCGACGGAGGGCTGTCCAGAGTCCGCTTTGGACGAGCAGATTTTGGACACGGTCACGAGACAGTGTGGAGAGGTCGGTGTTGGGGAACGCTTCAAATGTTTCCTGAGCGTCCCCTTCAACTTCAATGACGATGGAGAGGAAGCGTCGCTTCTCGCCGCGATTGATCTCAACGACACGCCCGGCTGACGGGGCCGTAAAGGCCACCCCTTCAGTCTTCTTGTCGGTAAACAGAATCTGCCCGCGCTTGACGACATCGCCTTCCTGGACCGCCATGGTGGGTTTCATTCCCACATAGTCAGATCCGAGCAGGGCGACGCGTTTCACGACCGGAGCAGCCTCAATCGTTTGCTGAGGGACTCCGGTGATGGGAAGATCCAGACCTTTTCGAATGCGGATCAGCATGTGCCGTTTGCAAGCAGGAGGACTGCTCGTTCCTGGAGGTGGGTGTCGATCGGGTGAAAGTCCTTCGACGTCAGCGACGTCTTAAGAAGTTCACCTGATGAACAGCAGGGGGTGCCAACAATCCGAATCCCTGCGGTCTTCAAAGAGAGTTGAGCAAGACTCTTTCGACGGATGGTATCGACTTCGCCGCGATTTTGAAGCTCCCGACATCGACTGCCTAGTCAAAAATCGACCGAAGCGTCGCGTGACGGGATGTCTCCTGTCCTCAGGAATGGGAATTGTCAATCCTGAGAGTGGTGTCTGCCGATGCGTCCGGTGCGTGGAATTACGTCGACCGGGCCATCAGCTAGTGGCTGGAAGTGATTGCGGGGGCCGTCTCCTGGCTGATCGGCATGAATTCTTCCTGCTGGACGACTTCGACCGTTTCCACGCATGTCGTGATGCGATACTCCGGCTTGACTTCAATCTGCAGAAACAGCATCAGGGCACGGCATAGCGAATCGGTGGCGATGACCTCGATTCGCACTTTGTCCTGCAGGGGCTGCATTTCCCCGTTGAGCTCCCGCCGACCGGAGCCGTGGCAGGGGATCACCGTAAATCCAGTGGCTCCACGGCTGGTGATCTCACGGATCAGCATGTCCTCAATGTCAGCCGGGGCAACGATCGTCATTCGTCGAATCCGCACCAGGACACCTTTTCGTGCAGCATGGCTGTGCGACGAAAGCTGTTGATGCGTATCCAGCCCCTGAATCTGAAGGCTCAGCCCTTCCAGTTCGAAGTCTGCCTGCATCATGGCCAGCTTTTCCATGACGCTATGGTCAACGAGAACGGTGTCTGTCAGGTCGATGATCAGATTCTTGCGCTGCACAAAACCGAGGTCTTCGATCTGTCGCTTGAATGGAATCCAGTTGCTGAAGACAGCCGAGTGTCGGGCGCGGATGACACAGGTGTCCTTGCTCACTTCGTCGACTTCCAGGTAAGGCATGAACAGGGACTGCAGTGAAACACCGTTGGAGATATGCAGCAACAGTTTCAGTCCCACGCCGATGAACACACCCACGAGCAGATCGGTAGCCAGAACGCCAATTAACGTTGCCACAAAGATGGCCAGTTGCTCACGTCCAATGTGGTAGGCGTGGACAAACTCGCGGGGCGAGGCAAGGCGAAAGCCTGTGTATACGAGCATGGCGGCCAGGGCAGCCATTGGAATGCGGTGGATCAGCCAGGGGACCAGTGCCACAAAGGCCAGCAGGAAGACACCGTGCCAGAAGTCGGCAAAGCGGGTGCGGGCACCGTTGTCGATGTTCGCCTTGCTGCGGACGATTTCGGAGATCATGGGAAGACCACCGATGAAGGCTGCAGCCGTGTTGGCAACGCCAATTGCCAGCATGTCCCGATCCAGGTCCGTTTTTCGCTTCCAGGGGTCGAGTAACTCAATCGCCTTGGCACTCAACAGTGACTCCAGACTGCCGATGAGCATGAACATGGCAATCCACTTCCACGCGAACGGGTATTTCAGTGCTGCGAAGTCGGGTGTGGCGATCGCACCCAGCAGGTTAGAGGGAACGTCTACCAGATAGTCCGCCGGGCTCAGTCGGAAAGTGTGGCCTGCCAGCGTGTATGTGTGTGTTTCGTTCAGATTGAAATACATTCCCAGAGGAATGGCTACCAGCACCACCACCATGGGGGCGGGAATCCGCTTGATATACCTGTTGTTGATTCGCGGCAATCCGAACAGGATGAGCAGGCTGATGAACCCGATCAGTGCGATTTCCGGGTTCATGTGGAAAATTGAGTGGGGGATGTGGGCGAGCAGATGAAGCGGTTCGCCTTTGACTCCTGTTACCCCCAAGACCGTGTGAATCTGCTTGGAAACGATAATGACGCCGATCGCGGCCAGCATGCCGTGGACCACGGATGTCGGGAAGAACTCGCCGAGAATTCCCAGTCGGAAAATGCCGAATCCAATCTGCAGCAGTCCGGCAATGACGCCCACTGCCAGGACCATGCGGTAACCGGAAAACATCGGGTCATCAACACCCGGGACGGTTTGCAGCACTTCGCGGAACTCTCCGATTGCGCCTGCGCAAATTACAATCAACCCGGCTGCCGGGCCCTTGATGGTCAGCTCGGAGTTGCTGAGGAATGTTGTCAGCAGCGCGCCCACGATGGCGGTAAAAACTCCGGCGATGGCCGGATAACCACTGGCGAGTGAGATCCCCAGGCAGAGGGGCAGGGCAATCAGGAAGACCAGGAACCCGGACAGCAGATCCTTGCCGAGATACCTGGTGAACCCGGACAGATTTCCACGGGGAATTTCTCCCTCGGGCATCTCGGAATCAGTCGAAGCGGTAGCACTCATGGCAGACGGTACTCACTTGGTCGAAAGGAGAGCCTTCACGTCGCGAGAACGGCGAAGCTCGTGAATCGTCCGAAGGATACGCCCTGCTGGCAGTTTGAGCTATCACCGATCGGTTACAATTCCGTCAGGTCAAGGCTCGTTTGGGAGCTATTCTCCCCGCTTTTCGAGTGTGTCGAAGTACTTCTGGATTCCACCCACATAGCCGGGCGGAATCTGTTCCTGTTCGATGACGTCTTCCAGTGACTGCCGGATTTCGCCGATGACACGTCTGTAGTTGTCGTCCTTGATATCACCGCTGTCAGAAAGCCCCTTGGTCTTCAGAGACAACAGGATCTTTCCCTTTTGAATCTGTGACTTGGACTGCTCATTGACGAAGTCGGTCTTGATCCCGTCGTCCTCATCGACGACGCCTCCCTCACCCATTCCGCGACCGCCTGTGCCTTCACCGTCTCCATCGCTACCGCTGCCGGATTGCATGCCCATCAGCTGCTGATACAGCTCCTCGTAGTCTTCCAGTGTCATGTTGCCAGCGCCCATCTCGCCCTCCAACTGATCCTTGCTGTTGAGTTGTTTGGCCATGCTGATCAGCTTGAGTGCATCTTCCAGGTTCTGCATGTCCCGCATTTCCTGGGCAAGCATCTGCATTTCCTGCTGGGCGGCTTCCAGTGATTCCTGCAATGCTTCCATGGCCTCCTTGGAGAGCCCCTCCTGTTTCATGGCATCGAGTTGTTGCTGAGCGCGTTCCAAGGCAGCCTGCATTTCTTTTGATCCGGCTTTCTTGCCCGCAAAGTCCGAGAGCTCCTTGAGTTGTTTTTGCATCTGACGCTGCAGTTCACTCTTCTCCAGTGGGTCCGTTGTCTTGGTGAGTCGCTCCAGCTTGTCCTTAAGTTCATCGACCTGTTGCTCCAGGCTTTCGCTGGAACCCTGCTGCAGTTCCTTCTGCATCTTGCGGAACATTTCCTCTTCGCCAAGCGAACCCAGTTTCTGGTCCGCTTTGAGCCCTTCGGCGTTCAGCTTCTTGACCTCGGGGGAGTTGATCAGCTCGCGGAAGATCTTCCCCAACTCATCCTGGTGTTCTTTGAGCTTTTCCTGGTTGGCGCGGCGATCTCCCTTTTTCATCTCGGAGAATCCAGCCTTGAGAGCTTCCAGAGCCTTTTCGACTTCGGGGGAGTTCTCCGCCTCGACGTTCTTGTTCTTCAGTTGGGCCCGCCGGATCTCCGTGATCTTGCGTGAGTCCTCCAGAAGTTTTCGCTGGTCCTCTTCTTCTCTCGCCTCGGCAACCTTTCCGAAGGGGTCGAGTGTGGGGACGAAGTACGCGCCAGCCAGGAGCACACACAGAACGACCGCCGAAATGAACGTTGGACGCTCCCATTGCAGTGGCACGACTTCGGCAGGCTTGATCTTCGGGGCTCGCAACTCGGCATCGCGTCCCACGAGAGGTTGATACTCGCCCGGACAGGAATCGAGCATCGTCAATGTCAGGAACAGGTCTCTGGTTTGCTGTTGCTGATCGATGATGTGTGCGGCATCCTGCACACCCGGACGTCGTGGCCACAGTGCAGCCAGTACGAGCGCGACCGCAGGGACAAGCAGAACTGTCCACGGTTCAAACCAGGCGGCCCAGAGCCCGGTTAACCGACCGGCCAGCAAAGCCGCAGCGTAGACACCAGCGAGCGCCAGAGTGACGAGAAACACGCGCGTCACCAGTCGCTGTAGCATCAAACGCCGCCGCACCCCGTGCAGGAGTTGCAACGACTGTGGAAATCCAGACATGGCACTCATCGGCGAAAGATGACGCATTCAACGGGCAAGTATTGCTCCGCACTGCTTACGTCCCAAGTCTATCGGGAGTTGGACTTTTCAGCAAGAAAATTGCGAAAGCGCAGCGATGGGCCAACGAGGGATGCCTGGCTTGGTCGGTCGCAGAATTCGAGCGGGGTGGCCTTGGGGGTTCTTCATCGCAGGCTTGCCAGCGACGATGTTCAGCAGACCTTGCGGGTACTGCGCTGTCTGGTGTTTATTTGCGAACGCGCGTTCCGTTGATGCTGGTGCTGTTCGCCAATGCAATCGGTTTCTCCGATGAAGTGTTGGCAAGTAGTTCGGGAGCGACTCCCAGCGACCGCTGTGGAAGTTCAATCTGACGACGTTTTGCTTCGAGTTCGACTGAGTCCAGGAGTTCGAGAGCCTTTTGACCGAGTGGTGCGCCGGGCTCAAAGTGCTTCATGACCATGTAGTAGTTGTTGCCTTCATACCAGGCATCGCTGACATAGCCTGTCTTCTGGATAATGATGCTGGAAATTTGAACGTCGTCATCGAACAAAGACCACTGCTGGCAGCCATCACCGAAGCCGATGACTGACCATCCATGCTGGTGGTCACCGCGTATCATTGTCCGGCTCCATCCATCGTCGGAAATCTGAATTTCCTCAATACACGGTTCGCTGCAACCGCATAACGCGGATGTGCATACGAGGGATAGCAACAGCGTTCTCGTTAACTTACGCATGGCCCTGCTTTCGAGATGAGACGGCTCCCTTGGTGAGCCGCTTGTAGATGATGTGTCGGAGTCCGACGGCCCTGTTAATTCGCCGTTAAAGCACTGTCCGCTGATGCTGCCCCGGCGAACGAGTGGGGAGAAATCCCCAGAGTTCCATTTGGAAGTGTGATCTGGCGACGCTGTGCTTCGAGTTCAACTGCGCGCTGGAGTTCAATCACATTGTGGCCCAGCGGTTCGCCTGGCTCGAAGTGCCTGATGACCATGAAATAGTCGTCGGCTTCGTACCACGCCTCACTAATGTGTCCGGTCCGCGTGAGCGTGATGCTGGCGACGTGGATGTTGTCCTCAAACAGGGACCACTGTTGAGTTCCGTCGTGGCTGCCATGAACGCACCATCCGTGCTGACTGTCGCCCTGCATCATGATGCGACGCCAGCCTGCGTCGTGGGTTTCAATTTGTTCAACGCTTGGCTGCCCGCAGCCAAACAGAATGACGGAGAAAAACATGCCCGCGAATGATTTCATTAGAGCCCTTTTCGGTGAGTTCTGGCCAACTCCAACCGGCTCGGTGATCTTGCACACGAATTCGAATAAATGCAAGGCGACTTGGGAAAATTTCGAGAGAATTGATCGTCGGAATATCTATGCATCTGGCAGTCCGAACGTCTGCGTTACGCTGTGCAGGATTCACGGAATGCGGTCTTTGAATCGCAAGATGTATAGCACAGGTTGCATGAGGGTTTTCAAAGCTTGATGTTAATTGCAGCAACGGCGGTGTGATGAGTGGGGCGCGACAAGACGTTCGGTTCCCGGTCCAGGTGAGGTGAGAAGAAATCGGAATGGTCAATTCGTTGGAGTGGGGGTAAGTGAGAATTGGTTGCGCGCTGTCGCCATTTGTCGCGGGCGGAGTTGTCTTGTGAACGGGGCTCATCACGACGCCACGGCGTGGAGAGCATGCATTCCCGCCCGGGGGGCTAAGTGACCGCGTCCAGTTCGGACGTCGCCTCCCGATGAGAAACGCCCCGGCAATTTCGATGGCGTTTCGAACTGATGAAGTCGTCAGATTGCTCCAGCCGAAGCAGGGATCGATTGGCGTTGGCCATGAACTCGCCGAAACTTCGCGCGGAATCGCAATAGCCTGATCGATCATCGCTTGATGAGTGCCTTTGCTGCCGTCTCTGGGTGCGAGATGCCGCTCCGATGCAGGTGCATTGCGGTCTGGCCTTGTGAAGTGAGAACTTGACACATCGCTGATATTGCGTGGCGTTGATGTGTGGGCCATTGGTTGCGGGACTGTTGCAACCAAAGTAGCATTCGTCCCGTAATGAACAGACCAAAATGATTAAATCGAGCAGCATCCAGGCGTTTCCCGGTGAATTCTTCCGGAAGCTGTCGCTGGTACCTGCTGACTGTGAAGGAAAGCCGTAATTGCTGGCTTTTCTATGGCTCCTTGAATTTGCCGCTCTGCAGATTCAGGCGACGTGTGTCGCGCTCTCGTGAGGTTCGGCGCTCAGCGTCCGTGCCCACCCCGCCGGGAAGAGTGTGACTCAGACTGCGTTCAGTGGGAGGAAGCTCCCATTGGCAGTGGCGATTTCGCCAATCCCCAACACTTCGAACTCAGAATTACTCAGCATGTTGAATTTCTTTCGTCAACAGTCTGGATCGATCAAGAACGATCTCCTGTCCGGATTGACTGTGGCTCTGGCATTGGTGCCCGAAGCAATTGCGTTTGCGTTTGTCGCTGGCGTTTCTCCATTGATTGGGCTGTACTCAGCTTTCTTTGTGGGATTGATCACCGCCCTGGCAGGTGGACGCCCGGGGATGATTTCCGGAGCCACTGGCGCGATGGCGGTCGTCGTCGTCGGCCTGGTGTCCGAATATGGAATCGAATACCTGTTTCCAGCCGTGATCCTGTGTGGATTGCTGCAGATGGCCGCTGGCGTTGGTCGCCTGGGGAAGTTGATCCGTATGGTGCCCCATCCAGTGATGCTTGGGTTTGTGAACGGCCTGGCCATCGTGATCGGATTGGCGCAGCTGGGGAGCTTCAAAACACTCTCCGAGTCGGGGCAGCTGGTATACCTCACGGGAGCGCCATTGGCATGGATGCTCGGGCTGGTTGGCCTGACCATGGGAATTATCTGGCTGCTGCCACGTCTGACGCGCGCCGTCCCGGCTTCGCTTGTGGCGATTCTGCTGGTGACGTTCATTGCATTCGGGGTCAATCGGGTCGCTGGTCCGGTCAACGGAGGTCACATGGTGGCGACTGTCGGCGATATGTTGCAGATCAACACGCAGGCGGCGGCCATGAATCCTCACGGCGGCCATGGTGTGAGCTATGCGGTCGACACCGATTCCGAAATCGAGCCTGATCCGCAGACGCCCGTTGCCGAGGCCAATGCGAGTATGAGTGGTTCGCTGCCCGTTCCGTTTTTCTTGCAGTACAGCCTGCCGCCTCTCACTTGGGAAACGCTGCAGATCATCTTTCCGTTCGCACTCATCCTGTGCGGCGTCGGGTTGATCGAGTCCCTGATGACGATGACGCTGATTGATGAAATCACCGAAACGCGAGGAAAGGGGAATCGCGAGTGTCTGGGACAGGGGCTCGCCAATGTCGTGTGTGGCCTGTTTGGCGGCATGGGAGGCTGCGCGATGATTGGGCAATCGCTGATCAACGTGAACTCCGGAGGGCGTGGCCGGCTTTCTGGGGCATCAGCCGCGGTTTTGTTGTTGCTGTTCGTGCTGTTCCTGGCTCCGCTGATCGAACAAATCTCGATGGCGGCCCTTGTGGGACTGATGTTCATGGTGGTCGTGGGAACGTTTGAGTGGGCTTCGCTCAAAATGTTTCAGCGAATGCCCAAAAGTGACGTTCTTGTGATGTTGCTCGTCGCCGGTTACACGGTGTTCATGCACGATCTGGCCACGGCAGTCATCCTGGGGGTGATTGTTTCCGCGCTCGTGTTCGCATGGAAGCATGCCACGCACCTCTTCACCGACATCAAGTACAACGAATTCGGCAGCAAAATTTATCAGCTGCATGGTCCGCTGTTCTTTGCTTCGGTGTCGTCATTCAAGGAGATGTTTGACGTGGCCAACGATCCAGAGGATGTGGTGATCGACTTCTACTACACCCGGGTCTACGATCAGTCCGGTCTGGAAGCGATCAATGCGCTGGCTGAGAAGTACGAAGGGCAGGGCAAGCGATTGCATCTGACTCATCTCAGTCCCGAATGCCGCCAGCTGCTCGACAAGGCGGGCGATCTGGTTGAGGTCAACCTTTCGGAAGACCCGCAGTATCACGTTGCTACCGATCGGCTGGGGTAGTGCGTTCGACGGTCACCTGCCTTTCACGCCGGGAAAACGCATGACTCTCACGCACGAGCGCTAGCTTAGCGCTATCTGAGTGCACATGGATTCTGGCTCAAACTGCGCCGACCTGTGCGGTGTGGTCTTTGTGGTAATGCCTGTGTTTATCAAGAGTTGCGTGTTGTCTTCGAGTCCCGCGTGAACAGGCACGACGATTGCTTATCATTGAGACGAGCATGTTTCTATGCGAGCAATCGTCTGCGTACCGGGGGACTTCTATGGCTGTGCACAACTTGAAATCGGATCGATCCACCAAGCCGACTGCGTCACCTTCCGTGATTCATCATGATGTGGTCGTTGTGGGAGGCGGCACAGCCGGGATCACGGTTGCTGCTCGGCTGACAAAAGGTTGGTTCAACGATCTAGATGTGGCTGTCATCGAGCCTTCAGCGCAGCACTTCTATCAGCCCGCGTGGACGCTTGTGGGGGCTGGGACTTATCGCAAGCAAGATACGGTTCGCGACGAAGCCGCCGTGATGCCGCACAAGGCAACCTGGATTCGCGATGCCGTGGAGACATTCGATCCCGAACACAATCGGATTGTCACCCGCGATGGAAAGGCCATCACCTACAAGTACCTTGTGGTGGCTGCCGGGATTCAGATCAACTGGGATGCGATTCCCGGCCTGAGGGAGTCGATCGGTCATGATGGTGTCTGCAGCAACTATTCATTTGAGACCGTGGAAAGTACGTGGGATACCCTCAAGAACTTGAAGGGAGGGACGGCCATCTTCACGCAGCCCAAAGGAGCCGTGAAGTGCGGCGGGGCTCCGCAGAAGATCGCTTATCTGGCTGACGACTACCTTCGAAAGCACGGCTTACGGGACAGGACACGGGTGATTTTTGCGGCACCGGTGAAGGCCATTTTTTCGGTTGAGAAGTATCGGAACGTCCTGCAGGAGGTTGTGAAACGGAAGGGGATCGAGACGATGTTTGAGCACGAGCTGGTCGCGATTCATCCCGAGCGACGAGAGGCCGTGCTGGAACAGATCGAGACTCACGAGCAGACGACCCTGTCTTACGACATGCTTCATGTCACGCCGCCGATGTCCGCTCCGGACTTCATCTCGCGCAGTGTCCTGGCTGATGCGAATGGCTGGGTGGATGTTGATGCACAGACCTTGCAGCACACACGGTATCCCAACGTGTTTGCCTTGGGAGACTGCAGCAATTTGCCCACATCGAAGACGGGAGCGGCGATTCGCAAACAGGCACCGGTTCTCGTCAGGAATCTCCGCGCATTGATGGGCGGCCAGCCGCCTAAGGCAGCTTATACCGGATACACGTCGTGTCCCGTTGTGACCGGATATGGAACGATGGTGCTGGCGGAGTTTGGTTACGACAAGCAGCCTGATGAGTCGTTCCCGTTTAATCAGGCGAAAGAACGCTGGTCGATGTGGATCTTCAAGAAGTATCTGCTGCCGTTCATGTACTGGCACGGAATGCTCAAGGGGCGAATGTAGGGCAAGGAGCGGTTTCCTGGCCTCTGGCCACCAATTCACTGGAATGAGAACGAAGTCATGAATCGAATGATCATCTGGACTGTGGTTGCGGCCTTGCCGCTCGTCGTCATTGTGGTCGGAGCCCGTGGTGAGCGGTCTGCCCGGTATCCCGTGATCGAGAAGCACGGGGCCGTCGTCAAGTTTCCCGACGCGCTGGAGCAGCCTCGTAACGGATCGAAAATTCTCGTGGATGTCACCGGAGGCGGAGCGGGGGATCAACTCAGTCCGGCTATCGAGAAACTGGCCCGTTTCGTGAATATTTACTCGTCGGCAGGGCGCGAGCCGGCGTCCGTGGAAATCGTGGCTGTGTTGCACGGCGACGCAACGGTTGCCGCTTTAAACGATGCCGCCTACGGCGCTGCAATGCAGACCGATGTGAATCCCAATCGAGCATTGATCGAAGAACTGCACGCGGCGGGAGTGCGATTCCTGGTTTGCGGTCAGGCGCTGTCGCACAAAGGTTTCGACCCTCAGCAAACGCTGCCTGAAGTGCCAGTGGCTGTCTCGGGATTGACGGCCATGGTGAATCTGCAGAGCCGGGGCTTCGCCTACATCCCGCTCAAGTAGGCGGGCAACGAAGGCGAGGGGCCTCTACCGGCGAATCGTTGGGATTGCAGCAAACTGCCATGCAGGGTTGATTGATGTCCGCGTCGGACGGAGTCAAGATGATGGAATCCGATGAGGGCGATGAATTCGGGCTCATGGCCCTCGTCGACTCATCGGTTTCGTTGTCAACATCCCTTCGACGCTTGAATTCTCATGCTCCCGTTTCAATCTCGTCGTTCCCGCTCGCGTGCCCGGATTCTCTGCAGTTGGCTGGTGGTATTCGGGTTAACCATCGGCATGGCCGCAGCGGCCGAACCTCGCGCGTTAATGGACAACGCCTCGCTGGAGGATGACCGCGATGCCGATGATTGGCCAGATGGGTGGGCGAAAGTGGCTCCCGGCGGGGCGTGGCTGGAGGAGCAGGGTAATCACTTTCTGAGGCTGACCAGCACTGAGCCTGAGAAGATGGTGATGCTCTATCAGGAGATCAAGATTCCTGAAGGAGTGGAGGCGTTAGAGTTTCGCTGGAAGCAGCGGGTGACGGGCCTCAAGGTCGGCAAGCAGTCCTGGTTCGACGCCCGCATCATGCTGGAATTCATGAATGCAGCTCGTGAAAAGGTCGCGCCCACGCCATCGGCTCCAGCGACACGCCAGGACACGGATGGCTGGGTCGAGAAAAGCACTCGCTTTCTTGTTCCAGAGGGAGCGACGCATCTCAAGTTCATGGCCTGCCTGTTCCAGGTTCAGTCGGGAGTGTTTGATCTGGACGATCTTACCATTCAGGAGGCTGATCCCACCCCAATTCGGCAAGCCATGGAGATCGCCGCTGTAGAGAGACTGGCGAAGTTAACCGCTCAGGCCGAGTCACGCCGCAAGAAAGCCGCCGCGGTTCTCGAGAAGTCTGGTTCTCTCATCACCAACGGTAACTTCGAAACCGACAAGAATTCGGATGGCTGGCCTGATGACTGGGGCCGACCCAAGCAGGGAGGGGAGCGTGGCGATGAAGTCAGCAATCACTTCCTGAAGCTCACCTCGCCGCGACCGGGGGAGATGGTCATGGTGTACCGCCCCGTCGATATCCCGGCCGGTGTGCAGGCCCTCGAACTGTCCTGGAGGCAACGGGTGAGTGGCCTCAAGAAGGGGACTTCACCATGGTTTGATGCCCGCATCATGCTGGAGTTCCTTGGCGTCGACGGGAAGAAGCTCGCAAAGAATCCCTCTGCTCCTTATTCACAGAAGGACACCGATGGCTGGGTAACTCGGTCCACCAGTTTTCTGGTGCCCGATGAGGCGTTGACCCTCGTGTTGATGCCCTGCCTGTTTCAGGCAAACGCCGGCACGTTCGAACTGGACGACTTTGTATTGAAACCGACCGATCCGGAAGTGCTCGTGGCGGCGGCAAAGAAGCGGGCCGCCGAAATTGAGGCGCGCCACGTTCCACCAGAGGAACCTGATCGAGCCAACTGGCCTCCCGTGCTGAAAGTGGTCGGGAACCGCCTGCACGACCCGGAGGGCCACGAAGTCTGGCTGCAGGGAGTGAATGCCGGCGGACTGGAAACCTTGCCGCAGGATCGACAGCCGATCAAGTCCACGGTGGTCGCGATTGAAGAGTGGAAGTCGAACTGTGTCCGCGTCCCTATGAATGAAACGTTCTGGTATGGGCGCAGCCCGTATCAGAAAGATGGAGGGAAGGAGTATCGCGAAATTCTGGACCAGATCATCACGCTGGCCGCGAATCGCGGCGCGTATGTGGTGATCGATCTCCACCGCTTCCGTGCCCCCAAACCCGAGCATGCCGAATTCTGGAAGGACTTCGCTGCACGGTACAAAGACCATCCGGCGGTGCTGTTTGACTTGTTTAACGAGCCGCACGGCATTTCGTGGGATGTGTGGAAGAATGGCGGCTTCGTGGGTGAGAAGTCCGGTGTTGATGAATCGGCTTTTGTCTCCGAAGAGGAAAAGAAGAAGAACCAGGGATTCGAATCGATCGGCATGCAAGGACTTGTGGACGCCGTTCGTGGCACAGGCGCAAAGAACATCGTCATCGCCGGAGGGCTCTTCTGGTGCAATGATCTCTCAGGCATTACTCAAGGGTACGCTCTGGACGATCGCGGCGGAAACGGAGTGGTGTACTCCTGGCACACGTACAACTGGCACACCGACTGGGAAGCAAAGATGCTGGCAACGGCCGAGAAGCATCCAGTTTTTCTGGGCGAGGTTGGAGCCGATATTCACAAGATGGACTTTATCCCTGCGGAAGCTCAGGAGGATCCTTACACTTGGGTTCCCGACATGCTGGGTTTCATTCAGAAGCACCGCATCAATTGGACGGGCTGGTGTCTGCATCCTAAGGCGACGCCAGTCATGATTTCTGACTGGAGCTACACTCCCACACCCTACTGGGGAGAATTTGCCAAAGAGGCACTCTCGGGTAAACAGTTTGAGTTGAAGCGAACTCGCTGATGTTTGCGTGCCGGAAGTGGAACATGGAATGTGCCACATGGAAAGCAGTCCAATGGCGGACTGCGGGGTCACGGACAAGACCGGCATGGACCTGGATTCTTTGAACGACAATCCGGATCGTTCTGCTGACTCTGCCCGGCCTGATTCCCTCACCGCGAGGCCCCGGTCGATTGGCACGTTATGTGGCAGGTAAGCTGCAAGCCGGTCTCCCGATACACGCTGTCGATGGTGCAGGGGACTACACAACGTATCCAATCGCCCCGGACGCTGCCGCATTCCTCCGGTCCCGCAGGCAGTTGGTCACTCTGAGTGAGTGGCGGCGAGTCCTCTCCGAAATTCGATCGACGCGCCTCAGGATAGAATCGCATGCCACGGAACGTAACCGCCAGATGACGCGCGCCGGCGGCACGAAATGGTCAGGCCGTGGCCGATTTTATTGCGAGGCGGGTCTTCTCGATGAGCGGGGACAGGAGCAGGGGGGTATCGTGCTTCTCGGCAATCTGAACGAGGTCCCTGTCGACTGCCGTGCACAGTTCGCTCAGGTGGATGAGCCCTCCCGCCTCATCCGCTTCGATCAGCCTGCGGACTCCGTCAGGAACCTGATTCAGCTGGTCCGGGAGCAGAGCGGCGAGCGTCACCGGGAACAGATTGAACGTTTCTTTCTGCGGAGACTCCAGCACCAGATCCATCCGGTGGTGCAGCATGATCGCGCACAAGAGATCGTTGGGCATATTCCATTTCTGAGCCACAAAGGCTCCGGCCATCGCGTGGTCCCAGCCAAAGATGTTCAGCTCCCAGTCGACGAGAGAGACACCCTGCGGGACTCCTTCCCTGAGGAACTGAATGTATTGATGGTCATACTGATTTGTGAGCGCTGGCAACAGAAAGTCCTGCAGCAGGCCACCCATATAGGCAAGTTCGGCGTCCGCTTTCATGTTCGCCGCTACTCTTTGAGCAAAGAGTGCTCGTCGCAACGACTCGTTCCAGAAGTTTCGGCAATTCAGCAGTTTTGACTGGTAGGCCAGGACGACACTACGCATACCGGCGGCCAGCAGGTGCGTTCGCGCCCGGGAGACTCCCAGGCGGATCAGCGCATCGGTCGGTGTCTTAACCGGATGTTGACTTCCTAGTGCAGCGCTGTTCACGCACTTCAGCAGGTCGAGAGTTAGTCCCGGATCCTGCTCGATGATCTGACCGAGGGCGCGGATGTTGTAGTCGGGGCTGCCGGCTGCCTGCAGGAACTCCGTGAGCGATGTCGGAAGGCTTGGAATCTGGAGATCGTCCGGAAAGTCGACCGACTGCAGCGCGGCCATCGCCTGCCCGTGAGTTGTTCCCGGCCTGCGCTCAGACGATGTGTGTGCCTTGGAGTCGGACGATGGAGAAACCTGCGTGGTTGAATTCATAGGAGCACGCGAAGAAATGGAAATGTCGTCGCTGCGTAGGGAAATGCCGGGCCAGAGTGCACGTTAGCGTGGTCGACGCACCGCAGCGTCGATGTGCTTCTGGAACCCCATGGCAGTGAATCGCTCTGGCTCAATGGCGTCGATGATTCGAAGAGCCGCAATGTCGCTCAGCTTCATGATCACCCGCCGCGTTCCGCTCGCATCCGGCTGCGGTCGAATCAGCAGGATCAGTTCGTCGGTGAGCATGTAGTCATTAAATGGAATCGTTTCCCCAGCGGTCGTCACCACGGTCGCCACGGTGGGAATCGCGGCTGGCCAATTGGCAAATATACGCATCATGTCGTTCATGGTCGCCTTCGGCTCAATCTGTTCCTCGTATTCGTCTGGTGCGAATCTGAATGGATCAGACGCTATGTCATTCTCCTCGGTTGATTGTCGGGTGTGACAGGAACAAATTGCCGACTGCTCGCACGTTGTCGGTAAAGTTGCAACGAACGAATCGATTCTGATGCGGGGACACTGCGTATCAGACAGATTCAAGTTGGTTGCCGAGTGATCAGGTGGAGGTGCGGCCCGGAACTTCCGTCGGATGGGAAAAATGTCTGGCTGACAGGTTCACTCGGCTGTCGTAACCGGGGCGCGGTGATCAACGGGACTGGCGCGAGAGGCAAGGTGCTGCGCGATTACATGACCACAATTGATGCTATCGGGGGCGTCAACGGAAAGCGTATAGTGCGCGAGCACTGCTGGCGGTTTGCCTTCGGGTGCCGATGTTCGAGACCTGAGAGTGAGTTCGGCAATGGTTAAATCTCCGCCCCGCGGTCCGTGGACTCAGCGGTTCCTGGTCCATGTCTTCACGATCCTGTTCGGACTGCTTTCGTACTGGTTTCTGGGGTTTGTGCTGGGGGACATCAGCACCTGGCCCGGCCCAGACTACGCCGCGTTGCAGGAGCAGATGCTTGATCCAGTCCTGTCGGCCGAGTCGCAGAGGCTGCAGGAGGAAACGGAACTGGTCAAGCGAGATGTCGAGACGCAGCAGGCTCGACAACGGATTCTCCGTGACAGTACAGACAACGCACAGAAGACGATGCAGCAGTTACTGGAGTTCCAGCGGCTCAGTCTTCAGAAGGATGTGAAACCTTCGCCCGAAGAACAGGCGGCTCTGGCGGAAAGTCAGCAGCGGTTTCTGGCCAATCAGAAACAGTATCAGGAACTGACGGAAGAGATCTCCCGGCTGCAGGAGCAACTGCGCAATCTCGAAAGCCAGCAGCGGATCAATCAGCAGAAGTTCCACACTGCGAGCGAGCCCGTTCGTCAGGAGTATGAACGACAGTCCCGGCAGCATGAACTGAAACTGGCGTTCCTGCAGTTGGCCGTTCTCGTGCCGCTGCTGATCGTGGCAGTGCTGTTGTTCTATCGGCAGCGCGAAAGCCTGTACGTGCCGCTGGTCACCGCGTTCGCGATTGCCGTTGTGGTCAAAGTCATGCTGGTGATGCACCAGTATTTCCCGGCGCGCTACTTTAAGTACATTCTCGTGATCACGTTTCTGGTCATCGTGACCCGCGTCCTGATTGGCCTGCTGCGGATGATTCGCTTCCCCAAGCCGGACTGGCTGCACAAACAGTACCGCGAAGCCTACGAAGCCTTCCTGTGCCCCATCTGCGACTACCCCATCCGCCGCGGCCCGCTGACGTTTCTGTATTGGACCCGCCGGACCATCAAGAAGCTGCGGCCTCAACCCTCCGGCGATGCCGCCGCTGAAGACCCCTACACCTGTCCGGCTTGCGGAACCAACCTGTTTGAAGCCTGCCCCCAGTGCGGCAAGACTCGCCACTCGCTGCTGCCAACGTGTGAGTCGTGCGGCAATACGCGACCAGTGGAAGGGAACCATCACTGGACTGGAGCTGCGAGTTCGTGAGGGAGAAGCCCCCACTTCGGGAAGGGCGATCGTTTCGGGGGCTTGACGCGTTGTCGTTTGCCGGGCACGCTTGTCAACAAATCTAACCAAACGGCTCACCTTCGGCGTAGCGCTCCCGCCACCCTTGGCAGAGCGACTCCGTCGCGTCAGCATTTGCTCCAATCTGGATTAGGAACCACAATGTCGCGCATCATTTCATGCCCACAGACGGGCTGCGGAAATCAGTACCAGATCGAGGAGACTCAGAAGTATGCGACGTGTCCCCGTTGCGGCTATTGGTACAGGATTCAATCCGAGGGAGGGCCCGTTGCTGGGATCTTCCTGTGGTATATTCTGACGTGTTTTCGGCTCGTGGTTGTGCTCTGGCTGCCGATTGCTGTTATTGGAGGTGCCTTGTCGGCGATGGGGCTGACATCGCGTCCGCTGTTGGCGGTGGGAAGCGTTTTAATTCCGGTCCTTGCGATCTGGTATTGGATTGAGGATCGTCGCCGACGTGCGACAGGAAATTCGCTGGCGCTGCCGCAATGGTTGGTCGGCGGCATGCACTTCATTGGCCAGGCGTTGCGTTGGGGATTCGGTTGGTTTCTGACTTCATTCGGCCAGAGCCTTTACTACCTCTTCCTCAAGGCGACTGGTCAGCGCCCCGGCCATCCCGATGAGTCGACACGGCGAATACCATATGGCGTCGTCTTCGCCGCCGGGTACAGTCTCGCCTTTGTGCTATTCAGCATCCTGTTCGTCTTCGTGTGGGAAACTCCGCCCAAAGAGCAGTTATTCCTGTTTAACTTCCTCACGTTGGGGATGTCAGTCGAAACATCGCTCAGCGTCGGATTCGTCCTTTCGCTGGTTGTCTGGCCGGTCTTGCTGGTGATTGAGTCAATTATGCCGGTGAAGCCGTCGAACACGTAGCCAGGGCGAGGGCCAGCTTTTCGTCATTCGATTGATTCGGCGGTAGCTCGTTGGAAGGACCCTACGGGGTCATGCGTGATCCTCGCTACATTCCCAACCGTTCCACCCACACAGCCAGCTGTTCTTTCACTCGCTCCCGGCCGCCGCTGCCGTAGCTGATGAGGGCGTGGGCGGCGTTCTTGGCGCCGAGGATCTGGTACACATCGTCGTTGATCAACTCGGACGCGGTACGGAGTTCTTCCAGTGGGAGATCGGCGAGGCGGATGTTCTTGCTTTCGCAGAGGTGAACCAGCTTGCCGACGATTTCATGGCCGCTGCGCATCGGGACTCCCTGGCGGATGAGGTATTCCATCAGAGCGGTGGCGTCGAGGAAGCCTTCTTCGAGTCGGGCATTGATGCGGTCGACGTTCAGATGGGCGTTGCGAACGATGGCCGGGGCGAGTTCCAGGCAGCTTCGGACGGTGTCGTACGCGGTGAAGGCGGCGAGTTTGTCTTCCTGCAGGTCGCGGTTGTAGGCCAGCGGCAGTCCTTTGAGCAGGACGAACAGCTGCTGGCTGGCGGCGATGGCTCGGGCCGATTTGCCGCGAATCAGTTCCAGTACATCGGGGTTCTTCTTCTGCGGCATGATCGAGGAGCCGGTGGTGTAGGCATCGGAGAGCTTGAGGAAGCCAAACTCCGTGGTACACCACAAAATCCATTCCTCGGCCCAACTGCTCAGGTGCAGGGCGATCAGTCCCAGGGCGTTGGCAAACTCCACGAGGAAGTCACGGTCGCTGGAAACATCGAGGCTGTTTGCGGCCGGGGCATCGAAGCCAAGCAGTTCCGCGCTCCGCTGCCGGTTGATGGGCAGGGTGGTTCCGGCGAGGGCAGCAGCTCCGAGCGGGCAGATGTTGACGCGCTTGCGGCAGTCGGCCAGTCGTTCGCGGTCGCGGTTGTACTTCTCGCACCAGGCGAGCCAGTAGTGCGTGGCGGAAACGGGCTGAGCACGCTGCAGATGCGTGTAGCCGGGCAGGATGACATCCAGGTCGGTTTCGCCGCGTGAGACGAACGACGCCTGCAGTTGCAGCAGCAGTCCATCGAGATGGTCGATGGCATCGCGAATGTAGAGCTTGAGGTCCGTGGAAACCTGATCGTTGCGTGAGCGGCCGGTGTGAAGTTTGCGGCCGACATCGCCAATCCGCTTGATGAGGGCGGATTCGATGTGCATGTGGATGTCTTCCAGCGAGGGGGTGAACTTCATTTCGCCGCGCTGAATCTCGCCAAGAATTTCGGTGAGGTTCACGCAGATCTGGTCGCACTCCTGCTGTGTCAGCAGGCCGACTTCGGCCAGCATGCGGGCATGCCCCTGCGAGCCGCGGACGTCGACTTCGGCCAGCCGGGCATCGAAGGAGATGGATTCCGTGAAGAGTTCAACTTGTGCGTTGGTCGGCTCGGTAAAGCGACCACCCCAGGCTTTGGACATGTGCGAATCGAGGATCGGAATGTACGGGTTGGTGATTCTTGCGGCGGCGTGCTGCCACTGCCGTGTGATTAGACCGTGATTGCTGGCAGGTGTCGAGGTTCCGACGGGATTCCTGCCTGATGTTTTGGCGATGGCTGAACCGCATTCTGCTCGTTGTCACGACTCTTGCGGTGGCAGGCCGGATTGGCTGTTTCGGCTGAAAATCGTTCGCCATCTGTTCCGAATCGAGTTAGAATTTGAACGTGCACGGTCGTGCGCCATTCATCCTCTTTTCCCATTTGCTGATTCCCAGAGGAAAAGCCATGCCGCGAACGATTCTCTCACGAGTCCCACGGCTGATTGTGGTTCTGTTGAGCCTCGCGGTCGTTGCTCAGGCCGAAGATCCACGTGAACGCCTGCGAGATCCGTTCCTCGTTACCGGCAGCAGCTTTCGAAATCTGTTTCGCGAAGTCATTACCGAAGCCCACCACTGGACCGTGCAGATTCGTGGCAAGGATGGAAAGGCGGTGGCCCTGGGGACGATCCTGACGAGCAATGGTGAGATTCTGACGAAGGCCAGCGAGCTTGATGATCCGATGACCGTCGAACTCAGCAATGGACGCCAGTATCCGGCCACACTGATGGCCCGGACGGAGGCTGAGGATCTCGCGCTGATCAAGATTTCGGCCTCGAACCTGCGACCGGTTCGCTGGAGCGCGGCTCAAAAGTTGATGGACGGACAATGGCTGGTGACGCCGGGGACGGCCGCAGCTCCCGTGGCCGTGGGTGTGCTGAGCGTGCAGCCTCGGAAAATTCCCGATGCCGGCATTCACGGAGTGTTGGGGATTGAGCTGGAGCGGACCGGAGTGGCCCAGATTCGTCGCGTCTTTGAAGACGGCGGTGCCGCCTCGGCGGGAATGCAACCGGGAGATGTGATCCTGGAACTCAATCGCCAGCTGATGGAAACCGGGAGTTCGGTGATCAGTACGGTTCGCAAGTTCCGACCGGGCGAGACGATTTCGGTGAAAGTCATGCGTGGCGAAGAAGAGCTGGAACTCGCTGTGACGCTGACTCATCCATTTGGAGATTTTCTCTCGCGAATCGCGATGCAGAATCAGCTGGGGGGTGAGTTGAGTGGCCGGCGAGACAACTTCCCTTCCGCTCTGCAGCACGATACGGTGCTGCGGCCGCGTGATTGTGGAGGCAGTCTGATCGATCTCAATGGCGAGGCGGTGGCAGTGAACATTGCCCGCGCAGGACGCACGGAGAGTTACGCAATTCCCGCTGCGGATGTTCAGGCCGTTGTGACGCGGTTGCGGGCCGAAGCCAAGAGTGCGAAGTAGGTCGACCTCAGCGGTCCTGTGCCTCGGTAGCTTGTTCCGATGGCCACTCTCCCTTGATCAATGACGCAACCGCCTGCGCCGGATCGGCGACCGGGGCAGGGAAACCGTTCCGGGGATTCATCAAAACGGTCTGCTTCCGATCGATCAGGAACAGTCCAGTGAGTGGTGTACCCGTCTGGTCGTCGAAGCGTCCGTACAGGCGATGTGTGGGGACGGTGATCGGACTCGTCAGGTCGACATCGGTGAGCAGTGGAAAGTCGACCTTGTGGCCCAGTCGTTCTTCGGCCTGCCGGTTGGCAAAGGGGGTGGCCGCACTGACGCCGACCAGTTGAATGCCAGCAGCTTCGATCGCATCGGCATGGTCGATCAACGGACGCAGGACAGGATCGCTGTCAGCACCGAGCGTGTCGTCAAAAAAAACAACCACCAGTTGCGTCCGCCCCAGATAACGCTGGAACTTGACCAGATGGCTCCGCTGATCGTTGAGCTCGAATTCCGGGGCGAAACGTCGCAACTGTGGTCGTTCGGCCGCCGGGCGGGAACCCCATTCGTTGAGCTGCCGGATACGAAATGTGACCACAGCGGCCAGCAGCGCTCCCGCTGATCCGAGGACCCATAGCCGACGATCCATGACACCAGTCTCCCAGCTCAACCAAACGGATTCAGACGATCGATTTCGCCGGAATCGCTGGAGTCGCCACTGGCGGAGGAATCGTCCGCGATTGGCTGATCGGGCTCCTCGGCTGTTCGCGGCTGGACGATGATGCGGGTTCCGTCGACGCCAATCACTGTGACATCCGCCCCGGCTTCGATCATGATGGAGCGGGCCACCGCATGCAGCCGCTCTCCGTCAACAATAACCATGCCACCGGGCGTCATCAGGGACAATGCCTTGCCGTGTTGCCCAATGTAGCCCCGCAGGCGAGCCACTTCGTGCTGGTAGGGGGTCACTTCTTCCGAGGTGGGAGCCTGCAGCAGTACGCGGTTTCCGAGGGAGGTGCGGGTGAGCAGCTGGAACGCCCCATATAAGGTGCCGGGAATGATGAAGAGTAAGCTCGACAGGTAGACCCAGAACAGGATGGGGTTCGATGTCGACCACGCGCGATGGGCAAAGTAGATGGACCCGGCCAGACACATTACGCAGGCCACCGCGATGATGCCGCCCGAGGGGACGAACAACTCGGCGAATATCAGCGCCAGTCCGGCGAGCAACAGTACGATGGCAAGGACTTGCGGGTCCATGGCACTTCCCGATCAGTCAATCATTGATAAGCGGAGAACCCATGTCTTAGCCTCTTCCGCCAGAACCGTCGAGGCTGACAAGACAGCCCGGTCGCCTCAGTGGAAAAGACAGGCCTGCGGTGAAGTGATTGAACATTTCCCCGATGACCATGTCCACTTTTGTGCGACGTGGGAATCGTAGCGTACGGGATCGGTGTGGCTACGATTTGAGTTCGGAAAACCGCTGGACTTGGTCAAACTTTTGATTGTGGGCGGAGCGGAATCCGCAGGGCCATGCACTCCGACGGTAGGCTGCCGGGGAAATCGCTCCACCGACGAACTGGCCTGGTGGTTTGAGGCAGGCGGGAGACGGGAACGTGGAGAAGTCCAGACGCTATGGTACTGCCTGTGTGCCCGGGGCGATCGTGCAGTTTGCGGGAAGGTGCTCGTACCAGACCTGAAAATCATGGTTGGAATTCCGTCCCCGTCGGATCGTATCCCGCACGATCCAGACTTCGTCGGTCGATACCGAAGGGTTGCGCATGAGTCGGCGGCGGATCCGTGGTGGCAAGAACTCCTCCCAGGTGGGCGGGGTCATGCCCTGTGACATGGTGGATTCAATTTTGCCAAGTTCCTTGATCCAGATCTGACGAAAGTGAATTTCCGATCCTTCGCTTTGCAGGGCGATGGTGCCGGAGTTTGGGGTGCAGCCAGTCACTTCGCCGACCTTCTTGCCATTGATCACGACGGTCACGCGTCCCTGTTCGCTCGTGACCACACATTCGTTCCACTGGCCGGGAGGACGCGAAAGCAGCGGGACGTTTCGCAGTTCGTTATCCGCCTTGGCGGCTCCGCCGGGAAACGTGCTGCCCGCGGTTGAATGGTGCAATTGAATTTGCAGGGAATCGGGCCACAGGCGATCTTCCCCCGCAGTGAACAGCAGCAGGCCGCTGTTGCCGTTTTCGTCCTTGGGGTATCGCCATTGCAGTCCCAATTCGAAATCCCCAAAGACCTGGCGTGTGCGGATATATCCGTAGGGTTCGCCAGTACAGACAAGCGTCAGGTCCTCAGGCTTTTCCCCTTTCACCAGTTTCCAGGTGTCCTTCAGGGCCGACTCCTTCTTGCTGCCAAAAAAGGCCCATTCCCCATTGGGGAAGTTTTCCTGCAGCAACATCCGTTTGACAGGAGGGGAGGACGTTGGCTGGGCCTCTTCAGCAGGTGCGTCGGGAGTCGGATTGGGTTCGGCTTCCGTGGCTGGAGCCTGAGCCGCACTGGGCTGCTGGGGAATAATGAAGACCATCAGCAGCCAGAGAACCGCCCACTGCAGCCCCCTGCCGTGATTCACAGCGGAGCAGAGGCGAGGGAACCAGCAGGTTTGCTCGGGACGCATAACGCAAATGATGTAGGTCAAGAGATTCTGAACGCCAGCCTCTAGCGTACAGTCGAAAACGTCCAATGACGCCAGCCCGCGCGTACCAGTCCAGTCCCTGAGACAACTTTACCATCTTAGACGATTGAAACGATGGCGTCGAGGAGTCCCCGCCCGGGTTTCGGTCTGTTTGGCAACAAGTCGATTGGCAATTCCCTCAAAACTCACTACCCTCCGTCACGCACCGGCACCCGTAGCTCAATTGGATAGAGCATCGGTCTTCGGAACTTTTTTTTTGGTTCGAATCCCTCCGGGTGTACTTGGAGACGCTGTCCAGACTTAGGGTTGGGCGGCGTCTTTTTGTGCGCTGACCAGACCAGGTCGCCAAGAGTCTGTTCCGTTTCTACTTCGCACTCGCCCCGTGCAGTTCGTTCATCATCTCCACCAGATTCTCCGTCAGAATCACAGATGTGTCTTCCTGCACGATGTTGGTGCCCAGCCACGTTTCGTAGCCTCCCAGGCGGTGCTGTTCGGGCGTTGGCAAGTAGCCGTAGCGGCCGTTGGCGAGGCCGATGACCATGGTTTGGGGGAAGGGGCTGCGATCTTTGAGTTCGAGGCCGATTTCGGCAAAGGTCTCAAACGGAATCCCGCAGATCGCCAGATCGCCAATACGAATCGCCTGCACGAGCACGGTGAGGGTTTCTTCTTCGCGTTCGGCGGCCCGCACCGTTTGACGGGCGTAATTCTGCGCGAGTCGAGGCAGGTTCTCGATCTCTTTTTCGTCCTTCAGTTCCAGCACCTTTCGGGCTGCAGCAACATCCTCCTCGCTGGGGCGACGGTACTTCAGTACCACTTCCCGCTGCACCATGCCGAGTGGAACATTGGGCTCGTGGGCTTCAATCTTGCGATGGGCAAACCATGCCGTATCGGCGGCCTTGGCGGCAACGATGCGAATCTGCTCAAACGGCTCGCGCGGCGGGCGGGTGACGGTGAACGGAATGTTGTT